>NZ_LPDI01000089.1:0-65991 GCF_001528895.1 Burkholderia sp. MSMB1078WGS | reverse complement strand
ATCACGCGGCTGCCCGCGCGATTGAGCGCGCCCATGTCCGAGAACGGATGGATGTGGTGCGCGGCGTCGAGCGCGCGAAAATCGGCGGTCGAGCGCGGCAAAAAAGCTTCGTTTCGATCGGTCATGTTTTCTCCGTCAAACAGCGCCGCACGCTCACACGTGCAGCAGCAGATGCCTGCGTTCCCACGAGCTGATCACGCGGAAGAACGCTTCGTATTCGGTTTCCTTCAACGCCAGGTAGGCCTTCACGAACTTGTCGCCGAGAATGCCGGCGAGCGGCTCGCACGCGGCCATCAGCGAAATGCCTTCCTCAAGATTGCGCGGCAGTTGGTACGGCAGGTCGTAGCCGTCCGATGCGATCGGCTCGGTCGGCGCGAGCTGCTGCATCATGCCGAGATAGCCGGCGGCGAGCGTCGCCGCGAACGCGAGGTACGGGTTGCAGTCGACGCCCGGGATGCGGTTCTCGATGCGCCGCGCGACCGGCGTCGACTGCGGGATCCGGAATCCGACCGTCCGGTTGTCGTAGCCCCACTGCACGTTGATCGGCGCGGCCATGAAGCGCGACAGGCGGCGATACGAATTGATGTACGGCGCGAAGATCGGCATCAGCGCCGGCGTGTACTTCTGCAGCCCCGCCAGATAGCTGTGGAACAGCGGCGACACGGCGCCGTTTTCGTCGGCGAACAGATTGCGTCCGGTGCGCATATCCGCAAGGCTCTGATGAATGTGCATCGCGGAACCCGGCTCGTTTTCCATCGGCTTGGCCATGAACGTCGCATACATGTTGTGACGCAGCGCGGCCTCGCGCACCGTGCGCTTGAACAGGAACACCTGATCGGCCAGCGAGAGCGCGTCGCCGTGCATGAAGTTGATCTCCATCTGCGCGGCGCCGACTTCATGAATCAGCGTCTCGATATCGAGGCCCTGCATTTCGCAGTACTCGTAGATGTCCTCGAACAGCGGATCGAACTCGTTGACGGCCTCGATCGAATACGACTGGCGGCCCGTTTCCGCGCGCCCCGTACGACCGACCGGCGGGCGCAGCGGCAGGTCGGGATCGGCGTTCATGTCGACCAGATAAAACTCGAGTTCCGGCGCGACGACCGGCTTCCAGCCCTTCGCCTCGTACAGGTCGAGCACGCGGCGCAGCACGTAGCGCGGCGAGATCTCTACCGGCGAGCCGTCGAAATGCACGCAATCGTGGATCACCTGCGCGGTCGGATCGACCGCCCACGGGATCAGGCAGATCGTCGACGGATCGGGCACGCACACCATGTCGGGATCGGTCACGCCGGTCAGCGTGCCGTCCTCCGGATAGTCGCCGGTGACGGTCTGCACCATCACGGCCTGCGGCAAGCGCATCGATTCGCCGGATTCGAATTTGTTGCGCGGAATGATCTTGCCGCGCGCGATGCCGGCCATGTCGGGAATGATCGCTTCGACTTCGGTGATACGGTGCTGTCGCAGGAATTCGCTCAGTTCGGGTTGCATGATCGGCCTCGTTCAGTCGATGTCGGATGCAGCCGGCGTCGCGCCGCCGGCCGCATGAATGCGGTGCGTCATGTGCGCGCGGCACGCCGCGCCGAATGCCGCGAAGATGTCGCGCGACAGCGGCTGCTCCGCGTAGCGCCACTCGGGATGCCACTGCACGCCCAGCGCGAACGCGCGCGCGCCGCGCACGCTGACGGCCTCGACCAGTCCGTCGGGCGCGCTCGCCTCGATCACGAGCCCCGCGCCCAAGCGCGCGATGCCCTGGTCGTGCAGCGAATTGACCGTCGCCTCGTGCGCGCCGCGCGCGACCCGCTGCAGCAGGCCGCCGGGGGCGAACTGCACGACGTGCGCGGGGCCGTACTGCCGTTCGAGCGGATCGTCCGGCCGTTCGCGATGGTCGTCGAAGCCGGTCGTCGCATGCAGCCGCTGATGCAGCGTGCCGCCATACGCGACGTTCAGCTCCTGCATGCCGCGGCAGATCGCGAGCACGGGCACGCCCGCTTCGATCGCCGCGCGGATCAGCGGCAACGCGGTCGCATCGCGCGCCGGATCGTGCAGCATGTCGGACGCGCTCGCGGCGCCGCCGTAATGATGCGGCTCGACGTTCGAATAGCTGCCGGTCAACAGCAGCCCGTCGATGGCCGCGACGATCGCATCGGCCGGCTGCCGCGCGCCGAGCGCGGGCAGCACGAACGCCAGCGCGCCGGCGCCGTCGACGACGGCGGCGAGGTACTTCTCGCCCGCCGCGTGGTTCGGATGCGCACCGCGCAGGATGCGGTCGGCGGTAACGGCTACGATCGGTCGCGCACGCATCGGCGTCTCTCCGGTGATGGCGCGCGACACGCTTGCGCGCACAACGATGCAGGTTCTCGGACGAGCCGCACGCGCGCGCCATCGCGCCACGCAAGCGAAAACGCCAGCGCAGGCGCAAGCTTGCCGCGCGAAGGCTGCGGCAACAGGCGGTGCGGTCCGGGACGGAAGCGGAAAGGGACGCTAGGGCAACAACGATGCGCTGCCGTCGCACTGCACCGCGCTGAACACGTGCGCGGTCACGAGATTGAAGCGGCGCGGGCCGCGATCGGAAATGGCGAAAAAGCGAGGCTCGCGTAACGGGGCGGCGCGCGTGCCGCGATCAGCATGCCGGTTCGGCCCGGCCTGAGGCGGCGCGCCCGCCGACGGACTTCGCGTCCGGCGTATCGAAGGGCTGGCGGCTTTCACGATCGTACTCGACTGACTGATGAAGGCAGGACACGTGTCGCAATGCCGCGTGGCGGCACGTGAGCAAGATGTCTCGCACGAATTCCGGCGCAGTCCGGCCATCGTCGATGGCCTCGCCGCCGGTACGCGCGTGACGACTTCCTGACATTCAGCTTATATCACTTAAAAATTGCGTCAAATTTTCAGGTGTCGATGACGACGTCGATCAGACGAAAAAAAAACGGCATCGACCGCGCGGATCGATGCCGTTTTGTGCATTGCACCGGCTTGCCTGCTACGTGTCGACGGGGGGGACGCCCTGTCGCGCCGCGCTGCCGCATACAGGCGGCCGATGCTCAACGATGCGCAAGTGCGGTTTCGACGAGCGTTTGCAGCAGCGGCACGATCCGCGCGGCACGCGCTTCGTCGTACGCGTACGGACGCGTCTCTTCCATGTAGGTGATCTGCGACAGTTCGAGCTGCACGGCTTCGACGCCGGTATCGGGCACGCCATAGTGACGCGTGATATAGCCGCCCTTGAAGCGCCCGTTCGCGACGGCCGTATAGCCGCCATGCGCGAGCACGCGCGCAGCCAGCGCCTCCGCGAGGCCGGGCGCCGCGCTCGCGCCGCTCGACGTGCCGAAGTTGAAATCCGGCAGGCGGCCTTCGAAGAAACGCGGCACGTGCGAGCGGATCGAATGCGCTTCCCACACGAGCACGCGGCCGTGTTCGCCCTTCAGGCGTGCGATCTCGCGTTGCAGCGCGTCGTGATACGGCAGCCAGTACCGATCGCGGCGACGCATGATCTCGTCGTTGCCTGGCAGTGCATTCTCAGGATACAGCGGCGCCTTGTCGAACGTATCGACCGGCACGAGCCCCGTCGTGTCCTGCCCCGGATACAGGTTCTCGTTGTCGGGCGGACGGTTCAGGTCGACGACGTAGCGCGCGTGCGACGGCACGAGGATCGATGCGCCGAGATCGGCCGCGAAGCCGTACAGCCGCTCGAGATGCCAGTCGCAATCGTCGACGAAGCGCGCATCGGGCGTCATCGTCGCGGCGATGTCGTCGGGGATGTACGTGCCTGCGTGCGGAATCGAGATCAGCAGCGGCAGCGTGCCCTGCTTCAACGTGAATACAGCCGGTTGTTCAGTCATGTCGCCTCACCGTGTAAGAGTCTACCGGCGCACGCATGCGGCGTGCGCCGGTTGCCGCGCATCAGCGCAGCAGTTGCGCCAGCGCGGCGCGGTAGTCGGCATACGCGGCGGCTTCGTCGCGATGGCGGCGGCCGCTCACGACGCGCTCGCCACCCGTGTAGACGTCGAGCACCGGCGTCTCGCCGTGCTCGGCGAACACGATGCCCGACAGCCATGCCGCGCTGCCGTGCTCGGCGATCGCCGGATGATCGGGGTCGAGCACGAGCCAGTCGGCGCGACAGCCTGCACGCAGCGCACCGATGCGCCGCCCGCTCGCCTGCGCGCCGCCCGCGAGCGACGCATCGAACAGGCGGTCGGCGACGTGCGCCTGCGACTCGCTCGCCAGCACGTTGCGCGCGCGGTGCACGAGCCGCTGCCCGTATTCGAGCAGGCGCAGCTCCGAGCGCCATTCGACCGACGCGTGGCTGTCCGAGCCGACGCCGATCACGCCGCCCTGCGCGAGATAGTCGACCGCCGGGAACACGCCGTCGCCGAGGTTCGCTTCGGTCGTCAGGCACAGGCCCGCGACCGCGCGACGCTTCGCGAGCGCCGCCGTCTCGGCCGCGTCGACGTGCGTGGCGTGCACGAGGCACCAGCGCGCATCGACGTCGAAGCGATCGAGCAGCCATTGTACGGGGCGTGCGCCGTAGGCACGGACGCAGTCGTCGACTTCGGCCGTCTGCTCGGCGATGTGGATATGCACCGGCGCATTGTCGGGCAGCCCATCGAGCAGCACGCGCAGCCCGCTCTCGGACACCGCGCGCAGCGAATGCGGCGCGACGCCGTAGCGCAGCCCGCCGTGTTCGGGCGCCGCGCGACGCATCGCGTCGAGCAGTTCGAGCACGCCGTCGGGGGTGTTGATGAAGCGGCGCTGGTCGTCACGCGGCGGCTTGTTGCCGAAGCCGGCGAACTGGTACGACACGGGCAGCATCGTGATGCCGATGCCGGCCGCGCGCGCCGCATCGACCACGCGCGTGCCGAGCTCCGCGATCCGCGGATAGCGCGAGCCGTCCTGCGCATGATGCACGTAGTGGAATTCGCACACCGACGTGTAGCCGCACTTGAGCATCTCGACATACAGCCAGCGTGCAATCGCCGCGAGTGCGTCGGGCGTGATCTTCAGTGCGAAACGGTACATCAGGTCGCGCCAGCTCCAGAAGCTATCGGCGGGATTCGCGCGGTATTCGGTGAGCCCCGCCATCGCGCGCTGGAACGCGTGCGAATGCAGGTTCGGCATGCCGGGCAGCACCGGCCCGGCCGCACGCGTGACACCCGCCGGTGCATCGGTGTCGGGCGTCACGTCGGTCAGCGTGCCGGTTGCGTCCCAGCGCAGCAGCACGTTGCGGCGCCAGCCATCGGGCAGGTAGGCATGGTCCGCGAACAACAGGGTATCGGTCATGGCGAGTCCTCATCGACCGGCTCGAGCGCGTCAGCGTCTCGTCCGGCCCGGTGCCGCAGCCGGCAGGCGCGCGCGTCACGCCCAGCGCCTGCCTCGCGGCGATCGACCGGAGGGCGCCGTTGCGCACCGGTCCGGTCCCATGCAAAGCGTCGGCCGGACCGGGCCGTCACGACCCGGCCCGATCCGTCGCGAAACTTATCCGTTCATCCGGCGAAACACGGTCGTGCCGCCGCGTACGACCTGCTCGCACAGCGGCCGGCCGATCCAGTAGGCCAGCTCGGCCAGCGAGCCGACCGACCACACGGCGAAATCGGCCTGGCGGCCGACCTCGAGCGCGCCGTGGCGATCCGCGCGGCCGAGTGCCTCGGCCGCGTGGCGCGTGACACCCTGCAGCACCTCGGGCACCGTCATGCGGAACAGCGTGCAGCCCATGTTCAGCGTCAGCAGCAGCGATTCGAGTGGCGACGTGCCGGGGTTGTGATCGGTCGCGAGTGCGATCGGCACGCCGTGCTTGCGCAGCAGCTCGATCGGCGGCAGTTGCGTTTCGCGGATGAAGTAGTACGCGCCGGGCAGCAGCACGGCGACCGTGCCGGCCGCCTTCATCGCCTCGATACCGGCTTCGTCGAGAAATTCGAGGTGGTCGGCGGACAGCGCGCGGTAACGCGCGGCGAGCGCCGTCCCGCCCGCATTCGACAGTTGCTCCGCATGCAGCTTCACCGGCAACCCGCGCCGCGTCGCGGCCTCGAACACGCGCTCGGTCTGCGCGAGCGAAAAGCCGATGCGTTCGCAGAACACGTCGACCGCATCGACGAGCCCTTCGTCGGCCAGCGTCGGCAGCATCCGGTCGCAGACTTCGTCGATGTACGCGTCCGCGCGCCCTGCATATTCGGGCGGCAGCGCATGCGCGCCGAGGAAGGTCGTGTAGACCGTGACCGGGAAGCGCTCGCCGAGCTGGCGCGCGACGCGCAGCATCTTGCGCTCGCTCGCGAGATCGAGCCCGTAGCCCGACTTGATCTCGATCGCGGTCACGCCTTCGGCGAGCAGCGGCTGCAGGCGCGCGGCGGCCTGCACGAACAGCGTCGTCTCGTCGGCCGCGCGCGTCGCGCGCACCGTCGACACGATCCCGCCGCCCTGCCGCGCGATCTCCTCGTAGCTGACGCCGGCGAGGCGCTGCGCGAACTCGTCGGCACGCGTGCCGCCATACACGAGGTGCGTATGGCAGTCGACGAGGCCCGGCGTCACCCACGCGCCGTGCAAGTCCTCGCGCTGCCAATGCGCATAGCCGTGCGGCAGCGCGGACAACGCGCCGAGCCACGCGATCGCGCCGGTTTCGTCGACGGCAATCGCCGCGTCGTCGATCGTCTCGTCGGGATGGCCGTGCGGACACAGCCTCAGGTGATGCCAGACAGTCGGTTTCATGCGTTCAGTCTCGTTCGCCGACGGTGAGCGAGACGGCGAGCAGCGCGCCGCTTCCGCTCACGACGACGTCAAACGCACGCCGCGGCCCGTCGAGCCGCAACGTGTCCATTTCCTGCAGTGCGTGGTGCGCGCCGTCGATCTCGACGCCGACCGCACCCGTTGCGCAGAACAGCAGGACGGTATCGGCGCGCTCGATGCGGTGCATGCCCTCGGGCCATACGTCGACCGACCCGCGCGCGGCCGAACGGCGCGTCATCAGGTTGAAGTCGCGCGTCGCGCCGTCGTGCAGCGTCGCATCGATCGCCGTCTCGCCCGCGAAATCCGCGCGGGCCAGCGGTGCGTCGAGCACGTGCCGCGTGCCGCCCGCTTCGACGAGCGTCATGCCCGCGCCGGACAGCAGCACGAGCGTGCGGTCGACGCCGTCGAAACGCGAGAACGGCCCGGCCGTGCCGACGTCCGCGACGCTCACGCGCCATGCGAACGCGTCGAGCGCAGCACCCGGCGGGAACGCGCCGATCTCGCGCGTCACGCCGCCGCCGTTCTTCCACGGCGACGCAACGAGATCCGCGCCGCGGATCAGCGCGGCGGTCGCCGGCGCCTGATCGAGCGCCGTCATGCTCAGCGGCCGAGCATCGGCAGCTTCAGGCCGGCTTCGCGAGCCGTCTGCTGCGCGAGTTCGTAGCCGGCATCCGCATGGCGCATCACGCCGGTCGCCGGGTCGTTCAGCAGCACGCGACCGAGACGCTCATGCGCGTCGGCCGTCCCGTCGGCGACGATCACGACGCCCGAGTGCTGCGAGAAGCCCATGCCGACGCCGCCGCCATGATGCAGCGACACCCACGATGCGCCGCCCGCGGTGTTCAGCAGCGCGTTGAGCAGCGGCCAGTCGCTGACGGCGTCCGACCCGTCCTTCATCGATTCCGTCTCGCGGTTCGGGCTCGCGACCGAACCGGTGTCGAGGTGGTCGCGGCCGATCACGATCGGGGCCTTCAGTTCGCCGTTCTTCACCATCTCGTTGAACGCCTGGCCGAGGCGATAGCGATCCTTCACGCCGACCCAGCAGATCCGTGCCGGCAGGCCCTGGAACGCGATGCGCTCACGCGCCATGTCGAGCCAGTTGTGCAGGTGCGGATCGTCGGGGATCAGCTCCTTCACCTTCTGGTCGGTCTTGTAGATGTCTTCCGGATCGCCCGACAGCGCGACCCAGCGGAACGGGCCCTTGCCTTCGCAGAACAGCGGGCGGATGTACGCCGGCACGAAGCCCGGGAAGTCGAATGCGTTCTCGACGCCCATTTCCAGCGCCATCTGGCGGATGTTGTTGCCGTAGTCGAGCGTCGCGGCACCGCGTTCCTGCAGCGCCAGCATCGCGCGCACCTGGACGGCCATCGACTGCTTCGCGACCTTCACGATGCTCTGCGGATCGACCTTCTGCGCTTCGCGCCATTGCGCGACGGTCCAGCCTTGCGGCAGGTAGCCGTTGATCGGGTCGTGCGCGCTCGTCTGGTCGGTCACGCAGTCCGGCGTGATGCCGCGCGTGACGAGTTCCGCGAACACGTCGGCTGCATTGCCGAGCAGGCCGACCGACACCGGCTTGCCGGTGCGCTTCGCTTCGTCGATCATGCCGAGCGCTTCGTCGAGCGTCGTCGCCTTCTTGTCGACGTAGCGCGTCTTCAGGCGGAAGTCGATACGCGTCTCGTCGCATTCGACCGCGATCATCGAGAAGCCGGCCATCGTCGCGGCGAGCGGCTGCGCGCCGCCCATCCCGCCCAGACCGCCCGTCAGGATCCAGCGGCCCGACGGATCGCCGTTGAAGTGCTGGTTCGCGACCGAGAAGAAGGTTTCGTAGGTGCCCTGCACGATGCCCTGGCTGCCGATGTAGATCCAGCTACCGGCCGTCATCTGGCCGTACATCATCAGGCCCTTGCGATCGAGCTCGTGGAAGTGATCCCAGTTGGCCCAGTGCGGCACCAGGTTCGAGTTCGCGAGCAGCACGCGCGGCGCATCCTTGTGCGTGCGGAACACGCCGACCGGCTTGCCCGACTGGATCAGCAGCGTTTCGTTCTCTTCGAGATCCTTCAGCGACGCGAGGATCTGGTCGTAGCATTCCCAGTTACGCGCCGCGCGGCCGATGCCGCCGTACACGACGAGCGCATGCGGATGCTCGGCGACTTCCGGGTCGAGGTTGTTCTGGATCATCCGGTAGGCCGCTTCGGCCAGCCAGGTCTTGCAGGTTTTCTCGCTGCCGCGCGGCGCGCGGATCGTGCGCGTCGGATCGAGGCGGGGATCGATGTGTTTCGGATGGTTCATGACGACTGCTCCCGAAGGAAAATGAATATCAATAAGGAATCAGAAATGCCCGGTGAAGCGATAACGGCTGCCGGGATGCCACAGATTCGCCACCGAGGCGACGACGCCCTGCGACCAGGTGCGCCGATGTAAAACCAGACACGGCTCGACGTCGTCCATCCGCAGCTGCTCGCGCCGCTCCGGTGCCGGCGCCGCCGCTTCGATCCGGTACTCGACGCGCTGCAGCGGCGCCGCGCGCATCAGGTACAGGTTCGGCGTCGTGTTCGTGAAATCCTGCTCGGCGTAATCCGGCGCGACCGCCGGATTCACCCATCGTTCTTCGAGCTGCACCGGCTCGTCGTTCTCGAAGTGCAGCACCTGCGAATGAAACAGCTTCGTGCGCACGGCCACCTGCATCTCGTCGGCGAGCACCTCGTCGGCGCGGATCGTGTCGAGCCCGAGCACGCTGGCGCGATACGCATGCCCGCGCGCACCGACTTCCTCGGAGATGCTGCGGATCGCCACCAGCGTCGACTCGTACTTCGGCCGCGCGACGTAGGTGCCCGCGCCCTTCATGCGCGTGAGCACCTGCTCGGCCGTCAACTCGCGCAGCGCGCGGTTGACGGTCATGCGTGCCACCTTGAACTCGCGCGCCAGCTCGTTCTCGGACGGCACCTGGTCGCCCTCCTCCCATTCGCCGGCGTGGATGCGGGCCAGGATGAAGTCCTTGATCTCCTGGTAGACCGGCGCGCTCATCGGCTTACTGTTCCGATGCGAACGAGAACGGTGCGACCTTCGCGAACGCGCGCTCGCCGACGAGCTTCGCGATCACCGCGATGTCCGGCGCGAAATAGTGGTCGAGTTCGTAGTGCGCGACCTGGCTGCGGATGATTTCCATCACCGGCGCGAGCTTCGGGCTCGTGTGGTACGGCGCGCGCAGGTCGACGCCCTGGGCGGCGGCCAGCAGTTCGATCGCGAGGATGTGCTTCGTGTTGTCCGCGATGTCGGCGAGCTTGCGCGCGGCGAACGTCGCCATCGACACGTGGTCCTCCTGGTTCGCGGAAGTCGGCAGCGAATCGACCGACGCCGGGTGCGCGAGCGTCTTGTTTTCCGACGCGAGGGCGGCCGCCGTCACGTGCGCGATCATGAAGCCGGAGTTCACGCCGCCGTCCTTCACGAGGAACGGGGGCAGGCCCGACAGCGTCGCATCGATCAGCAGCGCGATGCGGCGTTCGGCCAGCGCACCGATTTCCGCCGCGGCGAGCGCGAGGTTGTCGGCCGCGAACGCGACGGGCTCGGCGTGGAAGTTGCCGCCCGACAGCACTTCGCCGGTATCCGGGAAGATCAGCGGGTTGTCCGACACGGCGTTCGCTTCGACCAGCAGCACGTCGGCCGCATGGCGCATCTGGTCCAGGCACGCGCCCATCACCTGCGGCTGGCAGCGCAGGCTGTACGGATCCTGCACCTTGTCGCAGTCGCGGTGCGACTGGTTGATCGGCGAGCCTTCGAGCAGTTCGCGGTACGACGCGGCCGCGTCGATCTGGCCTCGATGGCCGCGCAGTTCGTGGATGCGCGCGTCGAACGGCTTCACCGAGCCGGCTGCCGCGTCGACCGACAGCGCGCCCGCGACGAGCGCGGTGCGGTACAGGTCTTCGATCGCGAACATGTTGTCGAGCGCGAGCGCCGTCGACGCCTGCGTGCCGTTCAGGAGCGCCAGGCCTTCCTTCGCCTGCAGCGTCAGCGGCGCGAGGCCCGCGACGCGCAAGCCGTCGAGCGCACTCGCCCGCTCGCCGCGGATGAACACTTCGCCGACGCCGAGCAGCACGGCCGACATGTGCGCGAGCGGCGCGAGGTCGCCCGATGCGCCGACCGAGCCCTTCACCGGAATCAGCGGCAGCACGTCGGCGTTGAACAGCGTGATCAGCGCGTCCATCACTTCACGGCGGATGCCCGAGTGACCGCGGCCGAGACTCGACAGCTTCAGCGCCATCAGCAGGCGCACCGACGAGCGCGCCATCGGCTCGCCGACGCCGACCGCGTGCGACAGCACCAGGTTCTTCTGCAGCAGTTCGAGCTGGTCGTGCGGGATGTGGGTGCTCGCCAGGCGGCCGAAGCCCGTGTTGATGCCGTAGGCCGGCTCGCCCTTCGCGGCGATGTCGGCGACGGCCTTCGCGCCCGCGTCGATCTTCGCGAAGCTCGCCGGGTCGAGCTTCAGTTGCACGGATTCGCGAGCGATCCGGCGCAGTTGCGGGAGGGTCAGGTGGCCGGGGGTCAACGTAATCATGTGAGCAATCCTGTCTAGACAAGTTCGGAATGGATTGAAGTGTAGCCACGTCAACTTGTCTAGACAACCCGTTTTTCGCCGATTTCGACTCGGGAGTTTCCCTGATGCCCCGCAGCCCCGCCGGACTGGCCTGCCAGGACCGGGCATTAACATATGTTGCAATTATTTTGTCTTTGGCAACATACGAATCACCATTCGCTCCGGAGACCGCCATGCCCTTCCCGTCACGATTCGCCGCCCGCGTCGGCGGCCCCCTGCTCGTCGCCGCGTGCGCGCTCGCGTGCAGCGCGCCCTTCGCCGCCGAGCCGTCGTCCGGCACGCTGGAGAAAGTCCGGCAGGCCAACCTGATTTCGATCGGCCATCGCGAAACGTCGGTGCCGTTCTCGTATGTCGATGCGGGCGGCAAGGTCATCGGCTTCTCGCAGGACCTGTGCGACCGCGTGATCGCCGCGGTGAAGGCGCGCACCGGCAAGGCCGACCTGCAGGTGCGCTTCATTCCGGTCACCTCGCAGAACCGCATTCCGCTGGTGCAGAACGGCACCGTCGATCTCGAATGCGGCGTGACGACCAATCTCGCCGCGCGCCATGCGCAGGTCGCGTTCTCGACCACCTTCTTCGTCGCGACGACGCGCCTGCTCACTCGCACGAACTCGGGCATCCGCGACTTCCCCGATCTCGCCGGCAAGACGGTCGTGACGAACCAGGGCACGACATCCGAACGCCTGCTGCGCAAGATGAACGAGGAAAAGAAGATGAACATGCAGATCATCAGCGCAAAGGACTACGGCGAAGGACGCCTCACGCTCGAATCGGGCCGCGCGGCCGCGTACATGATGGACGACGTGCTGCTCGCGGGCGTGCGCCAGCTCGCCGCGAAACCGGCCGACTGGCAGATCGTCGGCACGCCGCAATCGTCGGAAGCCTACGGGTTCATGCTGCGCAAGGACGATCCGCAGTTCAAGGCGCTCGTCGACGGCGTGCTCGTGCAGCTGATGAAAGGCGGCGAGATCAACGCGCTGTACGACAAATGGTTCATGAAGCCGGTGCCGCCGAAGGGGCTGGCGTTCGACTTCCCGATGAGCGACGCGATCAAGGCGCGCTATGCGGCGCCGAACGACGCGCCGCTCGAGTAAGCGCAGCGCGCCAGCCCCGGCCTACGCGCGCGTCCACGCGACGCACGCCGCGTAGCCGGGCGCCGCGTCGAGCCACGCGGCGTCGAACGCCGCGACGCCGGCGGCGGGCGCGGCCGGCTCGACGACCGTCGTCGCAGGCGTCGTGGCGTCGCGCGGCGGCACGACCGCGAACGCGCGCAGCCCGCCGACGATGCCGGTGCCGAGCGCCTTGAGCAGCGCCTCCTTCGCGGACCACACCCGCATGAATTCGCGCTCGCGCGCGCCGGGCGGCAGGCCGTCGAGATACGCGACCTCCGCAGGCGCGCACACTTCGCGCGTCAGCGCGCGCCAGTCGGCCGCGCGATTGCAGCCCTCGATATCGACGCCGACGCGGCCCGCCGGCGCCCACGCGATCAGCGCATGATCGCCTGCGTGCGACACGTTGAAATCGAGCGCCGCGCGATGCATGCGGTCCAGCGACGGCCGGCCCGATGCGTCGACGACGATCGCGACCGCGTGCGCGGCGATGCCGAGCGCCGCGCCGAGCACGTCGCGCAGCGCGGCGCGCGTCGCGGCGCTGCGTACCGCATCCTCATGCCGCAGGAAGCGCGCGGCGCGTGCGCGTTCGTCGTCGCTCAGCGCCGCATACGCGGGCGACACGAGCGGCACGCGCCAGTCGAAATCGAGGCGCGCGACCCGCACGCCGGCGCGCGTCGCGGCGGGCGGCACGTCGAGCGCATGCACGCGCCACGCGTGCGGCGTTGCAACGGGAGAAGCGGAATCGGACGGAATGGACATCGGCGCGCGGCAGCTCGCTGGGCTTTAAGACGAAACGTCCGATGTTAATCGATCGCGCCTGCCTGCGGCGGCTGCCGCCGGATCGGAAAGCAAGCCACGAGAGCGGGGTGACGTTCGGATGCGCCGGGTCATCCGTTCGCGGCCCTGCCCGGCGCGCCGCTCCCCGTCAGCCGTCCGCGCGACGCCGGGTGGAGCGCATGCACGGTGCCCGGCGCATCGGCCGGCAGCACGCCGTGTTGCAGCCAGTACGACGCGACGGGCCACAGCGTGTCGGTGAAGCGGCTATGGAAAAACGCGAAATGGCCGATCGCATCGACGCCGATGTCGGCCGGCGCGATCCGCAGATGCGTGACGTTGCTGCCCGTGTAATAGCCGACCAGCCGCTCAATCGCGTCGACCGTGCCGAACGCGTCGTCGTCGAGGCCGATCGCGAGCATCGGCGCCGACAGCCCCGCGAAGCGCGCCGGCAACGCGGCGCGGCTCGCCGCGCCGTCGTCGAGCACGCTGCCGATGTAGCCATCCTCGAAACGCGGCCGCGAACGCGCCCACGACAGCGCGATACCGCGCGGCGTGTCCTCCATCCAGCCGAGCCGCTTCGCGGGCACGTAGCCGAACACGGCCGCGAGCGCGGGCATCGCGACATGCCACTTCCACCACATGCGGCGCCGCTCGGCGGGCAGGTAATCGCGCCAGTACGCATACTGCGCGCCGACGGTCACCACATGCCGCACGTGCACGTTCGACGCCGCGAGGCCGAGCACGCAGCCGCCGATGCTGTGCGCGACCACATCGAGCGGCTGGCCCGCAAACGCGTCGCGCGCGTAATGCAGCGCGGCCTCGCAATCGAGCCGGCCCCAGTCGAGCCAGGTCGCGCGCAGCTTCGCGAGCTGCGCCGGGCGCGACCCGCCGATGCCGCGATAGTCGTAGACGAGCACGTCGCGCCCCTGCGCGAACAGCCACGCCGCGAAACGAAAGTAGTAGTCGCAGCGCACCGACGTCGCGCAATTGACGACCGTCACGGGCCGCACGCCGCCGCCGCGATGGCGCCAGACATGGCCGCGCAACGGGTAGCCGTCGGCCGCGCGCAGCGTCACGGGCTCGGGCGGCAATGCGCCCGCCGCGCGGCTGCCTGGCGCCGCGCCGCTTTCCTCGTTCGAAATCGTCATCGTGTCTCCTGTCGGCCCCAGTCGGCGCTTTAGCGCTTACTGGCGTCACATGCATCGCGGTCGACCCCAGTTGGCACTTCGGCGCTTACTGGGGTGCCATGCATCGCGGTCGACCTAGTTGGCACTTCAGACCTTACTGGGTTTCGTGCATGGCGGTCGCCCCGGTTAGTGTTTCAGCGCTTACTGGAATCCCATGCTTCGCGGTCGGTCCGGGCGGGCGCCTCGGGCTTACTCAGCCCCTCTTCCGCGATCGACCCGCCTCCATTGAACTTGACGCGTGCCGCGTTCTCAACCAATCTTGCTGCTCCGTTCGCATGAGCCACGCGCATGTCAACGCCACTCGTCCGTCTCCCGTCGCTCGATCTCGTCCGCGGTTTCGTCGCCGTCGGCCGCCGCATGAGCATCACGCTCGCCGCGCAGGACCTGTGCGTCACGCAGTCGGCGGTCAGCCGCCAGGTCCATGCGCTCGAAGCGCATCTCGGCGTCACCTTGCTGCAGCGTGGCTACCGGAAGATCGCGTTCACGCCGGAAGGCGAGCGGCTGTTCCGCGTCGCCGATGCGGCGCTGCACAGCCTGCAGGACACCGTCACGTCGCTCGCCGCCGTGCGCGAGCGCCAGCCCGTGACGATCACCGCCAGCATCGGCGTGACCGCGCTCTGGCTGCTGCCTCGGCTCGGACGGTTGCAGGCGCGGCTGCCCGCGATCGACCTGCGCGTCGCCGCGAACGACAAGGTACTCGATTTGCGCGCCGAAGGCATCGACCTCGGCATCCGCTACTGCCCGCGCGACCGTGCGCCGGCCGGTGCGCTGCGCCTGTTCGACGAGATCGTCGTGCCGGTCGCGCATCCCGCGCTCGCCGCGCGGCCGGTCGCGAGCGCGGCGGCGATCGCCGATCACGTGCTGCTCGAATTCGACGGGCCGCCGCAACCGCATCTGCAGTGGCACGCACACCTGCACGCGGCGGGGCTCGGCGATGCGCGCCCGAAAGGCGTGTTGCGCTTCAACCAGTACGACCAGGTGATCCAGGCCGCGATCGCGGGCCAGGGCATCGCGCTCGGCCGGCTCGCGCTCGTCGCGCCGATGCTCGCCGACGGCCGGCTCGCGGTGCTCGGGCCGCACACGCAAACGCGCTCGGAAACGTACGGCTACTGGCTGTTCCAGCACGATCCGGCCCCGCGCCGCGAAGTCGCGGACGTGCGCGACTGGATACTCGCCGAAGCGGCCGAATGCGACGCTGCGATGCACGCGCACGATACGACGTCGGCCTGAGCCCGCGGCGCGGATGCGCGTGAGCGCAGGCAACGGCCGCCCTCTTCGCATTCCCGTTGCGCATGCCAACCTGACCGAATGATCGCTTGAGCGCCGGCCGCCCCGCTCGTTTAATCGGGATCGAGCGCGGCCGTTTCGCCGCGCGCCTTCATCCGGAGACACGCATGACCCCGATCGAGCAGGAAGTCCGGCGCCGCTGGCTGCCCGTGCTGGCAGGCGGTCTGATCATGGGCGCCGCGCTCGGCATCCGCCACGTGCAGGGCCTGTTCCTCGCACCCGTCTCGCTCGACCACGGCTGGTCGCGCGAAGCGTTCGGGCTCGCGCTGGCGCTGCAGAACCTGATCTGGGGCGTCGCACAGCCATTCACCGGGATGGTGGCCGACCGCTTCGGCTCGGTGCGCGTGATCGTCGCCGGCATGCTGCTGTACGCGGCCGGGCTCGTCACGATGGCGCATGCTGCGTCGACCGGCCTGTTCACGGTCGGCGCCGGGCTCGTGATCGGCGTCGCGCTGTCGGGCTCGGCGTTCGCGTCGATCTACGGCGCGCTGAGCCGCCTCTTCCCCCCCGACCGGCGCGGCTGGGCGCTCGGTATCGCCGGCGCGATCGGCGGGCTCGGCCAGTTCTGCATGGTGCCCGTCGCGCAGGAACTGATCGGCGGCATCGGCTGGCGGCACGCGTTCGTCGCGCTGGCGCTCGTCGCCGCGCTGCTCGCACCGCTCGCCGTGCTGCTGCGCGACCGGCCCGCGCAGGCGGCCGGCGCTGCAGCCGGCCCCGGCCAGTCGATCGGCGAAGCCGTGCGCGAGGCGTTCGCGCATCGCGGCTTCTGGCTGCTGAACGCGGGCTTCTTCGCGTGCGGCTTCCAGCTCGCGTTCATCGCGACGCACCTGCCCGCATATCTGCTCGACCACGGGCTGCCGGCGCGCCACGCAAGCGTCGCGCTCGCGCTGATCGCGCTGACCAACGTGGCCGGCACCTACGCGTGCGGGCATCTGGGCGGGCTGCTGCGGCGCAAGTACGTGCTGTCGGTGCTGTACCTCGTGCGCGCATGCGCGATGGCCGCGTTCGTCGCCGTGCCGCTGTCGCCCGCGAGCGTCTACGGGTTCGCGGCCGTGATGGGGTTCACGTGGCTCGGCACGGTGCCGCTGACGAACGGCGTGATCTCGCAGGTGTTCGGCGTGCACTACATCGCGACGCTGTTCGGCTTCGTGTTCTTCGGGCACCAGCTCGGCAGCTTCTTCGGCGTGTGGCTCGGTGCGGTCGTGTACGACGCGACGCATTCGTACCTGCCGCTGTGGATCGGTTCGATCGCGCTCGGCGTGCTCGCGGCGCTGCTGCACGTGCCAATCGACGACGCGCGTGTCGCGCGCCCGGCATCGGGCAACGCGGCATGGGCATGATCCGCGCGGCACTGGCGGCCGGCACGCTCGCGTTCGTCGCGTGGTGCGGCGCGGCCTACTTCGATTCGGGCGTCGCGTACGCGCTGCTCGAGCACGTCGCGCTCTGCAATTGATGCGGCAAAGCGGAGCGGACGGTCAACGGCGCTTCGGCAACGCCGCCAGCGCATCGAGCGCCCGGGCGCGCGCGGCCGCGTGCTCGACGAGCGGCGCCGGGTAGTCGACGCCGAGCCGTACCCCGGCCGCGTCGAGCGCCAGCGGCGCCCCTTCCCAGGGCGCATGGATCGACGCATCGTCGAGGCCGGCAAGCTCGGGCACCCAGCGCCGCACGTACGCGCCGTCCGGGTCGAACTTCCGCCCCTGCGCGACCGGATTGAAGATGCGGAAATACGGCGCGGCATCGGCGCCGCAGCCGGCTACCCATTGCCAGCTCGCCGCATTGTTCGCGGGATCGGCGTCGACCAGCGTGTCGCGGAACCATGCTTCGCCCGCGCGCCAGTCGATCAGCAGATGCTTGACGAGGAACGACGCGACGACCATCCGCACGCGGTTGTGCATCCAGCCGGTCGTCCACAGCTCGCGCAGGCCCGCATCGACGAGCGGGTAGCCGGTCCGCCCGCGCTGCCATGCACGTAACGCCGCAGGATCGTCGCGCCACGGCATCGCATCGAATTGCGCGCGGAAGTTGTCGGTCGCGAGCGCCGGGAAGTGATACAGCAGCATGTAGCTGAATTCGCGCCAGCCGAGCTCGCTGAGGAATTTGTCGGCGTGCGCCGCATACGCCGCGCCGCCTGCACTCGCGGCGCCCTGCACCGCATGCCACACCTGTCGCGGCGACACGTTGCCGAAGCGCAGGAACGGCGACAGCCGGCTCGTCGTCGGAGGGTCGGGCCGATCGCGCGCCTGCGCATAGCCGGCGAGCGACGTCGTCAGAAACATGTCGAGTCGCGCGTGCGCGCCGGCCTCGTCGGGCGCCGGCCACGCATCGCGCAAGCCGCCGGCCCAGTCCGGCGCATGTGCACGCAACGCGAGCGCGTCGAGCGCCAGCGCGCGGTCGCGCACGGCCTTCGGCCATGGATGAAACGCGATCCGCCCGGGTGCCGGCAGCGGCACGGCAACCATGCGATCTCGCCGCACCGCGCGCCAGTACGCGGTGAACACCTGATACGGGCCGCCGCTGCCCGTCAGCACCTCCCACGGCTCGTTCAGCAGGCTGCCGTTGCTGCTCTCCACCGTCACGCCGCGCGCCTTGAGCGACGCTTTCAGCGCCGCATCCGCGTCACGCTGCAGCTGCGCATAGCGACGGTTCCAGTACACGGCCGCCGCGCCCGTATCGCCGACGAGGCGCTCGATCTCGCGCTGCGCGTCGCCGCGCAACAGCAACAAGCGCCCGCCCTGCCGCGCGAGCGCGGTGTCGAGCCCTGCCAGCGACCCGTGCAGCCACCAGCGCGCCGCACCGCCGAGCGCGGGCCCGGCGCCGGCGCTCGTGTCGTCGACGAAAACGCAGACGAGCGGCCGTCCGGATGCGACCGCGCGCGTCAGCGCGGGCTGATCGGTCACGCGCAGATCGTCGCGGAACCAGACGATCGCGGGGGCAACGGACTGCCGGGTGGACATGGGCAGGCACCTCGATGGCGAAAGCAAAAAGAGACGCGTATTGTCGCGGCTGCGCTGCACAGCGTCGACGCCGGCCGTCTCGGCCAGCACGCCACCGCGCCACCGCGTGCAGCCGCACGATCCGCTTCAATTCGATGGAAATCGCACTGCCGGAAGGCGGCACGCGCGGCATATTTCTCCGGCTGCGGTGCGTCGAGCGGTTCGTGCACACCGCGCACCCGCACGGCCGATGCAACGCCGAACGCATCGCATCGCGCTGCGGCGGCCCCACGGGCCGACCGTGCCGCCGATGCAACCGACCGATCGGGTCATTACGATGCGTCGCGTCAATCGAGCCGGAACGCGGCCTCGAAGCGCTCGGCAAACGCATCGAACTCGGCTTCCGGCAGATGGTTGATGCCGCCCGCGCGCTTGCGCCCGCCGCCGGTCGAGAAGCCGCGGCAGAACTCGTCCGCGCCGATCGGCCGGCCGTCGGGCACGCGTACGCTGACGACGAGCCCGCCGCCTGCGCGCGGCGACAGCACCGCGAGCGCCGCATGCGGCGCGTTGCGCATCCGCTCGTTGGCGAGCATGCCGGTCGCGCGCCGCGCCCACGGGAGATCGGGCATCCGCACGAGCGTCGCGCCCGGCACCTCGCGCACCGGCGCGAGCGCGCATGCGCGCGCCATGTCGTCGCGGTAACCGTCGCGCAGCGCGGCGAACACGGCCGTCTCGCGCACGAAATCGAGCGGATCGATGCACGGCAGCATCGCGTCCGCGAGCGCCGCCGGATCGAAATGCAGATCGCCGACGCACTCGCCGTATGCGTTGTAGTTCAGATAGCGCCCGAGTTCCGCGAGCACGCAACGCTCGGCTTCCTCGACGCCGTGCTCGCGCGCCAGCGCATCGCCGAGCGCCGGCAGCTCGTCGCCGAATGCCGCGACGATCGCCCAGCGCGCGTACCGGCCGCCGAGATGGCGGTTCACGATCGCGCTGGTGCAGACGTCGGCCGCCGTGTCGATATGCGCGTCGAAGCGCGGATGGTCCGGCAGTTCGCCTGCAAAGTGATGATCGAAGTAACGGACCGTCGCGCCGTCGCGCAGCAGCCGCGCGCACGCGTCGCGGTTCTGGTCGTGCGACACGTCGAGCACGGTGACGAGGTCGCCTGCGCCCGCGTCGATACGCTCGAGCAGCCTGATGTCGCGCTTCACGCCGGTCACGAGCGTGCCCTGCACGCGTTGCGCGAGCCGCAACTGCTGAAGCGCGCACAGGCCGTCCGCGTCGCCGTTGAACGCGAACACATGCCGCGCGTACTGGTTGTCCTGCATGATCCGTTGCTCCGTCGTCAAGGCATGAAATCGCCGCGGTTCGCGGCGAGCGTCGCGCCCGTCTCCGGGTTCGCACGCGAGGTATTTTGCCGCAACCGCGAGCGCATCCGTCGATGGAACGTAGCCGCCCTCCGCTGCAAACGGCTGGCGAGTCGCCTGCGCGTCGTTGAACGCGATCGCGCCGAGCTTCTGCCCTTCTTCATATGCGGTACGACCTCCCGCGACGGTACCGCTCGTCGCGACGGCAACTAGCTTGATGTCATACGTCATCAGATGTTTCGAGCAGAACATCTCTTGTCGAAAACTTCACCATCATTGGGAGATTTCCGGGTAAACCCGCGACGCCATCCCCGATACTCCGGCGTACCATGTCATACGACGACGTACTACACAAACCGCCACCCAGACGCCGACGCGGGGCCACCGCCCCGTCCGCCGCCCGACCGGAGACACCGTTGAACCCGCCCTCGTCCGCCCTGCCCGGCCGCGACCCGCTCGCATCCGCCGTCTCGAAAGTGAAGTGGCACGTGCTGCCGCTCGTGCTGATCATGTTCATCGCGAACTACATCGACCGCGTGAACGTCGGCTTCGTCGATCGCCATCTCGAAGCGTCGATCGGCATCGGCGCGGCCGCGTACGGGCTCGGCGCCGGGCTGTTCTTCGTCGGCTATGCGCTGTTCGAAGTGCCGTCGAACCTGCTGATGCAGCGCTACGGCGCGCGCGTATGGCTGGCGCGGATCATGGCGACGTGGGGCATCGTCGCGGCCGCGATGGCGTTCGTGTGGAACGACACGTCGTTCTACGTGCTGCGCTTTTTGCTCGGCGCGGCCGAGGCCGGCTTCTTCCCCGGCGTCGTGCTGTACCTGTCGCAATGGCTGCCGCCGCAGGAGCGCGGCAAGGCGATGGCGATCTTCCTCGGCGGCTCCGCGTTCGCGTCGGTGCTGTCCGGGCCCGTCACCGGCGCGCTGCTGTCGATCCATGGCTTCGGCCTCGAAGGCTGGCAATGGATGTTCCTGATCGAGGGGCTGTTCTCGGTTGCACTGTGCGGCGCGAGCTGGCTGCTGCTGAAATCGCATATCCGCGACGCGACGTGGCTCACGCCGGCTGAACGCACGGCGCTCCAGAACGCGCTCGACGACGAGCGCGCCACGCGCGACGTCCGCTCGAACGTGCCGGTGCGCGCCACCACGCTGCTGCGCGATCCGCAGATCATGCTGTTCTGCTTCCTGTACTTCTCGATCCAGCTGACGATCTACGCGGCCACGTTCTGGCTGCCGACCATCATCCGCAAGATGGGCGGCCTCACCGATTTCCAGGTCGGCCTGTACAACACCATTCCGTGGATGATCGCGATCGGCGCGATGTACGGCTTCGCGGTGCTGTCGTCGAAATGGAAGCATCCGCAGCGCTGGCTCGCGTTCGCGCTCGTGCTCGCCGCGTGCGGGCTGTTCGCGTCGACGTCGCCCGATCCGGTGTGGTCGTTCGCGTCGATCTGCTTTGCCGCGCTCGGCTTCAAGGCGGCGGCGTCGCTGTTCTGGCCGATCCCGCAGGGCTATCTCGACACGCGCGTGGCCGCGGCCGTGATCGCGCTGATCAATTCGGTCGGCAACCTCGGCGGCTTCGTCGCGCCGACGGCCTTCGGCTATCTGAAGCAACATACGGGTTCGATCACGGGCGGGCTGTATGCGCTCGCGATCGCTTCGCTCGTCGCCGCGGTCGCCGCGCTGTTCGCGCGCACGCAGCGGCGCAGCGATCCGCCGCGCGGCCGGCCGGCCGACGAATCCTTCACGCACGCCCCGATGCTCCGCCATGCCGAACACTGACCGCCTGACCGTCGTCGTCTCGAATGCCGCCGACGGCGACCTCGCCACGTTCTCCCTCGCCGGCGACGGCACGCTCGCGCCGCTCGCCCGCTATCCCGCCGCCGACGTCGCGATGCCGATCGCCGTGCAGGCCGACCGCACGCGGCTCTACGTCGCGACGCGCGGCGAGCAGCCGACGATCGTCGCGTTCCGCGTCGCCGCCACGGGCGCGCTCGCGCGCATCGGCACGACCGCGATCGACGCGAGCCATGCGTACCTGTCGCTCGATCGCAGCGGCCGCTGGCTGCTCGGCGCATCGTACGGCGGGAGTTCGCTGAGCCTCTACGATGCGGCACGCGTGCGCGACGGCGACGGCGCGCCGCTGCAAGTTGCGGGCGGCATCGCGAACGCGCACGCGGTGATCGTGTCGCCCGACGACCGTTTCGCGTACGTCAGCTCGCTCGGCTCGGACCGCGTGTTCGGCTTCGCGCTCGTCGAGGACGCCGCCGGCTTGCGCGCGGTCGAACACGGCGAGACGCGCGTGCCGGCCGGCTTCGGTCCGCGTCACCTGCGGTTCGCGGATGACGGCCGCACGCTGGTCGTCGTCAGCGAATTCCAGGGCACGCTCGCAACCTTCGCCCGCGACACCGACACCGGCCGGCTCGGCGACGCACGCGTGAGTGCGCGCCACCCGGCCGTGGCCGAACTCGCGCAAGGCCATGCGCGTCCGCCCGCCCCCGCCGAGCCGTCCGTGTGGGCCGCCGATCTGCACCTGACGCCCGACATGCGTTTCGCGTACGTCAGCGAGCGCACGTCGAGCCGGTTGCTCTGCTATCGCCGCCACGAAGACGGCTCGTTCGAGCCCGCGCACGCGACGGCCACCGAAACCCAGCCGCGCGGGTTCGCGATCGATCCGTCGGGACGCTGGCTCGTCGCCTGCGGCGAACGGTCGGAACACGTGGCCGTGTATGCGATCGCGCCGGACGACGGCACGCTGTCGCTGCACGCGCGCGTGCCGGGAGGCCGCGGCGCGAACTGGATCGCGATCGTCTGAAGGCGGGAAGGCTTGAAGAAGCATCGGCGCGCGAGCGGGCGCCGGCACGCCGATGCGGGCCCGGCGTTCAGCGCCGCTCGCTCGGCGCAACGCCCGTCCAGCGCTTGAACGCGCGCGTGAAATTGGCGCGGTCGGTATAGCCGACGCGCGCCGCGATCTCGTCGACCGGCAGCCGTGTGCCTTCCAGCAGCCGCAGCGCGTCGCGCAGCCGGATCTCGTCGAGCAGCGCCGAATAGGTCGCGCCGTATTCGGCGAGCTTGCGCTTGAGCGTGCGCGCCGACACGTGCAACTCGCGCGCGACGTCGTCGACCGACGGATAGCCGCCTTCGTCGCAGATCAGCAGATTGCGCACGCGCTCGACGATGCTCTCCGCATAGCCGAGCCGCGCGAGCTCCGCCTCGCACTGCTGGACGATCATCTGTGCGGTCTGCGCGTTCGCGGTGCCGATCGGCTCGTCGAGCAGCGCGGCGTCGCAGCGGATGCGGTTCGCGCTCGCATCGAAATGGCAGCGCGGCAGCCGCGCACGATAACGCTCGAACCACGGCGGCTCGGGCCATTCGAAGTGGAGTTCGGCACGCGACTGCAGCGTGCGCCCCGGGGTCGGATACAGCAGCGAATTGAACAGGATCGCGGTCTCGACCAGGAAGTTTTCCACCGCGAACTGACGCAGCCGGCCGAGCGGAAACGCTTCGAACACGTCGATGTCGACGATGCCGTCGAGCTGCGCGAGCCGCACCGAGAAAAACGGCACGCGCGTCGGCAGGTAACGGATGCCGAGCGCGATCGCCTCGCCGAGCGTCGCGCAACTCATCAGCCCGAAGCCGATCAGCCCCGCCTTCGTCAGGCTGCTGCGCAAGCCGATCTCGATCGCGATCGACGGATCGCCGGTCGCATCGAGCAGGTTGAACACGATCGTCGCCTGCTGCAGCGGCGTGATGCGCGCATCGGGCTGCGCGAGCCGGTCGCGCTCGACGCCCGAGCCGGCGAGAATGCGGCCGCCGTCGATGCCGCGCTCCTCGGCCAGCATCAGCATGAACAACGCATACGCGGACGACACCGTCGCCTTGTTCAACTGGCGCGCGGCATCCGGAACGGACGGGACCATGCGGCTCACTCCGGGCGGTTTCGGCGGATTGTAGCGTCGCTGGCCCGCAATGACACCGCGGCGGCACTCTAGCCACGTATCGGCGCATCGACTGCGGATTGCCGGCCAACGTGGCCCGAAATGACACCACCATTGGCACCGCCGGCCCTCGCATGCGCTCCGGCACGCGCCTATGCTTGTCACATCGGCATTGCGCCCTACTCTTTCCGCACGGATTCCGGTCGATGAGCCTACCCGCACGAACCGTCTTTCGAAACGACGCCGACAAGGTCGCGTACGTCCGCCGCGAAGTCAATGCCGCGAGCGACGCGATCCGCGCGCGCTTTCCGCTGCTCGACAACCAGAACCTCGTCGGCGCGACCGTGATGGCCGTGTCGGTGAGCGCGATGCTCGCGATCGCATGGCTGTATGCGCGCGGCGCGATCGCGTGGTACGTCGCGCTGCCGCTCGCCGCGCTCGTCACGTCGCTGATCCACGAGCTCGAGCACGACCTGATCCATCTGATGTACTTCAAAAAGACACCGTGGGCGTATCACCTGATGATGGCGCTGTGCTGGCTCACGCGACCCGGCACGATCAATCCGTGGACGCGCCGGCGCATGCACCTGCATCACCACAAGGTGTCGGGCGGCGAATCGGATCTCGAGGAATTCGGCATCACCAACGGCGAACGCTGGGGGGTGAAGCGCCTGCTGATGATCGCGGACGGCATGCTCGCCGTCGTGCTGCGGCCCGCCGCGATGCGCCGCAAGGTGAAGCAGTACGTGGCCGCGCAGCCGGTGCAGCATCCGTCCGAGCGCCTGCAGTTGCGCGTCGAACAGGTGTCGTCCTACATGCCGATCGGCCACCTGTACTACACGCTATGGCATGCGTTCGTCGTCTATCACGTCGGCCTGTTCGCGCTGCATGCATTCGGCTACGCGGTGACGGTGCCGGCCGTCGTCGAGCACGTGATGCGCGTCGTCGATTTCCTGGCGGTGGTGTGGCTCGGGCCGAACTTCGTGCGCAGCTTCTGCATCAACTTCGTCAGCTCGAACATGCACTATTTCGGCGACATCGATTCGCGCAACGTGATCCAGCAGACGCAGGTACTGAACCCGTGGTGGATGCTGCCGTTCCAGCTGTTCTGCTTCAATTTCGGCAGCACGCACGCGATCCATCACTTCGTGGTGCGCGATCCGTTCTACATCCGGCAACTGACCGCGCGCACCGCGCACGCGGCGATGCGCGAAGTCGGCGTGCGCTTCAACGACGTCGGCACGTTCGCGCGCGCGAATCGCTGGGGCGGCTATCGCCCGTCTCGCGACACGCACCCCGCGCAAGCCGACGCGTAACGCCGACGGCGCGCGTCAGCGCATCGGCGCTTCATCGATCGCCGATCGGCGGCATCGGCCCCTGCCCGCGGATCCACGACCAGTTCGCGAGTTCGGCCATTTCCTTGTCGCCGCGGCTGTCGCCGTATGCGAACAACTGCTGCGGCGGCCGGTCGCCCCACCATCCGCGCAGCCGCACGACCTTCTGCGGCCCCCAGCAGTTCTCGCCGTCGAGCCGCCCGGCGAAGACGCCGCGCTCGAACGCGAGCCGCGTCGCCAACACGGCGTCGAAGCCGGCCGTCTTCGCCCACTTCTCCAGATACAGCGAAGGCGACGCGCTGACCAGCACGATTTCATGCCCGCGCGCGCGATGCTCGCGAATGCGCTCGAGCATCTCCGGACGCACGAGGTTCGGCAGATAGCTGTCGACGAACCTGCGCGCCTGCGCATCGAGCGCGTCTTCGCGGATCGGCCCGAACGCGAACGATGCGAACTTCGCCTTCGCGTCGCCGCGCGACAGCAGCCCGGCCTTCATCGCGACGATCCACGGCAGCGCCCGCAGCCCGGCCCACGCGAAACGCGGCGTGCCGACCGCATGGCGGACGAAATGGCGAAAGCTGTCGGTAGTCGTGATGGTGCCGTCGAAATCGAAGGCGGCGACGATGCGGTCGGTCATGGAGAATCGGCGGGAAAGCGATGAGATGCCCGGGAAGATAGCAGACTCACGGCCACGCGCGTGAAACCGTGGCGCCCGACACGAGACCGCGCGCGCCGAAGCGCATGCGCTCGTATCGTTCGCTCAGCGCGACGGCCGCGCGGCCAGCGCCGCCGGCAGCACGACGTTCATCAGGTGATCGGCGCGCGACAGCAGGTCGGTCACGCGCTCGTCGAGCCCGCGCAGTTGCGCCGGCTGCATCCGGATCTGCTGCACGGCCTGCCCGACGATGTTGCGGCGGTCGAACAGCGTGCGCTCGACGCCCGCATCGTCCGGCGCCCGCACGACGTCCGACACCGCGCTCAGCGCCGCGAGCACGACCACGAGGTTCTCCTCCGCACGGCGAACCTCCGCGGCGAGCGCCTCGGTACGGCGCGGGAAAAAGCCGAGCGACTGCTTGAGCGCGCCGAGCGCCGCGCGGTAGTCGACATGGCCGGACGCCGCACCGAACCAGCGTTCGAACATGCCGGCCTTGCGTGTCGCCTGCGCGAGCAGCCCCGCCATCATGTCGGCCGCGCCGAGTTCGTTGAATTCGCGCGTCGTCGCCGCGACGGCCTCGACGAGGTTGCCGGCCGTCTCCAGCGCGCCGTCGCCGATCGTCGCGACCGTCGCGAGCTTCAACGGCACCAGTTGCCGGATATGCCGCTCGATGCGCGACGCGTAATCGGGATAGAGATTGGGAAAGCTGGCCTGCGCGGCGCGGAAGCACGCTTCGAGCTGCGGATGATTCGATTCGCCGAACAGCGCGCGGCCGACCGCATCGGCGGGCGCCGTGCGCACGGCTCGATCGGACGCCGGCGCCGGCCCGAAGTCGAGCGCCTGGGGTGCAGGCCGCGCCGACACACGCGCGACCGGCGCACCGGGCGCGGCCGGCGCGTCGAACGCAAGACGCCCGGGCGTGCGCTCGGGCGTCGTATCGAACTCGAGCCGCTTCGGCTCGTCGGACGGATTCGTCATCGCCGCTTCCTGCCCGGCGCGGCGGGGTGCCGCGCGCCGAGCTGCCGCCAGTCAGACCGCGCCGCCGTACGCGCGGACGAAATCGCCGAGGCCGCGGTTGTAGCCCGCGCCGACCGCCTTGAACATGAAGTGGCCGTCGCGACGATAGAAGCTGCCGACCTGCACCGACGTCTCCATCGAGAAGTCTTCCTCGAGCGCGTACTTCGCGATCACCGCGCCCGACACCTCGTCGGCGATCTGGATGTAGCTGTTGCGAACCTGCCCGAAATTCTGGCGGCGCGCTTCGGCCTGGTCGATCGTCACGACCACCGAGATTTCCTCGACGTCGGCCGCGAGCTTCGTCATGTCGATGAAGATCACTTCGTCGTCGCCGTCGCCGCTGCCCGTGCGATTGTCGCCGCTATGCACGACGCCCAGGCATTTCGACGAAGGCATTCCGCGCTTCGGGAAATCGTCGCCCGGCTGGATGAAGGTTTCCTTGCGTTCCATCGTGCGCACTTCGCTGTTGTAGAACACGAAATGCTGATCCGAGATCAGTTTCGGATTGCTCTGCGCGTCGTACTTGCACAGGAACACCGACACGTCGAGATCGAAATCCGTGCCCGTGTCCGTCGCGTTCGCGTCCCAACCGAGACCGATGCGGAATTTCTGCGTGCCGGGCGCTTCCTTCGACAGATTGACGCGACCGCCTTTCGACAAATTGATCATCTGAACCTCTTGTGCTGGAACCGCCGTTGCGCCGGCGGCGATGCCGGGCCGCCTGCGGCGGCCCCTTCGTTGATGCTGTTCGCGCCGCGTGACGCGCGCTTACTTGCCCGCCACCACCGCGCGGTCTTCCTTGCGCTGCACGACGATCGACGACCACACGGCCGCGGCGATCATCGCCGCGCCGATCAGGCCCGTGACGACCTCCGGCACCTCGAATTTCACGCCCAGGAACATGATCGTCGCGAGCGCGCCGATCGCCCAGAACGCGCCGTGCTCGAGAAAGCGGTACTGCGCGAGCGTGCCCTTCTTCAGCAGCACGAGCGTCATCTCCCGGATGTAGGCCGCGCCGACGCCGAGGCCGAGCGCGATCAGGAAGATGTTGTTCGACAGCGCGAACGCGCCGATCACGCCGTCGAAGCTGAACGACGAATCGAGCACTTCCAGATACATGAAACCCGCGACGCCTTCGCGCACCACGCGCGTGCCCGTGTCCTCGCCGCCGACCAGGTCGCCCACGCCGTGCGCGATCACGAAGCCGATCACGCCGAACGCGCCCGCGAGCAGGAAGCTCACCTGCTCGGCCGCCGGCACGTAGAACGACGCGACGATCACGATCGCGAGCGTCAGCGCCACTTCCAGCGCGGTGATGCGGCCGAGATGGCGCATCGGGCCTTCGAGGAAGCCGATCCAGTGCTCGTCCTTCTCGGTATCGAGCATGAACTTGAAGAACACCATCAGCAGGAACGCGCCGCCGAACGCCGACACCTCGTGATGCGCGGACGTCAGCACCGCCGCGTACTTGTCCGGCGATTCGATCGCGAGCGTCAGCGCATCCCACAGGCCGATGTGGCCGATCACCGCGACGATCAGCAGCGGGAACACGAGCCGCATGCCGAACACCGCGACGGGGAGGCCGAACACCATGAAGCGGTTGCGCCACTTCTCCGACCAGTTCTTCAGCACCGATGCGTTGACGACCGCGTTGTCGAGCGACAGCGAAATTTCGAGCACGCACAGGACCGCGACGATCAGCATGTCCTTCACGCCGCCGAGGAGATAGGCCGCGATCAGCGCGAGCGCCGTGAGCGACAACGGGATCTTGAAGTCTTTCAACATGATGGGGTAATCGAGTTCAGAAAAATGGGCAGGCGGCACGCGCTTACTTCGCGCGTACCCAGTCGCAGAATTCCTGCGTGATCAGTTGTTCGTAGATCTGTTCGTCGCTGAGGTCGAGCGATTCGAGATGCAGGAAGCCGACGTTCGGCATTTCGTCCGCGACTTCCGCGAGGAAGTCGAATTCGCTCGGATCGCCGACGCCGACGAGCGACCAGTACAGCGGGAAATGCTGCGATTCGGCCAGCAACTGGCGCACGCGCTTGCGGTCGTTCTTCGGGTTCTGGCCGTCGGTGACGAACAGCACCCACGCGGGCAGATGGCCGTTCACGGGCGCCGAAGCGGCCGGCGCGGACGTGTCGTCCGCACCGCCGAACAGCCGGCTCAGGAAGCCGCGCTTTTCCTCGCGCTTCGGCTCCGGCGCGCGGAAGAAGAAGTCGACGATGTCGTTCATCACCGGCGCGTACTGCGTGCCGCCCCACTTGTCGATCCGCGCGTTGAGCACGTGGTCGGAAATGTACGAGCCGTAGTTGTCGGGCGTCGCGGTCGGCAGGCGGTCGTAGCCTTCGGTGAAGGTCCACGTGTCGACTTCGCCGTTGTCGTCGAACTTCAGGGCGATGCCGAGAATCCGGTCGTGCGTCTCCTGGATCACGCCCGACTGGTACAGCGGCTTCGCGGAGCCCGAGATATCGAGCGCCGCGCCGACACGCACGACGGGCGGCTTCAGGATCTGACGTTTTTCGAGGACGATCGCGACCTTCGCCGCGCGTTTCTCAAGCGTAATCATGCAGTGTTCTCTCGGTTCTCTTAGTTGTGCTTCGGAGCGAATCGGGTGATCAGGTCCTGTTCGAGCTGGCGCAGGCGCGGCGCGTCCTGCTCGCGCTGGCGTCGGCCGTCGGCGATGATCTGCGTGATGTCGTCGAACGCGCCGAACAGCTGCTGCTGCGCGTATTCGAACGTGTCGGTCGAGATCACCGGACGCTGGCCGAGCTTCGCGACTTCCTGCGCGTTCCGGCGATTCAGGTCGGCCTGCGCGCGGATCGCCTCGTCGGCCGCGTCGTACGTCGCGTTCGCGAGCGCCGCCGCGCGCTTCGTGCCGAGCTGCTCGAGATAGAGCGCGAACGCGTTGGTCCACGCGGGGATCAGCACGGTCTTGATCGTCATGAACTTCGACGTCAGCGTGCGTTTCTGGTCCTGCTCCATCCGGATCTGCGGCGCGAGCTGCTTCGACATCAGCATCGCGCGATCGAGGTCGTCGAGCTTGCTTTCGAGTGCGTCGACCTTGCGCTTCACGTCGAGCAGGCGCTGCGCGGCGAATGCGTCGTCCGCCGGCTGCTGGCCGGCCGCGAGATGCGCGCGCAGCGCCGCGAGCGCCGTTTCGCCGTGCGCCTTCGACTGCGCGAGCTCCTGGTGCAGCGCGTAATTGTCGTTGTACATCCGCTCGAGCTCGTCGATGCCGGCCTTCTGACGCTCCGCATGGTTTTCGAGCTCGACGACGAGCGTGTCCATCCGCTTGCTCACCGATTCGTATTGCGACAGCAGCTTCTCCTTGGTCGAGCGAAACAGCCGCGTGACCTGCGTGAGCAGCCCGCCCTTGTCGGCGCCGCGCGGGTCGAGCCCCTTCGCGGTCGCGATCAGCTCGTTGAGCTTGTCGCCGAACTGGTCGGCATCCGATGCCCGGACGCTCGCGAGAATCTGCTGGGAGAAGGCGGCGATGCGCGTGCCCTGCGTCGCGCCAAGCTGGTCGATCTCGTCGACGGTGATCAGGCGCGCATGTTCCGTCGGCGACGCTGCCGATGCCGGCACGACGACGTTGGCGACGGCGGCCGGCACGGCGACGGGTGACGAAGACGAGGTGGACGGACGATCGCTGACCGCATCGGATTTGTTGTCGTCGAATAGCGGCTTCATGTGGCTACCACGTTTCCTTTTCTGCTTTTTGCTACGTGTTGTCGTGCGCGCGAGGTACGTTCGCGCGATTGCCGTCGTGCTCTCTCACGGGCGGCAGACGGACAATAAAGGGGGACGGTGCGGTGCGTCAAGCCGGGCGATTCTTTCAATTACCATACGATTCGTAAGACATGCGATAGGAATTCCGATACGGCCTCCGACATGTCAGGACCCGTGCCTTGATGGAGCGCGAATCCGGATTTCCCCGTGCACATCGGCAAAGAGAAGCGGAAAGTTTTTTGAAAGAATCGGCCTCTCGCTATTCCGCTGATTGTTACAGATTGCTTAACGCGGGTGTCGCGTCCTAGTACGAGTAGCCTTGCGACGTCGGGCGCGCGTCGTGACGGCGGCCCCACCACGGCAAGTACGCGTTGTTCTCTCCGCGTGCGCGGAACCAGTCCTTGTCGGGATCGATCGGCGTCAGCTTCGACGGCGCGACGACGACCACGGCCGTCGGACGCTCAGCGTCGGTCGTGCCCGCCACGAGCACGTTTCCGCCGAGATGATTTGCGCGGCCGATCGCGAGCGCCACATCGGTCAACGCCGCGCCGGCCCCCATGTCACCGAGCAGTGCCGACGTGTTGAAGGTCGCGCCGCGGAGGTCGCTTTCCGGCACGGCTTCCGCGAGCCCTTGCAAAAGGGACGCGGCCCTTGCCGAAGCGGCGGGGCTGCCCTTGCCTGCGTCGTGGATAACGTAGTTCAGCGACGAGACCGTGACGCCCGCATTGGCCGCGGCTGCGTCGATCGTCGACTTCCATGCCGGCACCGCGCGGCTGCCGTTCTGCTTCGCGTCGAGATCCATGACGCTACCTTGCGCCGCCTTGCCGATCCATGCCAGCGGTTCGCGTTCGGTCTTCAGATCCGGGCCGGCGAGGAACAACACCACCATGTTCTCGTTGATCTGTTCGTCGTGCGGGGGAAAACTTGGTGCGTCCCAGTTCATCACCCACACGCTTTTGTCGGGATGCGCGGCCAGGTAGTCCAGCGCGGCGTTCAGCGACGTGAAGCCGGCATTTCCGTGGCCCGACGTCACGTGCACGTCGGGTGGCGTATCGCGGATCCATAGATTTTTTGCGGAGGGGTTGCCGATTTCATACATGTTTACCATTTCGTCGCGCAAGAACGCGCCGGCAGCTATCGGATCGAGACGGCCGGCAGGAAGTGCAAGTTCGACACGCACCCCGGCCAGTTCACGCCATTCACGCTTGTACTTCGAGCCGATGCTGTAAAAATAATCGGGGTTCATCACGTAGCGCGTCCGAAACAACACAAGAAGTTCGCCGACGTATTTTTCATAGAACCCGGCAAACGATTCACGTCCCCGGTTGCCATCCGCGACGATGGATATCGCTTGCAAGGTCGAGTATTTCACGGGGTTGGTCCGGACCATATCGTCGTTGGCATTCGGCTTCACCAACCCGAGCGTCCACAGCAATTGCCACTCGGTCGGATAGTCGCGACGCTGCAGCGGATTGAGCCATTCAAGTCCGACGACTTGAGCAACAAACGGCGCGGCAGACGCACCTTCGACGGATCGCGTCGATGCAGCGCGCGTCTCAACCCGCAATGGCGAGCACGACAAGAGCGTCGCCATCACGATCGAGACGCACCCGATACGTCTGGCAAGAGTGAAACAGTGCATGAATACCCCGATCGAACCGGCCAACCCGGCGCGCCGGTCCGCAAATTCATTCCCGTCCGGACGACGCTAGACTCGAAATCAGCGTCGCACCGCACGATGTCTTGTGACCATCGAATGCAGCGGGTTTCCCGTCGACGATGACCTGCGGATCGCCTTCGGCGATAAAGCAGGCCTGATGGCCCGCGATCGGGCAGACGCACGTGTCACCGAGCCGGGCGACCGGCCGCCCCATCACTTCGCTGACCGCACTGCCGGTCACGACCTGACCGCCGTGGCTCGTTGCGTCGCCGACTCGAATGATGCCGCGCATGCGCGCTCCTTATTTTGAATAGCCTTGAGTCGTAGGGTCCGCATCGTGACGACGTCCCCACCAAGGCAGATAGGCGTTGTTTCCACCGCGTGCGCGAAACCAGTTCTTACTTGCGTCGATCGGCGTCAGTTTCGAAGGCGCGACGACGACCACTGCCGTCGGATGCTCCGCATCGGTCGTTCCGGCTACGAGCACATTTCCACCGAAGTGATTCGCGCGGCCGATCGCCAGCACCACATCGGTCAACGCCGCGCCGGCGCCCATGTCACCGAGCAACGCCGATGTATTGAAGGTCTGCGTACGGAAATCGTATTCCGGCAGTATTTCCGTCAGCGTCTGCGACAGTGAAGCAATTCGCGTCGATGCAGCATCGCTGCCCTTGCCCGCGTCGTGCACGATGTAATTCACCGACGACACCGACACGCCTGCATTACTCGCCGCCGCATCGATCGTCGACTTCCATGCCTGCACCGCGCGGCTCGCGCCTTGCTTGGCCTCGAAATCCTTGACGTTGCTTCGTGCAGCCTTGCCGATCCAGGCCAGCGGTTCACGCTCGGTCTTCAGGTCGGGGCCGGCAAGGAACAGCACCACCATGTTCTCGTTGATCTGTTCGTCGTTCGGCGGAAAGCTGGGCGCGTCCCAGTTCATCACCCATGCACTCTTGTCCGGATGCGCAGCCAGATAGTCCAGCGCGGCATTCAGCGACGTGAAGCCGGCATTGCCGTGGCCCGTCGTCACGTGCACATCGGGTGGAGTGTCGCGGCTCCATAGATTCTTTGCAGACGGATTGCCGATTTCGAATATATTAACAATGCGATTGCGCAGATATGACGCCGCCGATACAGGTTCAATTCTTCCAGAAGGAATAGCCAACTCCACGTGCACGCCGGCCAACTCACGCCACTTCCTTTTTTCATCCGAGCTTACGGTATAAAAATAATCTTCATTCGTAAAATATGGAACCCGGAATAGCAACAACAATTTATCGACATACTTCTCATAAAACCCGGCAAAAGATTCACCTCCACCGTTACCATCAGCGACAATGGAAATTGCCTGTAACGTCGAATATTTCTTCGGGTTCGTTCGAACCATATCATCGTTGACATTTGGCTTGACCAAACCAAGCGTCCACAATATTTGCCACTCGGTAGGGTAGTCCCTGCGTTGGAGGGGATTCATCCATCCGAGTCCTACGACCTGGGCAACGAAAGGTCTGGATGAGTTAGCCCCAGCTATCGGCACTCCCTTATCGGCCGATGAGGCAGCCGCTGGGCGTGAGGCTGCAATCACTGTTGCGAACGCAAATACCATGATTGCCACGAGGCCAGGGACCAGCACCAATCGTTTCATCAGATTACCCATACTCAATAACTCTCCCGCCGGCTTGCCAGACGAAATCAATATCAAAAACGATGCCCCTAAAGCAAAAAGCAACGCGAGGCTCGCAACTCCGACTCGACGCGGCCACGTGGCAATGACCGCCCTCATAAAATACCTCCCAGCTTCAGGAAAAATCCGCCATCTCGCTCATCATATATTTTCCTTGGCATCGTGGCATTTTCGTCATTTTTCACCCAATCAGGCAGAAACAAATCGCCATGCTTTCCGGTATTTATATAATCCATCAGATCGAAATTAGGATCACTCTTCTTGGAATCACTGGCAAACCTCCAATCAGCTTGAATTCTGAGATTTTTGAAATCATCTTCAGTCAGATAGCAAAGCCCAATTGCGACATCATAGGCCAATGCCCTTTCAGCATGGTCCTTATTGGTCATGATGGTCGAATGGTTGGTGGGGTTGTTCTTGTCCCCGCCGTTCAGAATTTGAAAAATCTCGTTGTTTCGCCATTCGGTATAGTCAGCACTCGCTGCCTCAGGATTGTCCTCCCCAACCACATTTCCTTCCTTGTCGACCCAGCGACGGTTTCCGGATCTGCGCGCTTCCATCCGGAGAATGGAATGATCCTCATATCGCTGCGCAGCTTCGGATGCAGTATCCCCCTGCGCCTTCAGCGCATCACCCTCAGTCTTGAATTTTTCCGATTTCGCATCGAAGTTGTCGTACGGATCGTCATCGCGCTTGTTCTCCTTGTTGGCGTCACGCGCGGCCGACGGCGGATCGTAGCTCTCGTTGAAGCTCCCTTCCTCGATCGGTTTCCCTTGCGCATCGCAAGCGCCCGACGGTTTGTCGTAGCGAAACGCCTTCGGGAGAAAGCGCGTTTCCTTGTCGAGCATCGGTGCCGTGATCGGGATTTCCCAGTCTTTTGGCGGATCGGCATTGACCTTCATGTCGGTCAAATTGAACAGGTAGAGGGCGGGGCTCGTTATAAGCGTGACGAACTTCGTGAGCAACTTGTCATTGGAATGCATGCCTCGTCCAAGACCATACCGTGCCGGCGGTGATGGCGGATACCAGAAACCTTCCTTCTGGTTCTTGTCCTTGCGCCAGTCGTCCAGCCAATACCGATAGAGCTTGTTCTCTCCGCCCACCTCGAAATTCGACGCGAATACGCGTTGCGAAAAAACACCCCACCCGTTCGTCGCACTGATTTCATCGATACTCATCCCGCGCCAGCCGATTCCCTGAACGGTCAAGGCCGAAATGACCTGATCGTGCGGGCAGCAGTACAGCGTCACTCTCCCGTAAGTGTTCTTCTGGTACAGCCCATGCGCCTCCCGGTCCTTGGCTGCGCTATAAGGTTTGCCCCCGTTCTTCGACGGTCTCGCGTTTTCCATCGCCCGATCGAGATCCTCCGCAGGCATCTCGAGCTCGGCCCGCGCACGCAGGATATCGAAGTACTCTCTCAGCGTTTCCTTGCGCGCGACATAGGTCTCGCGCCCCACGCGCCCGTTCTTGTCGCGCACCCCGCGCTGGGCCCACGAGTCGGTCATGTTGGCTTCGACGAGACTGTACGGGGGATTGGCGAGCACATAGGTGTCGGCCACGCAGCGCCCTTTCTTGCCCCACTGATCCGTCACCTCGGGCAACCGGTCACCGAGGAACGCTGCGGCGAGACCGATCATGTTTCCCTGGCTGTGGCACACGATCGTGATCGGCGCGTCGGCCTGTCGCTTGCGGATCGATTCGACCAGGCGTGCCAGCCGCAGTGCGCCAAGCACACCGTAAGTGCGCGGTGGCGTGGAGTAGATTTTTCGATTGCCGATGCCGTTCATGTGCTGGACGGTCAGCCACAGAAAAAGCCGATCGTTCAACCCGTCGTTCCACAGATCCGGCAGACTCGTACACCCGCCCGCGAACGGACCACCGCCCCAGTAATTCTTCTCGTTGAGCATGATCTTATCGCCATACTCCTTCAGCTCCTCCGCATTCGCGGCATAGCCCCACCGAAAGTGGATGACGGGCGAGAACGACGGATCGGGCTTGATGTACGTCTTCGACGACATGTCCGGATTCAGGAAACCGTCTGGCGTCAGGCTTTCGATATAGCTGACCGGCGTCATCTGCCCGGCCACCGGCCCCCAATGGAACAGCTGATCGTCATAACGCCCCATGCGCCGGTTCAATCCGGCACACAACCCCTTCTCGGCCTCCTTGAACCATTCCCCTTCCGAATTCACCCCGTGCACGAAAATGACGACGCCCGGCAACGGCATCTGCATCACGCACTCGAGGTCGTTGCGGTTGAACAGCGTCGTCCCCAGTCCACCGCCCACCGGAGTCTGCGACGGGTCGTCCGTCGACGGTTGCCCGCCCGGGTTCTGCGCAAAGTTGTAGTTCGACATGTTGTTTTTCTTGAAGACTCAACTCAGGTTCTAGACTTGAAGAAGCGAACCGCCAATTGTTCGAACTGATCGCTGCTGACTGGCGTCAGCTTGCCCTGCGCGTCGGTCTTCCCCTTGATCAATTCGCCCGACGCCTTTCGCACCTCGGCTTCCATGCCCTCGACCGGCTGCCCATCGGTGGCCCGGACCAGCTTCGGCACCCGCCCCAGCGAGCCCTGGTCGAACTTCGGAAAATCGGCGCTCATGCTCGCCGGCCCGGCCCACGTATGCGACGCCGACTTGACGGTGAAACTCCCCGGACACCCGAGCTCGATATCCCCGCCCTGCAGCTTCAGATACGCGCCGCCCGACGTCACGAACACGACCTGCTCGCTGGCCATACCCGCGAGTTTGCCGCCGCCCGCCGTCATCTGGATGTTCTTCGCCGAATCGATCTGCGTGTCGTCGTTCTGGCTCTGCAGCGCCACCTTTCCCTGGTTGGCGATCGCCGACACGCCGTCGCTGTGCGCGAACATCGCGACGCCATGCCCGGCCTGCAGGTTGATCCGCTGCCCGCTCGTGTACTGAAGATGGTTCTGCGCAACGACATCGACGTTGCCGCCCGCGTGGGTCGTCACGGTCTTCGGCGTGGCCATGCTGATGCCGGCCGGCGCGGTGATGCCGATGGCCGCCATCGACGCGCCTGACGACTCACCGCCGCCGGACGCCTCGCCATTCGGCCAGCCTTTCACCGTGGTCATGAGCGCATCGTGCGGTTGCGTATCGGGCGCCACGCCCTGATGCTGGCCCGCGTAGTCGCCGAGACTCTTGAACAGCTCGACGCACTCCTGCATCAGTTGCAGATACTCGTCCCGAGCGAGGTGGCCGTCGCTCGCGCGAAGCCGCTCCCAGGCCGAAATCAGCATCGCCTTGCCGCTGCGAATCGCCACGTGCGCATCGCTGCGCAATTCGGCGCCCTCGCCGCGCGCCGCCCCCTGCCCGTTGTCGCGCGGCTGCGTCAGATAGCCGAGGTTCAGCTGACTGTACGCATGCTCGCTTGCCAGCTGGCTGCTGATCTGCCCGGGCGTATCGTCGAAGCGGATCTGGTTGTACCGCTGCCCCTTGATCTCCTTCGTCTTCGTGCCGGAAAGATAGCGGTTGCCCGGCAGCGCGCCGGTATGGCTGAAGGTCGCCGGCATGTTCGGCCCGTTGGCCAGTACACCCATCACGACGAGCCGGTCCGGATCGCCGCCGATGTGACCGATCAGCACTTCCATCCCGACGCGCGGCAACGTATTCGCACCGAAACCCGGCCCGGCGAGCGCGCACGCGACGCGTACCGGCGCACTGTCGGACGGCGTACCGCTCGTGCCGGCACCCTGTGCGTGCGCATGATCGTCCGGGCTCAGTCCCTGGATCTGCACACGGATGCGGCCCATTTCATCGCAGAACACCTCCTCGCCCTGCGGCCCGACGACGACCGCCGTCATCGGATGCACGGGCGGCAGATCGACGTGGGGATCGTAGGCCGGCGTCAGCGGCACGCCGCGGCGCACGCACGAGAACGTGTTCTCGTAGCGCCTGTCGTTTTCGTCGCCCGGCTTGCCGCTCACGTCGGTCGGCACTGCGTTGAACAGCACGCGGCTTGCCGCGAACAGCGATTGCGCGCGCTCGTTCAGTTCCTTCGGCAGGTTGTTCCGCACGCAATGATGAAGCGACGTGACGACGAACTGTCGCTGTTCGGCCGGCAACATGTCGAGTTGCGGATGCTCCGCGAGCGCAAACCAGTGACCGACGGCCAGATCGCGCACATTGCTCACGCCGTCGACGGATTCGGCGCGCAGTTCATGCGCCAGCATCCGGTCCTTGCCGATCCGGTCGAGATCGGACGACGAATCCCCGGCATGCGGGATATCGATGACGACGTCGGCCAGCAAATGCACGAGGTCGTTGCCGCCGTCGCCCTGATCGACGATCGTCGCCTGCTCGGTTTGCGACATCCGGCCGCTCTTGTAGTCCCACGTCGGCCGAACGATCTTGCCCGGGATCAATCGGCGGCTCGTCGCCCACAGCGTGATCGAGTCGCGCTCTTCGGTGGCGGCGTCGCGATGGTAGCGGACGGTGCCGGCGGCCGTCTGCGGCAACTTCATCGAGTCGTCGGCAAAGACGAGCGTATGAACCGGCGTGTCGTGCGCATTGCCGCTCGCCCGTTCGCCGGCCTTGCCCGCCTTGACGAAGACGGTCGCCCCCTCCCGTCGCAACAGCCGCCGGATGAAATGCGCATCCGACTCGTTGACCTGCCTCGTGAGTTCACGCGCGGGATAACGCTCGGCTTGCAGACCGGACAGGTCGAACTCGAATGCGCCCGCGAGCGCCGAGCTGCGCTGGCGCCATTCCTGTAGCAGCACACCCAGGATGTCGGGCAGGCTCTTGGACCGGAACAACCGTGAATTGGTCCGCCGCTCCATCACGGACAGCACGTCGCGAATCGTCAGTTGGTAGCAGGTCAGTGAACCGTCCGATTGTCCGGTGCGAACGTCGGTGACGATGCCGTTGATGGTATGGAGACGCCCACGATCGGTCGTCATCTCGACGGAGACTGGCAGCCCGATGAAGCTGCGGATCGGCAGATCGGCCCGTGCCGACACGCAGGTCAAATGCCCCTCGATACCGGTCATCAACCCTTCGCGGATATCGGCATACTGGAGCGCAAGCACTTGCTCGAGCGTTTTCTGGGCGGACCCCCAGTTCATGCGAACCGGCCGATTGTTCTGATCGACCACCCCCGACGCAAACGTGCGTAGCAATTCGGCTGTATTCACAGCGTGACTCTCAGGATTTTGTTTGACTTCGTTGTTCGGCGAGCAATCACGCCCGCTGGTCCGCCCTGGGAGTGCCGCCCGTCTGATTTTCGGCGAGCATAGCAAATTTGTCAGATTGGTGACGGCTTTTTGACAGGATTTAGAATCTTTTTTGCAAAGCCCACAACGGGCTCAACCCTTCACATTCTTTCGAAACGGGCCGTCCCGCCCCGTGCCCCTCGATCGTCGCTCCGGTCTCGTTCCCGTCCGTGCCCGCATCCCCACTACGCGCCGAACGAACGGCACCGCCAAGTGACGAATCGTGTACCTTCCTCGCCTGTCGATACCGACCAACGTCGCGCCGAAATACCGATCGCCGGCCCACGTCACTCGTCCTGATGGCACGACGCTACGCCGCTTCTCCGCTCCATCATCGCGTCAATGCACGGCCTTGCGATACAGCGCAACGTACCCCGCGAGCATCAGCAGCAGCGATCCGCTGATCCGGTTCAGCCACTTCTCCCCGGCCGCCTTCCATACGCGAACCGAATGCACGCCCAGCAGCGCGTAACCGGTCATCCCGATTGCGTCGATGGCGACGATCGTCGCCGCGAGAATCGCGTACTGAGGCGCGATCGCATGCGACCGGTCGACGAACTGCGGCAGCAGCGCGGACATGAACAGGTAGTACTTCGGATTGCTCATCGCGACGAAGAAGCTCTTCAAAAAAGCGCTCCGGCGATCGGGCGTCGCGGGCACGCAAGGCTGTGCAGCCGCGGCCCCGCGGCTCGACATCAGCATCCGGATGCCGACATACGCGAGCCACGCCGCACCGAGCAGCTTCAGCGTCACGAACGCCGTTTCCGACGCGTCGAGCAGCACGCCGAGGCCGAACCCGACCAGCGCGACGAGTACGACGTCGGCGGTGACGGCGCCGAGCATGCCGACCATCGCGTGACGCAATCCGTAGCGCGAACCGTTGCTCATCGCGAGCAACACCGTCGGGCCGGGCGTCGCGACACCGACGGACAGAATCAGCGCAAAGGCGAGCAAGGCGGAGAGCGACATGGCGTGGCGTTCCTTTTGAAGAGAGCGGTGCGGACGGCATCGACACGATCGGCCCGACGGACCGCAACCGATACGGACGGTTTGTTACGACGAATACGGACTTCGCATGATCGCATGTCCATCCCGACATCCGCCGGGCGGTTGAGCACCGTCGCCGGTGAACGGCACCCGGTTATCTCAAATAGTGGACTGATCTTTCCGTAAACGACAATGATTCTCGTTTACGTTAGACTCCGCCGTTCGAAAAAACACGTCCGCGACAGTACGGACGCGTCACGCCGCCCGGATTCCGACTCGCCGCCCCGGGATGGATCACCGACCACACCCGATTTGCGTCCCATGTCGACACGTTCGTTACCCGTCCGGCGTCTCACGCCGATTGCCTTCGGCATTGCGCTCGCCTGCACCTTCCCGGCCGCGGCCCGGGCCCAACAGGCCACTTCCGCCGCCAACGCAGCACCCGACGCCGCCATGCTGCCGTCGATCAACGTGACCGGCGCGGCCGAGCCGCTGCCCGGCGACCTCGCGCCAACCTACGCCGGCGGCCAGGTCGCGCGCGGCGCGGATTTCGGCGTGCTCGGCCGGCAAAAGGCGAGCGACGTGCCGTTCAGCATGACCACCTACACGTCGAAACTGATCGAGGACCAGCAGGCGCGCACGCTTGCCGACGTGCTCGACAACGATCCGGCCGTGCGCAGCGCCTCCGGCTACGGCAACTTCTCGCAGGTCTTCGTCATCCGCGGTTTCGAGCTCGCCGGCGACGACGTGTCGCTGAACGGCCTGTACGGCGTCACGCCGCGGCAGCTCGTCCAGACCGATGCGGTCGAGCGTGTCGACGTGTTCAAGGGCGCGAATGCGTTCCTGAACGGTGCATCGCCGAACGGCTCGGCGGTCGGCGGCGGCGTGAACCTGCAACTGAAGCGCGCGGACGACAAGCCGCTCACGCGCGTCACCGTCGACGGCGCCACGTCCGGCTCGCTCGGCACGCATGTCGACATCGGCCGCCGCTTCGGCAGCGAAGGCCAGTTCGGCGTGCGCGTGAACCAGTCGATCAGCGGCGGCGACACCGCCGTCGACGACGAGCGCCGCCGCAGCAACGTGACGGCGGTGTCGCTCGACTGGCGCGGCGACAAGCTGCGCCTGTCCGGCGACTTCCTGTATCAGCGGCAGCGGATCGACAACGGTCGCCCGGTCGTGCTCGTCAGCGGCAATCAGTTGCCCGCCGTGCCGTCCGCGACGCACAACTATGCGCAGCCGTGGAGCTTCAGCGAACTCGAGGACACGGTCGGCATCGTGCGCGCCGAGTATGACTTCCTGCCCGCGTGGACGGCCTACGTATCCGCCGGCGCACGCCATACGAACGAGCACGGCGACTACTACACGCCGACTTACTCGTCGTCCGGCACGACCGGCTCGCGCCTGAGCGTGCCGCACAAGGAAGATGCGCAGTCGGCCGAAGCCGGCGTGCGCGGCCGCTTCACGACCGGCCCCGTGTCGCACTTCGTGACGGCCGGCGCGTCGTTCATCCGCATCGACAGCCAGTCCGCGTACACGATGTCGAACGCGTTCCCGACGACGCTCTACGATCCGGCGCCGCTCGCGTCCCCGCCAACCGCCTATGCAGGCGGCGACATGAACGATCCGGGTACCATCACGAAGACCTGGCTGCGCAGCCTCGCGGTATCCGATACGCTCGGCTTCCTCGACGACCGCGTGCTGTTCACGATCGGCGCGCGGCGCCAGTCGATCTCGGTCGACAACTTCGACTACACGGGTGCGATCGCCACCGCCTACAGCGACGCGATCACGACGCCGGTGTTCGGTCTCGTGGTGAAGCCGTGGCGCAACGTGTCGATCTTCGCGAACCGCAGCGAAGCGCTCGCACAGGGCGAGATCGCGCCGAACACCGCACGCAACGCGGGCCAGGCGCTGTCGCCGTACCGATCCAAGCAATATGAAGCCGGCGTCCGCTACGACACCGGCAAGTACGGCGCGTCGCTTGCGCTGTTCCAGATCGAGAAGCCGATGGCATATACCGATCCGGCGACGACCCTGTTCGGCGCCGACGGCACCCAGCGGCACCGCGGCATCGAGACGGCCGTGTACGGCGAGCCGTGGAAAGGCGTGCGGCTGATCGCGGGCGCGACGTATCTCGACGCGACGCTGCGGAACACGGCGGGCGGCGCGAACGACGGCCACCGGCCGATCGGCGTGCCGTCGTTCCTGCTCAACGCGGGCGCCGAATACGACGTGCCGATGCTGAACGGGCTCACGCTGACCGCGCGCTGGATCCACACGGGGCCGCAGTACCTGGACGTCGCGAACACGATGTCGATTCAGGCGTGGGACCGCGTCGATCTCGGCGCGCGTTACGCGACGGACGTGTTCGGCAAGAAGACGACGTTCCGCGCGACCGTGCGCAACGTCGCGAACAAGTCGTACTGGTCGTCGACGATCGGCGGATATCTGACGCAGGGCGACCCGCGCTCGGTGTGGCTGTCGGTGACGACGGATTTCTGACGGGCGCCGAAGGGAGTGGCGGGCAGCCGCCAGAGTTTGCTATACTCTCGGTCTTCCGGAGAGATGGATGAGTGGTTTAAGTCGCACGCCTGGAAAGCGTGTATAGGTTAATCGCCTATCGGGGGTTCGAATCCCCCTCTCTCCGCCAGTATTCAATGCCCGCGCCAGCGGGCATTTTCGTTTCCGGAGAAAAGCAGGCCGATGGTTCGGCTTGCGCGGGGATTCGATGGGATTCGCTCGCAAGCGAATCCGCAGCCCGCGCTTCTTTGGGCGAATCCCCTCTCCTCGCCAGAAAGCATGAGGCCCCCGATTTCCCGAGAAGTCCGAGGGGGCGTTTCATTTTGCACGTCGATACGCGCTACGGCCGCCTTGCATCCTCACGGATGCCGAATGTAATCCACCAGCGCCCGCGTATATTCATCCGGCCGCTTGTCGCACAGACTCACCGCGATCGCCACCGCGAACCCCGCCGGCACGCCGAACACGCCCGAGCTGATCGGCTCGATCCCGAACCACGCGCGCCCGGCGAATCCGGTCAGTTGCGTGAAGAACGGATAAGTCGACACGATGTAGTACACGCACACCGCCAACCCCGTCACCATCCCGGCAATCGCGCCGCGCGTCGTCGTGCGCTTCCAGAACACGCCCAGCACCAGCACCGGAAAGAAGCTCGACGCCGCCAGCGAAAACGCGGCGCCGACGAGAAACAGGATCTTCCCGGTATTGAGCGACGCGACATACGACGCGAACAGCGCCACCCCCAGCAGCAGCACCTTCGAGATCGTCACGCGCCGCTGGCTCGTCGCATCGGGCGCGACCATGCAGTAATAGACGTCGTGCGACAGCGCGTTCGCGATCGTCAGCAGCAGCCCGTCCGCGGTCGACAACGCCGCGGCCAGCGCACCGGCCGCGATCAACCCCGACACCACGTACGGCAGTCCCGCGATCTCCGGCGCGGCCAGGACGACCATGTCCGGCTGCATCTGGATTTCCGACCAGTGCACGATGCCGTCGCGAATCACCTCGACGACGCTGATCAGATCGGGTTCGAAGTGATGCCATTGCGTGACCCACGCCGGCAATTCGGCGAACGGCCGCCCGACGAGATTCGCGAGGATCTCGTACTTGATCAGCACCGCGAGCACCGGCACGCTCAGGTAGAACAGCGCGATGAAGAACAGCGTCCAGCCGACGGAACGCCGTGCGGACGCGACCGACGTGGTCGTGTTGTAGCGCGTCAGGATGTGCGGCAGGCTCGCGGTGCCGAGCGACAGGCACAGCAGCAGCGCGAGGAAATTCCGCTCGCGCGGCTTGCGTTCGTCTTCGCTCGCGGCCGGAAACGGCTCGTGCATCGGCACGGGCGGCTCGGCACGCGCGAGCAGGTCGTCACGCGCCTGTGTCCACGCCACGCGCGCCGCCGCCGGATCGCGCGGGAAATCGGCCAGCTCGCGCTCGAGCTGGCTGATCTCGCGCAGCGGCCCGTTGTGGCGCCGCAGGTCGGCAAGCCGGTCGACGAGATGCCGGCGCGCGTCCGCATGGGACGCCGGCAACCGGTCGAGCCGCGTCTGGATATCCGCGGCTTGCCGGCGGTACGCATCCCGCACCTGCTGCTCGTCGTAGGCGTCGCGCACCTGCGCCTCGCGCGCCGCGACACGCTCCATCAGCTTGCCGTAATTGAACTGCGGCACGGGCCCGAGGCCATTCTTCAGCGCGATCAGCGACACCGGAATCAGGATCGCGCTGATCAGGATGATGTACTGCGCGACCTGCGTCCACGTGACCGCCCGCATCCCGCCGAGAAACGAGCACACGAGAATGCCCGCGAGCCCGCAGAAGATGCCGATCGCGAAATCGACGCCGATGAAGCGCGTCGCGATCAGGCCGATCCCCTGGATCTGCGCGACCAGGTACACGAACGAACACAGGATCGCCGCGCCGGCGGCGAGCGCGCGCACGGCCGTACTCGAAAAGCGCGTGCCGAGAAAATCGGGAATCGTGTAGCGCGCGAGCTTGCGCACATACGGCGCGAGCAGGAACGCGACGAGGCAGAACCCGCCCGTCCAGCCCATCACGTACGCGAGCGCGTCGTAACCGGTGGCGTAGAGCGAACCGGCCAGGCCGATGAAAGACGCGGCCGAGAGCCAGTCGGCCGCCGTCGCCATCCCGTTGAACGCGGACGGCACGCGCCGCCCGGCCACGTAGTACTCGACGAGATCGGACGTGCGCGACAACAACCCGATCACCGCATACACGGCGATCGGCACGAACAGGAACACGTAGCCGATCCAGACGCCCGAGCCCGTCGCGCGCTCGATCCGCCACATCAGCAGCACGAACCCGAGAAACCCGAGCGTGTAGAGCGCGTACGCGCGTATCAGTCGATGCGTCAGCATGAATCAGCGCCCGCCGCTCGCAGGGCCGGCGCGTGCCGCATGCTCGTCGTACGCGCGGCGCAGCGTACGGTCCGCGCGTTGCATCAGCCCGATGTAGACGACGATCAGCACGAGGTAGACGAGAATCGCACCCTGTGCGCCGACATAGAACGGCAGGCTGAAACCGGCGAAGCGAACGCCGGCGAGCGCGGGTCCGAAGAACGGCACGATGAACGACACCGCGAAGCCGATCACCATCAGCACCGCGATCAGCGCGACGTTGAAGCGCCAGTAGCGTGCGTGCGCACGCGCGAGCGGCGCGGGAACGGGGGGTGGCGCGGCAGGCGCCGAACGGGTCGGAACGGTCATGCCGTTATGTAGCAAAAAGCCCCTGCGCGGGCAATCGGGATTGCCGCGCAGGGGCTCGCGCGCATGACGCGCAACCGTGTGCTCAACGCACTTCGGTGAGCTGCTCGAGGATGGCCGGATTCTCGAGCGTGGACGTGTCCTGCGTGATCGCCTCGCCCTTCGCGAGCGAACGCAACAGGCGCCGCATGATCTTGCCCGAGCGCGTCTTCGGCAGGTTGTCGCCGAAGCGGATGTCCTTCGGCTTCGCGATCGGCCCGATCTGTTTGCCGACCCAGTCGCGCAGCGCCTTCGCGAGCGCCGCGGCTTCGTCGCCTTCCGGGCGCGAACGCTTCAGCACGACGAACGCCACGACCGCCTCGCCCGTCGTGTCGTCCGGACGGCCGACCACCGCCGCCTCGGCCACCAGCTCGTGCGACACCAGCGCCGATTCGATCTCCATCGTGCCCAGCCGGTGGCCCGACACGTTCAGCACGTCGTCGATCCGGCCCATGATCGTGAAGTAGCCGGTCTCCTTGTCGCGCACGGTGCCGTCGCCGGCGAGATAGAGCGTGCCGCCGAGCTCCTCGGGGTAATAGCTCTTCTTGAAGCGCTCCGGGTCGCCCCAGATCGTGCGGATCATCGCCGGCCACGGGCGCTTGACGACGAGAATCCCGCCTTGCCCGTTCGGCACGTCCTGGCCCGTCTCGTCGACCACCGCGGCCGTGATGCCCGGCAGCGGCAGCGTGCATGAGCCCGGCACGGTCGGCGTCGCGCCCGGCAGCGGCGTAATCATGTGGCCGCCGGTTTCGGTCTGCCACCACGTGTCGACGATCGGGCAGCGCTCGTGGCCGACGTGCTTGTGATACCACATCCACGCTTCCGGATTGATCGGCTCGCCCACCGTGCCGATGATGCGCAGGCTCGACAGGTCATAGCTCTTCGGGTGAACCTTGTCGTCGGCTTCGGCCGCCTTGATCAGCGAGCGGATCGCGGTCGGCGCGGTGTAGAACACCGTGACCTTGTGATCGCCGATCATCTTCCAGAAACGGCCGGCGTCCGGATAAGTCGGCACGCCTTCGAACACGACCTGCGTGCCGCCGCACGCGAGCGGCCCGTAAGTGATGTACGTATGGCCCGTGACCCAGCCGATGTCGGCCGTGCACCAGAACACGTCCGTGGGCTTCCAGTCGAAGGTCCATTTCATCGTCTGCGCGGCCCACAGCAAGTAGCCGCCCGTGCTGTGCTGCACGCCCTTCGGCTTGCCGGTCGAGCCCGACGTATACAGGATGAACAGCGGATGCTCGGCACCGACCCAGGTCGGCTCGCAGCGCTCGGATTCGCCGTCGACGAGTTCGTGCATCCACAGGTCGCGCTCGGCATGCCAGTCGATCTTGCCGCCGGTGCGGCGATAGACGATCACGCTCTTGACCGCCTCGCAGCCGCCCATCGCGATCGCCTCGTCGGCGATGCTCTTGAGCGGCAGCGTCTTGCCGCCGCGCGCCTGCTCGTCGGCGGTGACGAGCGCAACCGCGCCGACGTCGACGAGCCGCTCGTTCAGCGATTTCGCGGAGAAGCCGCCGAACACGACCGAGTGCGTCGCGCCGATGCGCGCGCAGGCCTGCATCGCGACGATGCCTTCGATCGACATCGGCATGTAGATGACGACGCGATCGCCCTTCGCGATGCCGCGTTTCTTCAGTGCATTCGCGAAGCGCGACACGCGTGCGAGCAAGTCGGCATAGGTGACGCGGGTGACGGTGCCGTCGTCGGCCTCGAAGATCACCGCGACGCGCTCGCCGTTGCCGGCTTCGACGTGGCGGTCGAGACAGTTGTACGACGCGTTCAGCTCGCCGTCCTCGAACCACGTGTAGAACGGCGCGTTGCTCTCGTCGAGCACCTTGGTGAACGGCTTGTGCCACGCGAGGCCCTCGCGCGCGAGGCGCGCCCAGAAGCCTTCGTAATCCTGCTCGGCCTCGGCGACGAGCGCGCGATAGGCCGGCATGCCGGAAATGGTCGCCGTCTTCTCGAGCGCCGCGGGCGGCGCGAACTGACGGGTTTCGTGAAGAACCGATTCAATCGCAGACATCGACTACCCCTTGGTGAACATGAATCCTCTGCATGGCGGCGCGATCGTGCACGCCGCGCGTCTTGGCCGGCGCTCGCGCGCCGCTGTCTCCCACCCACCCGCACGCGGCCGCGACGGCCTGCGCACGATGCTGCACCGCACCACATCACGCGAACGCGACCTGCGGCCCGGCAGTGTCCACGATAAGCGCTCCAACTTACCCGTCACTTACGCGGCCTGGCCGTTTCGTGCGCGGGGCGGCGCATCGAGTCAGCTTTACGCTGTTACAACCGCGACCCTACAATCCTAACTGAACTCGCCTTCCGGATTCCAGCTTGAATCGCTACGCCCTCTTCCTCATCCTGTCGATGCTGTTCGTCGGCAGCAACGTCGGTATCGGTAAATCCATCGTTGCATTCGTCCCCGTCGCCATCCTCGCCACGCTGCGCTTCGTGATCGCGATCGCCGTGCTGTGGCCGCTGTTCAGGCCCGTGAAAATGCGCGCGGTCAAGCGCGGCGAATGGCTGAACCTGTTCCTGCAAGCCTTCTTCGGCACCTTCATGTTCACGCTGCTGATGCTCAACGGCGTGCAGCGCACGAGCGCGGTGGCCGCGGGCGTCATCACGAGCACGATCCCGGCGATCGTCGCGCTGTTCGCGTGGCTGATCCTGCGTGAAAAGCCGAACGGCCGTGCGCTCGTGTCGATCGCGCTCGCGATCGTCGGCGTCGTGACGATCAACCTCGCCAACGGCGGCGCGGCCGGGCATGGCGCGCACGGCGACGCGTCCGGCTCGCTGACCGGCAACCTGCTGATCCTCGGCGCGGTGTGCTGCGAATCGATCTACGTGATCCTGTCGCGCCGGCTCACGCAAACGCTCGCCCCGATCGACATCTGCGCCTACACCCACCTGTTCGGCCTGTTCCTGATGCTGCCGCTCGGCGCGACAGCGCTGTGGCGCTTCGATTACGCGAGCGTGCCGGCCGGCACCTGGGCGCTCGTCGTCTGGTACGGGCTGTCGGCGAGCATCTTCTCGTTCTGGCTGTGGATGAAGGGCATCCGGCACGTGCCGGGCAGCCTCGCCGGCGTGTTCAGCGCGGTGCTGCCGATCGCCGCGGCCGCGTACGGCATCGCGTTCCTCGGCGAGCGCCCGACGCTCGCGCACGGCATCGCGCTCGCGTGCGTCGTCGCCGGCATCGTGCTCGCGAGCCTGCGTGTGAAAAGCGTGCCGGCCGCCGCTTCGTGATCCGTCCCTCGCAGTGCCGGCGCGTCGCTGCAGCCGCGCCGGCCGACGCGTTACAATAGCGCGCCTTTTCAAGATTACCCCCGATACCTGCGCCCCGCGCCCGTACCCCGACATGTCCGCCCCGCATTCGCCCGGTCATTCTGGCCGTCGCCCGCTTCGTCCGCTTCCCGCGCTGATTTTCATGAGCCGCTGGCTCCAGGTTCCGCTTTACCTCGGCCTGATCGTCGCGCAGGCCATCTATGTGTTCCTGTTCCTGAAGGAAGTCTGGCACCTGCTGTCGCATGCGACGGGCCTCGACGAAATCAGCGTGATGCTCGCGGTGCTCGGCCTGATCGACGTCGTGATGATCTCGAACCTGCTGATCATGGTGATCGTCGGCGGGTATGAAACGTTCGTGTCGCGGCTCGGCATCGAGGGCCATCCCGACGAGCCCGAATGGCTCGACCACGTGAACGCGGGCGTGCTGAAGGTCAAGCTGTCGATGGCGCTGATCAGCATTTCGTCGATCCACCTGCTGAAGACCTTCATCAACCCCGATCAGCACACGACGCACGCGATCATGTGGCAGGTGATCATCCACGTGTCGTTCCTCGTGTCGGCGCTCGTGATGGCATGGGTCGATCGCCTCACGACGCACACGCATCCGGCCCATTTCCACGAGACGCATGCGCCAGCGGCGTCCCGACCGGCGGCCTGAACCGTCGGCAAATCCTTCCCCACTGTCCCCACAGAGTCTCAGCCATGACCGTCATCAAACAGGAAGACCTGATCCAGAGCATCGCGGATTCGCTGCAGTACATCAGCTACTACCACCCGCTCGACTACATCCAGGCCCTCGGCCGCGCGTACGAGCTGGAAGAGAGCCCGGCGGCGAAGGACGCGATCGCGCAGATCCTCACGAACAGCCGCATGTGCGCGGAAGGCAAGCGTCCGATCTGCCAGGACACCGGCATCGTGACGATCTTCGTGAAGGTCGGCATGGACGTGCGCTGGGACGGCGCGACGATGGGCCTCACCGACATGATCAACGAAGGCGTGCGCCGCGGTTACACGCACCCGGACAACGTGCTGCGCGCGTCGATCGTCAATCCGCCGGAAGGCGCCCGCAAGAACACGAAGGACAACACGCCGGCCGTGATCCACTACGAGATCGTGCCGGGCGACAAGGTCGACGTGCAGGTCGCGGCGAAGGGCGGCGGCTCCGAGAACAAGTCGAAGTTCGTGATGCTGAACCCGTCCGACTCGATCGTCGACTGGGTGCTGAAGACGGTTCCGACGATGGGCGCCGGCTGGTGCCCGCCCGGCATGCTCGGGATCGGCATCGGCGGCACCGCCGAGAAGGCGATGCTGATGGCGAAGGAATCGCTGATGGAGCCGATCGACATCCAGGAAATCATCGCGCGCGGCCCGAAGGACTGGGTGGAGGAATTGCGCGTCGAACTGCACGAGAAGGTCAACGCGCTCGGCATCGGCGCGCAGGGCCTCGGCGGCCTCGCGACCGTGCTCGACGTGAAGATCATGGCGGCGCCGACGCACGCGGCCTCGAAGCCGGTCGCGCTGATTCCGAATTGCGCGGCCACGCGCCACGCGCACTTCGTGCTCGACGGGTCGGGCCCGGCCAAGCTCGAAGCGCCGTCGCTCGACGCCTGGCCGAAGGTGCAGTGGGAACCGAACACCGAAACCAGCAAGCGCGTCGACCTGAACACGCTGACGCCGGAAGAAGTCGCGAGCTGGACGCCGGGCCAGACGCTGCTGCTGTCGGGCAAGATGCTCACCGGCCGCGACGCCGCGCACAAGCGCATCGCCGACATGCTCGCGAAGGGCGAGAAGCTGCCGGTCGACTTCACGAACCGCGTGATCTACTACGTCGGCCCGGTCGATCCGGTGCGCGACGAAGTGGTCGGCCCGGCCGGCCCGACGACGGCCACGCGCATGGACAAGTTCACCGAGACGATGCTCGCTCAGACGGGTCTGATCTCGATGGTCGGCAAGGCCGAGCGCGGCCCGGTCGCGATCGACGCGATCAAGAAGCACAAGGCGGCCTATCTGATGGCGGTCGGCGGCGCGGCCTACCTCGTGTCGAAGGCGATCCGCGGCGCGAAGGTGCTCGCGTTCGAAGACCTCGGCATGGAAGCGATCTACGAGTTCGACGTGCAGGACATGCCGGTGACGGTCGCCGTCGATTCGTCGGGCACGTCGGTGCACCAGACGGGTCCGAAGGAATGGCAGGCGAAGATCGGCAAGATCCCGGTCGCCACCGCTTAAGCGCGATCGAACGAAAGGCCGGACGGAAGTCCGGCCTTTTTACTTCTCATTCTCATTATTGTGTGCGGCCGGTTGTTCGAGGCTGATTCTCATTACACGCAAAAGGCAGGCCCGACAAGGCTTCGAGGCTTGGCTTTTCTCGTTCGAGCGATTATCGTTCGGTTTCTGAAGCCCCACTGAACAAGGAACAGCCATGCAAGGCGACAAGAAAGTCATCGAATATCTGAACGCCCAACTGAAGAATGAACTCACGGCGATCAACCAGTACTTCCTGCATGCGCGCATGTACAAGCACTGGGGGCTCGACAAACTCGGCAAGCACGAATACGACGAATCGATCGGCGAAATGAAACACGCCGACTGGCTGATCGAGCGCGTGTTCATGCTCGACGGCCTGCCGAACCTGCAGGACCTGCACAAACTGCTCGTCGGCGAGGAAACCGAAGAGATCCTGAAGTGCGACCTGAAGCTCGAGCAGATCTCGCAGTCCACCTGCAAGGAAGCGATCGCCTACTGCGAATCGGTGCGCGACTACGTGTCGCGCGAGATCTTCGAGAAGATTCTCGACGACACCGAAGAGCACATCGACTGGCTCGAAACGCAGATCGACCTGATCGGCAAGGTCGGCCTGCAGAACTATCAGCAAACGATGATGGGTTCGGCCGAGTAATCGCGCCACCCGCCAGCCCGCCGCCCACCCGACGATGACGAACCCGTCCGCCGCTACCGCGCCGCGCGCCGCCGCCCCTGTCGGCATCTTCGACTCGGGGCTCGGCGGCCTGTCGGTGCTGCGCGCCGCGCGCGCGCATTTGCCCGACGAATCGTTCGTCTACGTCGCCGACTCGCACCACGCGCCGTATGGCCCGCGCGACGAGGCATTCATCACGGAACGCACGCTGGCGATCGGCGAGTGGCTCGCCCGCGAAGGCGCGAAAGCGCTCGTCATCGCGTGCAACACGGCAACGGCACGGGCGATCGCGACCATCCGCGAACGCCTGTCGATCCCGCTCGTCGGCGTCGAGCCGGGCATCAAGCCGGCCGCCGCGCTGTCCGCGACCGGCGTCGCGGGCGTGCTCGCCACGCAATCCACGTTGAACAGCCCGCGCTTCCAGGCGCTGCTCGACCGCTACGGCGCGGGCCGTCGCTTCATCTGCCAACCCGGCCACGGGCTCGTCGAAGCGATCGAACGCGGCGACACGAACTCCCCCGCGTTGCGCGCGCTGCTCGAGCGTTACCTACAGCCGATGCTCGACGACGGCGCCGATACGCTGGTACTCGGCTGCACGCACTATCCGTTCTTCACGGAAACGATTCGTAACCTTGTGGGCGAGCGCCTGACGATCGTCGACACGAGCGATGCCATCGCCCGCCAGCTCGCGCGGGTGCTCGACGAACGCGGGCTGCGCGCGCCGGCCGGCACGCACGCCGCGCCCCCGCGCTTCTGTTCGACGAGTGACGGCCTGCAACTGCGCGCGCTCGCGTCGACGCTGCTCGGCCTCGATGCGCCGGTCGAATCCGTCACCATTTCCTCGCCGAACGCGCGCGCCTGCGCGACCGCCTGACGCGGGCCGGCGCGTCCGCTCTCCCTGCTTCGCCACGCCCGCCGCTTCAAGGGTCCGATGGCTTTAAAAAAAGCCGACCCAGGCTTGTCAACGCCCGCAAAATTAATGATAATAATTCGCATTAACGTTAGCTATCGCAACTCATCATGATCGTCTGCGTGTGCAAGTCTGTTTCCGATCGCAAGATTCGCGCGTCCCTCGCCGAGGGCGTGAGCTCTTTCGACGAACTCCAGTTCGAGCTCGGCGTGGCCACGTGCTGCGGCAAGTGCGAGGAGTCCGTACGCGACCTCATGGCCGAGCAAGGCGTCTGCGCGAGCCGGTGCGGTGTCGAGCATCATGCGCATCCGATCCCGGTCACGTTCTACGACCGCAAGGCGGCCTGAGCGACGCTGAGCGTGCGCATGCGGCCAGGCCGCATTTTTTGTTTTGACCGTCAGCAAGCCACCGTCTGCGCGAGCCAACGGCTTACCTGCCAAGGAGCCTGTGATGGAATTGCTGATCGGATTCGTAACCACCGTTTGCATCTCGCTGCTGATCTTCCGCAAGTGATGCCGATTCACCTGCCGCGCCCCGGGTGCGACGTCGTTCTTTCAAGCTAACATGCAGGCTTCGCATCTCGCTCCTGCCGGCGCCATGCCGGCTGCACCACGTATGAATCCCCGAGTGATCGTCGTCGCGGTCGGTGTGCTTGCCGCACACGCGATCATGCTCACGGCCGCGTGGCTCCATCGCAACCCGCCGCCGCCGAAATCGGTCGAGGTGCAGTCGATCACCGCGCAACTCATCGCGCCTGCGCCGATCGCGCAACAGGTCGCGGCCGAGTCGATCCCGCAGCCCGCGCCGCCGAAGCCAGTGCCGCGCGTGAAGCCGAAGGTCGAGCCGAAACCGATGCAGAAAGCGGCGAAGCCGACCCCGCAACCGGTTGCGCCGTCGCCGGCCCCGTCGCCCACGCCCGCTCCCGCCGCCGATCCGACACCTGCTCCCGCCGCCCCCGCTCCCGCGGCACCGGCCGCCACGCCGGGCCCGGCGCGCGAAACGATGCAGGTCAGCGCGCCGAAGAACGTGCCGACGCTCCAATGCAACTTCGTGAAGCCCGACTATCCGTCGATGTCGCGCCGCCGCGGCGAATCGGGCACCGCCTATGTTCACTTCGTCGTTGGCGTGACCGGCAAGATCGAAAGCGACAGCATCGTGTTACAGAAGAGCAGCGGCTATCCGCGCCTCGACGATGCCGCACTCGACGCGATGCGCTCGACCACCTGCCGTCCATATATCGAGAACGGCCAGGCGATCCGCGCCGCCCGCACACAGCCCTACAGCTTCGGGCTCACCGACTAACCTGCCTCATCCGGAAGATTCAAAGGAAACAAAAATGCAAAGCTACGGTATCGCGCACGTCTGGGCGCAAGGTGATTTCGTCACACGCGCGATTGCGATCACGCTGCTCGTGATGTCGGTCCTGTCGTGGATCGTGATCGTCGTCAAAGGCTGGAACGTGATCCGCCTGAACCGCCTCACGAAGAACGCCGAACAGGCATTCTGGCATTCCGACAATTTCGACGATGGCATCAAGAAGCTCGGCCTCGCCGCCTCGACGCCGAACGACAACCCGTTCCTCGCGCTCGCGCTGTCGGGCAAGGAAGCCGCCGACCACCACCATCAGACCCAACCGCACCTGCACGATCGCATGGACGTATCGGACTGGGTCACGCGTTGCCTGAAGGACACGATGGACGAGGGTATTTCGCGCATGCAGAGCGGCCTCGCGATCCTCGCATCGGTCGGCAGCACGGCGCCGTTCGTCGGCCTGTTCGGCACGGTCTGGGGGATCTACCACGCGCTGCTCGCGATCGGCGCCACCGGCCAGACGTCGATCGACCAGGTCGCGGGCCCGGTCGGCGAATCGCTGATCATGACGGCCTTCGGCCTGTTCGTCGCGATTCCCGCCGTGCTCGGCTACAACGCACTGACCCGCGCGAACAAGGGTGTCGTCAGCAAGCTGCGCCGCTTCGCGCACGGCCTGCACGCGTACTTCGTGACGGGCGCGAGCCTCGCGTCGTCGTCGACGCGCGACGGCCTGCGTCTCGCATCGCGCGCCGCCAGCTGAGACGAGGTGATCCATGGCCATGAACACCGGTTTCAGCGACGATGACGACGATGCCGTGATGAGCGAGATCAACATGACGCCGCTCGTCGACGTCATGCTCGTACTCCTGATCATTTTTCTCGTGACGATCCCGGCGATGCAGCATGCGGTGAAGATCGACTTGCCGCACGCCAGCAGCCAGCCCGTCGACGAAAAGCCGCAGACCGTCGACGTCGCGATCCAGGGCGACGGCACGATCCTGTGGGACGACCACACGGTCACGCGCGAACAACTGCAGGCACGCATCGCGGAAGCCGCGAAACGCACGCCGCAGCCGGAATTGCATCTGCGCGCGGACCGCAAGGTGGCGTACGAGCACGTCGCGGAAGTGATGTCGGATGCGCAGGCAGGCGGCTTGACGAAGCTCGGCTTCGTGACGGAGCCCGGCGCGAAAGCGAAGTAACGTGCGCGCGCCCCGCCGTCGCGGGTAGTATCGGCGCACCTAGCCGGCCACCCCTAACCGGGCGTCCCTGACCGGGCGTCCCCAAAGTAAAAGGCCTTCATCGCCAGATGAAGGCCTTTTTTCATGCGCACGCGGGCGCCTTCGGGCGGCGGGCTCTTTGGCGGTATCGGTTGCGCCTCGAGCAACGCAAATGCGACTCTGCCGTGGTCTGCACGGACTGCGCGTTCTGCCCTATCTGGCTCACAATATATGCGGCCACCTGATTTCGCTCAGAACTTCCTTCACGAAATGGGATTTCAATATAGGCCCGCCCGTCCGCGCATTCAAGGTTCCGGCGATTGAAACTTGCGATTGCAGGCGACGCTTCAATGACAAAACAAATTTGCGTCGCCGTGGGCGCCGTGTTCAGGTCGCCGAAACATCGGCCGCCGCTTCCTTCTTCGCGCGCTCGGGGCAACCCGGCTCCTTGTACGCGCCATGGTCGAGCTTCTCGACCAGGTAATCGACGAACGCTCGTACCGCGGGCGGCATCCCCTGCCGCGATACGAACACCGCATACAGTTGCGGCACCGGCAGCGTCCAGCCGGGCATCACGGGCGACAGTTGCCCCGCGCGCAGCGCGTTGCCGTACATCATCTCCGGCAGCGCCGCGATGCCGAGGCCATCGAGCACGGCCTCGCGGATCGTCATCAGGTCGGCCGTCACCAGCCGAGGATCATGCTCGTGCACGTGGCGCGTTCCGTCCGGCGCGATCAGGTTGAATACGTGCCGGCCGTCGACGCTCGGCGTATCGAGCGTCTCGAAGCCGGCCAGGTCGTCCGGCGCCAGCGGCGGCGCATTCTGGCTCAGCAGGCTCGGCGCGCCGACCAGCATCTGCTCGGTGCGCCACAGCGGCCGCACGACGATGTTGGCGTTTTGCGGTGGCTCCGAGCGCACACGCAACGCGACGTCGATCGAATCCTCGAACAGATCGATCACGCGATTCGTCACGCGCACATGCACCTTCACCTCAGGATAGCGGCGCAGGAATTCGGGCAGGATGCGCGACAGCATCGTCTGCGACAGCGTCACCGGCACGCTGACGCGCACCGAGCCGCGCGGCGACGCACGCAACTGCTGCACCGCATTCATCGCGGCCTTCGCTTCGGCGAGCATCGCCTGGCAATGCTGGTAGAACAGCTCCCCCGCCTCGGTCAGTGCGAGCTTGCGCGTCGAACGCTGCAGCAGGCGCACGCCGAGCGCCGCTTCGAGCTCGGTCAGGCGCCGCGACAGACGCGATTTCGAGATGCCCAGCACGCGCTCGGCGGCCGAGAAGCCGCCATGTTCGACGACCTGCGAGAAGTACATCAGGTCGTTCAGGTTATGTGCATCGATATTCATCTCATCGTTCCAATTCCAGAACAATCCATTGCGAACCGCCGCGAATCGCGCGGTAAAACGCCCAATATAATAGCGCCATGTTTCAAAAATAACGCTATTCCGATGATGTCGAGGGCTTCCCATGACCACCGCTCGCTCGCTTGATCGCACCTACCCCGCGCTTCGCACCACTGAAGGCGGCGGTTTCGTGGTTCACCGCCCGTTCCCCACGCGGCTGCTGATGGATTTCGATCCGTTCCTGCTGCTCGATGAAATGGGCCCCGTCGACTACGCCCCCGGCGAAGCCGTGGGCGCGCCCGACCATCCGCATCGCGGCTTCGAAACCGTGACCTACGCGCTCGACGGGCGCTTCCGTCATCGCGACTCGTCCGGCCACGCCGGCACACTCGGCCCCGGTGACGTGCAGTGGATGACGGCCGGCGCCGGCGTCGTGCACAGCGAGATGCCGGACCCGGCGTTCGCTCAGGCAGGCGGGCGCTCCCACGGCTTCCAGCTGTGGGTCAACCTGCCGCGCCGCGACAAAATGATCGCGCCGCGTTACCAGGAGATCCCGGCTGCCCGCATTCCGACCGCGACGTCGCCGGACGGCCGCGCGCGCGTGCGCGTCATCGCCGGCGAAGCATTCGGCGTACAGGCCGCGATCGAGACGCGCACGCCGATCCTCTATCAGCACTTCACGCTGGAACCCGGCGCAACGGTCACGCAGCCCGTGCCGGCCGGTTACCGCGTGTTTGCCTATCCGATCGACGGAACGGGCCTCTACGGGCCCGACAGGCAGGCTGTCGACGCACGGCACATGATCGTCTACGGCGACGACGGCGACACCGTCACGTTCGCTGCCGGCGACACGTCGCTCGATCTGCTGCTGATCGGCGGCGTGCCGCTCAACGAGCCGATCGTCCGTTACGGCCCGTTCGTGATGAATACCGAGGAAGAAATCCGGCAGGCCGTCGTCGACTACCAGACCGGCCGCATGGGCCGCATCGACGCGTGAACCAGTTGGGGCGCAGGTGCCGCGAAGCCCGTGGTTTTGCGTCACAATAAGTGCTTGAATCATGCATGTGGCGACCCCGTCACCAGAAGGAACCCCTGCCCTTGAACTTCGAACATCTGATCCAGATCAACTCCGACGATCCGGCCGTGCCGGCCCTCACCCGCGACCAGCTCTGGGAAGGCCTCGTGCTGCGTGCGGAACAGCCGCAGCTGTTCGTGATCGGTCTCGACAGCTGCGTCATCCACGAACGGACAGACACGACGCTCGAACGCGAACTGCATTACGGCCACGCGACCGTGCGCGACCACGTGACGTTCACGCCGAACCAGCAGGTCCGCTACGACATCCGCGCGGCCGACGGCGAGATCGGCGGCTCATTGACGATGACGATCGAGGAGCGCGACGACAACGAGCTGTTCCTGCGTTTCGAGTACCGCACGACGCTGACGGTCACGGACGACAGCGAAGAAGCGCGACAGACGCACGGGATCGTCAAGGAGGCGTACCGCACGTCGGATATCGATACCGTTCGCCTGATCCGCGAATACGCGCAGGGTCGCAAGGATCCCGATCCGCTGCACTGAATCCCCGTGGCGGCCTGCGGGCCGCCTTTTTTGATTCAAGCTATCAGCGCTGATATTTCGATTGACAAAGAGTTTTTGTAAATGGGAATGGTTATCATTTAGAATTCATTCCATCGTATCGACAGTCACCGCTCAAACCGAATGACCGACACCATGCGCCCGACCACGCTGACCCTGCGCCGCACCACCGGCACCGCAGCCAGCAGCCGTCAGAAGACGGCAGCGGTCACCACGCCGGCGAAACCCGCCGGCAACCGCGATGCAGGCACGCGGGTCGTCAACAGCGATGCGCTGCTGCAAGGCCAAAGCCATGTCAGCATCGCGCATAACGGAGAGACTTATCAGTTGCGCGCCACGCGGCTCGGCAAACTGATCCTGACGAAGTAACGACCGAGTATTGTGGGGACCACCTCCCTGAGAGGTGTTGGGCAGTAGCCAGCGTAACGGCTTGCACGCGAGATCTAGACCCCTTCGTGCAAACACACTCAAGCAGCCGTTGCAGCAAGCCAAGCCACTTTTTTTTTGGTTCTCGCACAAGGAAGAAAAAAGCGACACGTCGAAGGACGTGTCGCTTTTTAGTTTGATCTGCCAATGCGCGAAGCACGTTGCCCGGGTGTCGCGTTGCTGCCGCCGGTGCGGCGACAGCGAGGAGCGGCATGCTCGCCGCTTCAGAACCCCCAGAACATCAACCACCATGCGCTGTCGACGACGGCCAGCCCGACGGCGAACCACGCGAATGCCGCGAGCCGGCGCGGCCATGCCGCATAGCGCCCCGCTACCTTCCACGCGAGCCACGCACTCCACACATTGGCGCCGACCAGAATCGCGATACGCACATCGGATGCCCAGCCGAGCGGCACATGCTCGGCGCGCAGCAACGACAGCGTCGTGGCCGACAGCCCGAGGAACACGCCCGCACCCGCGATCGGAATCAGCGCCTGTGCGAGATGATGCAGGCGCACGCGATCGAAGCGGCCGAGCATCAGCGTGGCGCCGGCCAGCAACACCAGCAGCGCCGTGCCGTACACGAGGCCCGTGCCGACGATGTAGCTGACGACCAGCCCGCCATCGAGCCAGGAGAACACGTCGTTGCGGTCCGGGTAGTGCGTGAGCAGGAACCACGGCGCATTGGTCTCGAGCGGCCACGTGATGTCGCGGTCGATCAGCCAGCCCGCGAGCCATTGCTTGATCTGCACGAACCAGGGGCTGACGGTCCAGTGGAACGCGCCGATCGCCACGCCGAGCAGGCCGTACAGGATCAGCGCGGTGTCCCACGGGTTGGCCTGTTCCGCACCGAGGTTCACGACTTCGTCGGACGGCGAACGCAGCGACAGCGAAATCGCGTCGCGGTGCCCGCTGCAGCGGCCGCACATATGGCAGGCCGCCGCACCCTTCATGTTGCGCAACGGCACGAGCGGCGCGCAGTTGATCGGAATCACGCGATGGCCGTGCTCGCCGTTCTTGTACGAACGGCGCCATGCATCCTCGTCGACCTTGTAGCGCATCGGCGCGAGCCGTGCGAGCAGCCCGAACACGCCGTTGACCGGACACAGGTACTTGCACCACACGCGTTTCTCGCGGCCGTACAGCACGCCGATCACGATCGCGCCGACGGTCGAGCCGCCGAGCACGAACAGCACCGCGAGCGGGTACTGGTACACGCTCACCATCTGCCCGTAGATCGTCGTGATGCCGAACGCGACGAACGGCCAGCCGCCCCACCGGATCCAGCGCGGAATCGGGCCGCCGCGGCCGAACTTGCTCGCGTATTCGGTAAGCGCGCCCTCAGGGCACAGCACACCGCACCAGACGCGGCCGAGCATCACCATCGACAGCAGCACGAACGGCCACCAGATGCCCCAGAACGCGAACTGCGCGATGAGCGTGAGGTTGTTCCACAGGTGCGCGGAATCGTCCGGCAGCGGCAACACCGCCGGCACGATGATCAGGAACGCGTAGACGGCGACGACGATCCACTGGATACCGCGGATCAGCGCACCGTGGCGCTGCATCCACTGGCCGGCCTGCGCGAGCCAGCCCGGCTTGACGGCGGCGACAACGCTCATGCCGCGCGACCCGCTGCAACGGCCGGACGGCGGCTCGCGCGCTTCATCAGCAGCCAGACGACCGCCCAGTACACCGCATACGCCACCAGGTTGGTCAGCGCCGGGTGCGCGCGATAGCCGGTCAGCGTCGCGACGAGCGAACCGAACGTGCCCGAATCATCGAGGATCGCGGACGTATCCCACACCTGCGAGATGCCGAGCGGCAGGATTTCCTTGTCGATCAGCTTGTCGACGCCGGTCTGGAACAGGCCCGCGCCGAGAAACAGCAGCATCACCTCGGTGACGCGGAAGAAATGCCGCCACGAGAAATACTTGCCGCCGAGCTGCAGCAGATAGAACGTGAGGAACGCGAGGCCGAGACCGATCACGACCGCGAGCATCTGGCTGCCGTCGACGTGGCCCGACTGGCCGAAACCGAGGCCGTACAGGAAGATCACCGTCTCGCTGCCTTCGCGCGCGATCGCGAGCGCGACCAGCACGGCGACGCCCCACCAGTTCGAATCGCGCGTGCTTTGCTGCAGCGACTGCTCCATGTCGCGCTTCAGCGTGCGGCCGTGCCGGCGCATCCACAGCACCATCTGCACGATCAGCACGCACGCGATCAGCACCATCGCCGTCTGGAAATAGTCCTGCGCGTCGCCGGACAACACCTCGGTGAACCCGACCAACGCGGCGCCGAGGCCGACGGCCATCAGCAGGCCGGCGCCGACGCCGGCCCAGAGGAAAGGCAGGCCGCGGCGCGCGTCGTCGTCGCCGTTTTTCAGCCATGCATAGAGAATGCCGACGACGAGCAGCGCTTCGACGCTCTCCCGCCAGACGATGAACAAGATCTGACCCATCGATACCTCCTGACGCGCGGGGCAAGGGACTGGACGCCCGCGCGCAGATAAAACGCGTTACTTCGCGACGATCACGCCCTGTGCCTGCTGGTGAAAATCGTCGAAAAACTTGTATTCGCCCGGCGACAGCGGGGCGACGACCACGAACGAATCGGCGCCCGGCGCGAGCACCTTCTCCTTGCGCAACTGCACGCTCTCGAATTCGGCGGCGCCCTTGCCGGTGTTCCTGATCTCGATCTTGAAGCGCTGGCCGGCCGGCACTTCGATGCGCGCGGGATTCAGCTTGCCGTCCGTCATCTCGAGCTTGAACGTCGGCAGATCGGCCGCATGCGCCGCGCCGGCAAGCCACAGCGCAGCGGCTGCGGCAACGATTTTCTGGGGAATTTTCATTCTGGGTTCTCTACGCCGACGGCGCGCCGAAGCGCGCCGTTCGTCATGCCACCGATCAGTAACCGCCCTTCTTGCCGATACCGGCGAACGGGAAGTCGTACTCGAGCGTGATGGGCTTGAACCACGGGCCCACGCCCGTTTCCTTGTCGACGTGGCGGCCGAACGCCATGTGACCCGACTGCATCGGCGGCTTGACGACCAACGTCAGGTGATACTTGCCCGGGCCGGCGAGCTTCACGTTGTCGCCATAGTGCGGGCCGTCGCTCGCGACCATGCCCATCAGGTCGCCCTCGGCCTTCCACTTCGTGTCGCCCTGCTTCGTCAGCTTGTACGTGACCTGCAGGTACGGCATCCAGTCGCCTTCCGCGAAACCGGTCGGGTTGTTCTTGACCGCATGGATGTCGGCCTCGAGGTGGATGTCGGAATCCGACGCCTTGCGCATCATGCCTTCCGGGTCCATCGTGATCGGCTGCAGATACACCGCCCCGATTTCCATGCCGCCCTGGATCTGCTGCTTGCCGATCGGATACTCGGCCGCCGAGGCCGACATCGCGGCCAGCGCCGCCGCTACCGCAACCGTCGTGCGGATGAACGAAGAACCCAACATGGACACTCCTTGTTATTTGTCTGACTATCTTGACGACATGCGAGCCGCCGCCGGGCGCCCGCTGGAAACACTAACGCGACGAAGAACGTTAATGCGAACTATTCTCAATACATGAGGAGTTTAGCACCGAACCCGTTTCCGAACAAACGGAGAGGGCCGTAAACCCCTGATCCGACAAGGCTTACAGGCGCTTTACCAAAAGGATTCGGTGACGCTTGGAAAGATTTACCGCCCGCCGCTGATGTGATCGCCGACGTTCGCGCCGAACACGCGTTCGCGCAGCACGGCAAGCTGGTCGCGGGTCGCGGCGGCCTTCTCGAATTCGAGGTTCTTCGCGTAGTCGGCCATCTGCTTCTCGAGACGCTTGATTTCCTTCGCGAGTTGCTTTTCCGACATGTCCTCGAATTTCGCGCGCTGCTGCGCCTCCTTCAACTCCGCACGCGCGTCGTCGGCGTTGTAGACGCCGTCGATGATGTCCTTGATGCGCTTCACGACGCCGCGCGGCGTGATGCCCATCTTTTCGTTGTAGGCGATCTGCTTCGCGCGGCGCCGCTCGGTTTCGTCGATCGCGCGCTTCATCGACTCGGTCATGTTGTCCGCGTAGAGAATCGCCTTGCCGTTCACGTTCCGCGCGGCACGGCCGATCGTCTGGATCAGCGAGCGCTCGGCGCGCAGGAAGCCTTCCTTGTCCGCGTCGAGGATCGCGACGAGCGACACTTCGGGAATGTCGAGGCCCTCGCGCAGCAGGTTGATCCCGACCAGCACGTCGAACGTGCCGAGCCGCAGGTCGCGGATGATCTCGACGCGCTCGACCGTATCGATGTCGCTGTGCAGATAACGCACCTTGACGCCATGGTCGGCCAGGAACTCGGTCAGCTGTTCGGCCATGCGCTTCGTCAGCACGGTGATCAGCACGCGCTCGCCGGCCTGCACGCGTGCGTTGATTTCGGTCAGCACGTCGTCGACCTGCGAGCTCGCCGGCCGCACCTCGATTTCCGGATCGACGAGGCCCGTCGGTCGCACGACCTGCTCGGCGATCTGCCCCGTCACGCGCTTCTCGTAGTCGGCCGGCGTGGCCGACACGAACACGACCTGACGCATCTTGCGCTCGAACTCGTGGAACTTCAGCGGCCGATTGTCGAGCGCCGACGGCAGGCGGAAGCCGTAATTGACGAGGTTTTCCTTGCGCGCGCGGTCGCCGTTGTACATGCCGTTCAGCTGGCCGATCAGCACGTGCGATTCGTCGAGCAGCATCAGCGCATCGGGCGGCAGGTAGTCGACGAGCGTCGGCGGCGGATCGCCGGGCGCCGCACCCGAGAAATGCCGCGAATAGTTCTCGATGCCCTTGCAGAAGCCGAGTTCCTGCAGCATCTCGAGATCGAAGCGCGTGCGCTGCTCGAGGCGCTGCGCCTCGACGAGCTTGCCCTCGCGATGGAAGAACTCGAGCCGTTCGCGCAATTCGTCCTTGATCGTCTCGACCGCGCGCATCACGGTGTCGCGCGGCGTCACGTAATGCGACGACGGATACACGGTGAAACGCGGAATCTTCTGCCGCACGCGCCCGGTCAGCGGGTCGAACAGGTGCAGCGTCTCGACCTCGTCGTCGAACAGCTCGACGCGCACGGCCATTTCCGCGTGTTCGGCCGGGAAGATGTCGATCGTGTCGCCGCGCACGCGGAACGTGCCGCGCTGGAAATCCTGCTCGTTGCGCGTGTATTGCATCGCGATCAGCCGCGCGATCACGTCGCGCTGGCCGAGCTTGTCGCCGGTGCGCAGCGTCAGGATCATCTGGTGATATTCGGACGGATTGCCGATACCGTAGATCGCCGACACCGTCGCGACGATCACCACGTCGCGACGCTCCATCAGGCTCTTCGTCGCCGACAGCCGCATCTGCTCGATGTGCTCGTTGATCGACGAGTCCTTCTCGATGAACAGGTCGCGCTGCGGCACGTAGGCCTCAGGCTGGTAGTAGTCGTAGTACGAGACGAAATACTCGACCGCGTTGCGCGGGAAGAACTCGCGGAACTCCGCGTAAAGCTGGGCCGCGAGCGTCTTGTTCGGCGCGAACACGATCGCCGGGCGGCCGAGCCGCGCGATCGTGTTGGCCATCGTGAAGGTCTTGCCCGAACCTGTCACGCCGAGCAACGTCTGGAAGGCAAGGCCGTCGCCGACGCCTTCGACGAGCGTGTCGATCGCGGTCGGCTGGTCGCCCGCGGGCGGGTATGGCTGGTAAAGCTGGAACGGCGACCCTTCGAAAGTGACGAATTTGGATTCGTCGAGCGCGTCGCCGACTTCGGCATGATGTTCGGACATGGAATGCGGCCGGAGCAAGGGCAAAGAAAGCATTCTAGCGCTTCGCGGCCGCGCGAACTGCTGTCGGCTCCTGACGCGCGACGGCCGCCCGAATTCACGATTCGCCGCCCCGATCGCGATGGAATCGCCGCCCCCGCCAGCGCGAATTCGCTACAATGTCAGGCTGCTGCGCTTTCCGGCGTCGCGCCGTTGGCACGCTGCTCCGCGCCCGCCCCGCCGGCGAAAGCCTGACCCTCTTTTCACTACTGCCGAATCATCATGTCGCTCTTCTCCGCTGTCCAGCTTGCTCCCCGCGACCCGATCCTGGGCCTGAACGAAGCCTTCAACGCCGATACGCGTCCGACCAAGGTCAACCTCGGCGTCGGCGTGTACACGAACGAAGACGGCAAGATTCCGCTGCTGCGCGCGGTTCGCGACGCGGAGAAGGCGCGTGTCGAGGCCGGCCTGCCGCGCGGCTACCTGCCGATCGACGGGATCGCCGCCTACGATGCGGCCGTGCAGAAGCTGCTGCTCGGCAACGACTCGCCGCTGATCGCGGCGGGCCGCGTGGTCACGGCGCAGGCACTGGGCGGCACGGGCGCGCTGAAGATCGGCGCCGATTTCCTGCGCACCGTGAATCCGAACGTGAAGGTCGCGATCAGCGATCCGAGCTGGGAAAACCACCGCGCGCTGTTCGAAGCGGCCGGCTTCGAAGTCGTCGCGTACCCGTATTACGACGCGGCCACCAACGGCGTGAACTTCGAAGGCATGCTGTCGGCGCTGAACAGCTACGCGGCCGGCACGGTCGTCGTGCTGCATGCGTGCTGCCACAACCCGACCGGCGTGGACCTGACCGAAGCGCAGTGGCAACAGGTCGTCGACGTCGTGAAGGCGCGCAACCTCGTGCCGTTCCTCGACATGGCCTACCAGGGCTTCGGCGAGAACATCGAAGCCGATGCCGCTGCCGTGCGCCTGTTTGCCGCGGCCGACCTCAACGCGTTCGTGTCGTCGTCGTTCTCGAAGTCGTTCTCGCTGTACGGCGAGCGCGTCGGCGCGCTGTCGATCATCACGTCGAGCAAGGAAGAAGCCACGCGCGTGCTGTCGCAACTGAAGCGCGTGATCCGCACGAACTACTCGAACCCGCCGACCCACGGCGGCGCGGTGGTCGCAGCGGTGCTCGCATCGCCGGAACTGCACGCGGCGTGGGTGCAGGAACTCGGCGAAATGCGCGACCGCATCCGCGCGATGCGCAACGGTCTCGTCGAGCGCTTGAAGGCGAGCGGCGTCGATCGCGATTTCAGCTTCATCAACGCGCAGCGCGGGATGTTTTCGTATTCGGGCCTGACCTCGGCACAAGTCGATCGCCTGCGCGACGAGTTCGGCATCTATGCGGTCAGCACGGGCCGGATCTGCGTCGCCGCGCTGAACACGCGCAACCTCGACGCGGTCGCCAATGCGATCGCAGCGGTCCTGAAGTAAAGCGGCACCGGGCGGCAGCCGTCACCGGCTACACGCCCTGCCGACATGAAAAACGCGCTCCACGGAGCGCGTTTTTTTGTTGTGCCGTTCAGCGCGGCGGGCGGCTACACCGCCCGCCACCGCGTTACTGCATGAACCAGCCGTGGCTGACGACCACCGACTGGCCCGTGAGCGCAGCGCTCGGGAATGCCGACAGGAACAGCACCGTCTGCGCGACATCCTGCACCGTCGTGA
>NZ_LPDI01000088.1:0-94539 GCF_001528895.1 Burkholderia sp. MSMB1078WGS | reverse complement strand
ATCACGCGGCTGCCCGCGCGATTGAGCGCGCCCATGTCCGAGAACGGATGGATGTGGTGCGCGGCGTCGAGCGCGCGGTATTCGGCGGTCGAGCGTGCCTGCGTCGCGCGCGGCGCGGCGGCCGTGGCAGTCGGCGCGGCCGGCTGGATCCAGGCCGATTCGTTGCGGTAAGTCATGTTTCCTCCGTGATTCCGTATGCGGTTGGCACGCTTACACGTGCAGCAGCAGATGGCGGCGTTCCCACGAGCTGATTACGCGGAAGAACGCTTCGTATTCGGTTTCCTTCAGCGCGAAATACGCTTTCAGGAACTTGTGCCCGAGGATCTCGCCGAGCGGCTCGCACGCGGCCATCAGCGTCAGCCCTTCCTCGAGGTTGCGCGGCAGTTGGTACGGCAGGCTGTAGCCGTCGCTGACGAGCGGCTCGGTCGGCTCCAGGCGCTGCGTCATGCCCAGATAGCCAGCCGCGAGCGTCGCCGCGAGCGCGAGGTACGGGTTGCAGTCGACGCCCGGGATGCGGTTTTCGATGCGGCGTGCGGCCGGGCCCGAATGCGGGATGCGGAACCCCACCGTGCGGTTGTCGTAGCCCCATTGCACGTTGATCGGCGCGGCCATGAAGCGCGACAGGCGGCGATACGAGTTGATGTACGGCGCGAAGATCGGCATCAGCGCCGGCGTGTACTTCTGCAGCCCCGCGAGATAGTTGTAGAACATCGACGTCGCGCCGCCGGTTTCCGGCGACGTGAACAGGTTCTGGCCCGTTTCCTCGTCGACGATGCTCTGGTGCACGTGCATCGCCGAGCCCGGTTCGTCTTCCATCGGCTTGGCCATGAACGTCGCGTACATGTTGTGGCGCAGCGCGGCCTCGCGCACCGTGCGCTTGAACAGGAACACCTGGTCGGCCAGCGACAGCGCGTCGCCGTGCATGAAGTTGATCTCCATCTGCGCGGCGCCGACTTCGTGGATCAGCGTATCGATGTCGAGGTTCTGCGATTCGCAGTACTCGTAGATGTCCTCGAACAGCGGATCGAATTCGTTGACGGCCTCGATCGAATAGGACTGGCGGCCCGTTTCGGGGCGGCCCGTGCGGCCGACCGGCGGGCGCAGCGGCAGGTCGGGGTCCTTGTTCATGTCGACCAGATAGAACTCGAGCTCGGGCGCGACGACCGGCTTCCAGCCCTTTGCCTTGTACAGGTCGAGCACGCGGCGCAGCACGTAGCGCGGCGAGATCTCGACCGGCGAGCCGTCGAAATGCACGCAATCGTGGATCACCTGCGCGGTCGGGTCGACGGCCCACGGGATCAGGCGGATGGTCGACGTGTCGGGCACGCACACCATGTCGGGGTCGGTCACACCGGTCAGCGAGCCGTCTTCCGGATAGTCGCCGGTGACGGTCTGCACCATCACGGCCTGCGGCAGCCGCATCGATTCGCCGGACGTGAACTTGTTGCGCGGCGTGATCTTGCCGCGCGCGATGCCGGCCATGTCGGGAATGATCGCTTCGATCTCGGTAATCCGGTGCTGCTTCAGAAAGCCTTCGATGTCTTGCATGTCTGTTCTCGTTGTCTGGTTGGCGCGCTCATGCGAGCGCGGCGGCGGCCATGGCGCGCGTGCGTTCGGCGCGGCGGGCGCGGCACGCATCGCCGAACGCGCGGAAGATCGCGCTCGACAGCGGGTCCTGCGCGTGTCGCCATTCCGGATGCCACTGCACGGCCAGCGCGAACGCGGGTGCGTCGACGACGCTCACGGCCTCGATCAGGCCATCCGGCGCGACGGCCTCGACGGCGAGGCCGGAGCCGAGCTGCGCGATGCCCTGCTTGTGCAGCGAGTTCACGTGCACTTCGTCGCGGCCGCCGGCGAGCGCATGCAGCTGGCCGCCGGGCGTCAGGCGCACGACGTGCGCGGGGCCGTATTGCGTATCCATCGGCGCGTCGTCGTCCTCGCGGTGATCGGCGAAGCCGGGCACTTCATGTACGCGCTGGTGCAGCGTGCCGCCGCAAACGACGTTCAGCTCCTGGAAGCCGCGGCACACGGCGAGCACGGGCACGCCCGCGACGATGGCCGCACGCAAGAGCGGCAGCGTCGTCGCGTCGCGGGCGGGGTCGTGCTTCGTGCCGGGCTCGCTCGGCTCGCCGCCGTACCGATGCGGCTCGACGTTCGAGTAGCTGCCGGTAAACAACAGCCCGTCCACGGCGTCGAGCACGTCGGCAGTCGACTGCCGTTCGCCGAGCGCCGGCAGCACCATCGCGAGCGCTTGCGCGCCGTCGACGATCGCGGCCACGTATTTGTCGCCGACCGTATGCGACGCGTGCGCGCCGATCTGGGTGAAGTCGGCGGTGATGCCGACGAGAGGTTTCCTTTCCATGACGTCAATCAGTAATCCGTAGGGACGTGGCGCACGTCGGCCCGAATGCGGCAAAACGCGGGCGCGACACGACCCCGCAGCCGGGCGTCGGGCGCACGGCCGCTGGTGAATGGGCGCAACGGGATGGCGTGGCGATCCGCGCTGCGCGCGACGGTCAGGCCGTCGTTCGTTTCATCGCGATACGCGACGCCGCAACGAATGCGCGAACGCGTTCCGTCACCGCACGGACGATGCGGTTGGCGAATCGACGGACGAAACGAACGACGTGAAGAAAGGAGAGGCGCTACGGCAGCAGCGACGCCACTTCGTCGGTATCGACGGCGACGAATGCGCGTGCGGAAACGGCGTTGTGGCGCCGAACGGAACGACGGGACAGGATGGTGTAGATCGACAGGTGAAGCAGGCGAGGACTATGCCAGCCGCAACTGCCGTCGGAAGCGGGAACGGCGCCGCGCAAACTTCGCACATCGCCTCGATCCCACCTCACCAGAGGGCCACGGACTCTCACGATTACACTCGACTGGTTTGTTGAAAGTATTGAACACCTGATCGTTTCGACGCGCGGGGCGTTTAAAATAATCAAGGTGCCGGCCCGGCGTCATGTGCATTGACGGGCATCGACTGCTGCGTTGCGATAACGCTTTTCGAGGCCTGTGAAAGCCTGATGACGCTGACCTGAGAGCCAGCATATACGAGCCAATAACGGCGTCAAATGTTTTTTAATGGTCCTGCATCAGGGCTTTCCCGAGCAGTGCGAACAAAAGATTCGCAAAAGGAATGGTCGGCGCGCCGTTCATTATTTCGAACGCCTTTCAGGGTTTTCCCCGCTGATGTGCGGCATAAAGTGATTAGAATATTCAACGGCTGTCCCATGCGTCGTTTCACTTTGTCATCGCACTTATCGTGTCCGAAACCGAATCGATGTCCACCGAAGTCGCCGAGCGCCTGCGTTTCGTGCGCAACAAGCATGGCCTGTCGCAGCGCGAACTCGCGAAACGCGCCGGCGTCACCAACGGCACGATCTCGCTGATCGAACAGGGCCGCGTGAGCCCGTCGGTCGGGTCGCTGAAGAAACTGCTCGAATGCATCCCGATGAGTCTCGCGGAGTTCTTTACGTTCGAGCTCGTCGAATCGCGCGCGGTCGTGTCGCGTCGCGACGAGATGCCGAACCTCGGCAACGATTCGCTCGCGTTTCACCTGGTCGGCGCGAACGTGAAGGATCGCAACATGTGCATCCTGCGCGAGATCTACCAGCCGCTGGCCGACACGGGGCCCGAGATGCTCGTGCATGCGGGGCACGAGGGCGGCGTCGTCGTGTCGGGCCGGCTCGAGCTGACCGTCGACGGCGCGACGTGGCTGCTCGACCCCGGAGACGGCTACTACTTCGAAAGCCGCTTGCCGCATCGTTTTCGCAATCCCAGCGCGGAACTGCTCTGCGAGGTCGTGTCGGCCAATTCGCCGGCGACCTTCTGACCGCGCGTCACCGCATTCGCCGCCGGCCGGCTGCGCGCCAGGCGCGCGGCGCGCCGCATCGCGAATGCCAAACCATTGAGGCATCCTGATGAACAAGTTGACTTTGGCTGACTGGCAAAACAAGGCGGCGTCGCTCGCGATCGAAGGGCGCGCATTCATCGATGGCGCATCGCGCGACGCGCACGGCGGCAGGACGTTCGACTGCGTGAGCCCGATCGACGGCCGCGTGCTGGCGAAGGTCGCCGACTGCGGCGAAGCGGACGTGAACGCCGCCGTCGCGGCGGCCCGCCGCGCGTTCGACGCAGGGGTGTGGGCCGGCCTGAACCCGCGTGCGCGCAAGGCCGTGCTGCTGCGCTGGGCCACGCTGATGCGCGAGCATCTCGACGAACTGTCGCTGCTCGAAACGCTCGACGCGGGCAAGCCGATCGGCGACACGACGACGGTCGACGTGCCGGGCGCCGCATACTGCGTCGAATGGTTCGCCGAGGCGATCGACAAGGTCGGCGGTGAGGTCGCGCCGGCCGATCATCATCTCGTCGGCCTCGTCACGCGCGAACCGGTCGGCGTGGTGGCCGCCGTCGTGCCGTGGAACTTCCCGATCCTGATGGCCGCATGGAAATTCGGTCCCGCGCTCGCGGCCGGCAACAGCGTCGTGCTGAAGCCGTCGGAGAAATCGCCGCTGACCGCGATCCGCGTCGCGCAGCTCGCCTTCGAGGCCGGCATGCCGGCCGGCGTGTTCAACGTCGTGCCGGGCGCGGGCGAACCGGGCAAGCTGCTCGCGCTGCATCGCGACGTCGACTGCATCGCGTTCACGGGCTCGACGGCGGTCGGCAAGCTGATCATGCAGTACGCGGCGCAGTCGAACCTGAAGCGCGCGTGGCTCGAGCTCGGCGGCAAGTCGCCGAACATCGTGTTGCCCGACTGCCCCGATCTCGACCGCGCGGCGCAAACGGCGGCCGGCGCGATCTTCTACAACATGGGCGAGATGTGCACGGCCGGCTCGCGGCTGCTCGTGCATCGCGACATCAAGGACGCATTCATCGAGAAGCTCGTCGCGGCCGCCCGCGCGTACGTGCCGGGCAATCCGCTCGATCCGTCGGTATCGATGGGCGCGATCGTCGACGGCGTCCAGCTCGAACGCGTGCTCGGTTATATCGAGGCGGGGCGCAGCGAAGGCCGGCTCGTTACCGGCGGTGCGCGCGTGAACGCGGAAACGGGCGGCTTCTACGTGGAGCCGACGGTGTTCGAGGTGAAGCCCGATGCGAAGATCGCGCGCGAGGAAATCTTCGGGCCGGTGTTGTCGGTGATCGTGTTCGACGACGTCGACGAGGCCGTCAGGATCGCGAACGATACCGAATACGGGCTGGCCGCGGCCGTGTGGACGTCGAACCTGACGACCGCGCACGACGTGTCGCGCCGGCTGCGTGCAGGTACCGTGTGGGTGAACTGCTATGACGAGGGCGGCGACATGAACTTTCCATTCGGTGGCTACAAGCAGTCGGGCAACGGCCGCGACAAGTCGCTGCATGCGCTCGAGAAGTACACCGAACTGAAGTCGACGCTGATCCGGCTGCGTTGACAGGCCGCCGGGTGCGGGCGCGTCGCCGTCCGGCGCTGCGCCCGCAATGACCTCCGCGGCCTTTGGCGCGCGTTACGCGGTGCGCAGTGCGGGATGGAAGCCGGCGGCTTCGATGATCGACCGTACGCGCTCGACGCCTTGCGCCGAGTCGACCTTGACGATCTTCGCCGCGACGTCGATGTCGAGCTTCGCGGCGGGGTCGGCGGCGGTCACCGCACGTGTGATGGCGTTGGCGCAGCCGCCGCAGGTCATGTCCTGGACTTCGAATTCCATCGTGTTCTCTCCGGTGAGTGATTGACGAGTACGTTCAGCATGAAGCTTGCCACGGTGGGAAGGTCAAGCGTCGCATGCGGTTGAGGGCATCGCATCGGCGATTTGTAATGCTGAGGTCTGACGAATGGTCATTTGCGCGCGCGGGTCAGTCCGAATTTTTCCCGATTGACGACTGCACATTGTCGGCTAATTCTCGCGGAGCCTTGCGCGACAAAGCGTGCTTGGGATCGACGACGTACGATTTCCATGATCGAAGTGAGGGTACTCCGAGGTGAAAATGCGAATCGATCTTAGTATCGATTCCCTTCAATATTTCCGTTCATTACGCACATGACCCGTTTCGCTATCGGTTTCGCACTGGCCCTGCTGGGCGCCTCGGCCGCGTCCGCCTTCGCTGCCGACGATGTCGTCAACCTGACGTTGAAGGACCACAAGTTTTCGCCCGAGGGCGTGACGATCCCCGCCGGCAAGAAGGTGAAGTTCGTCGTGAAGAACCTCGATGCGACGCCCGCTGAATTCGAAAGCGACGACTTCAAGGCGGAGAAGGTCGTGCCGGCCGGCAAGTCGGTCGAGATTCTGGTCGGGCCGCTGAAGGCCGGGACCTACGAGTTCCACGACGAGTATCACGAAGCGCAGTCGAAGACGCACCTGACCGTCAAGTAAGCCGATACCGACATGCTGTCTACTGCCCTGATCGTCTTTCGTGAAGTGCTCGAGGCCGCGCTGGTGGTCTCGATCGTGATGGCCGCCACGAAGGGCGTGCCGCGGCGCGGCTGGTGGGTAGGCGGCGGGCTGGTCGGCGGCGTGGTCGGCGCCGGCCTGATCGCGGCGTTCGCCGACGCGATCTCGCAATGGGCGTCCGGCATGGGCCAGGAAGTCTTCAACGCGGGCGTGATGTTCGTCGCGACGCTGATGCTCGCGTGGCACTGCATCTGGATGAGCCGGCACGGCCGCGAAATGGCGCTGCACATGGGTCAGGTCGGGCGGGCCGTCGCCGAAGGCAGCCGGCCGCTGACGGGCCTCGCGATCGTGGTCGGCGTCGCGGTGCTGCGCGAGGGTTCCGAGGCCGTGCTGTTCCTGTACGGGATCGCGGCGGGCGACCCGGGCCAGACGCCGCAGATGATCGCCGGCGGGCTGCTCGGCGTGCTCGGCGGCGCCGGGCTCGGCTACGCGATGTATGCGGGCCTGCTGCAGATTCCGTTGAAGCGCCTGTTCTCCGTCACCAACGGGCTGATCGTGCTGCTCGCCGCGGGCATGGCGAGCCAGTGCGTCGGCTTCCTGCTGGCCGCCGGCCTCGTGCCGTCGTGGGGCGATGCGGTCTGGGACACGTCGTGGCTGCTCAAGGAGTCGAGCATCGTCGGCAAGGCGCTGCATACGCTGATCGGCTATACCGCGCGTCCGGCGGGCATCCAGATCGCCGCGTACGTCGCGACGCTCGCGGCGATCGTCGTGCTGGCACGTCTCGTCGGCCGGCCGCGGCAGACGGTGAGGCCGCCGCGCGCCGCGGCGTGAGTGTCTCCGGGCTTCCCGGTTCGAATGAAAGAAAGGGGCGTCATGGACGCCCCTTCTTTCATTCGGGATGCATGCGGCGGTGTCGGTCAGGCGTGGTTGTCGATCCACGCGCGCGCCCATTCGAGTCCCGCCTCGCGCGCGTCGTCCTCGGTGTCGAACACGCCGAGCACGCCCGAGGCCTCGACGAGCCGGTTGTTCTGCGTGATCGTGCCGCTCGCCGCGAAGCGCTCGGGCTGCATGATCTCCTCCTGCTGCAGAATCGCATGACCCCAGATCTGGTAGCCGCGGTAGGTCTGCGCTTCCATTATCGGGTCACCTTCGCGGAGCGGCCTTGTGTGCCGACTTGCAGCACGTTGCCGTCCGGCGTGTATTGACGCGGGATGTCGGAGAAGGTGAGCGCGCGCGTCGTGTCCGGCGCGGCGGGCTGCATCACCGTGAGACGCCCGGGCGCGGGTTGCGCAACGGGGCGCGGGGCGGCCGGAGTGTCGGTCGCGGCGGCGGCCGGGCGGTGCGAGCCGGCCTTCATGGCCTGCGCGACGCGGCGCTTGTGCGGTTTCGCGGCGGCCTTCGGCGTGGCGCTCGCGTGCTTCTCCGCGCTCTTGCCGGTGCGCGCGTCGGCGCCCGGGCGGGCGGCCGGTGTGCGGGCATCCTGCGCCCGAGCCGCGGGCTGCCGCGCCTCCGGCGGGTTCCAGACCTCGACGTAGTGCTCGGCGGCCCAGCCCGTCGACGCGAACGTCAGCGCCAGCAATCCGCATCCAAACAGTCTTGCCATTGTCTCTCCGTCATATTCGTTGCGGCGCGTCCGGCCGGGGCCGATCATGTGCATTCGGGGAAGCCGGCTCAGGAGAACACCTCGAGCCCGTGTTTTTCGACGATCTGGAGCATGCGCGCGGCGATGCCGCTGGGCCGCTTGTCGCCCTGTTCCCATTGGCGGATCGTCGACGTCGTCGTGTTCAGGTAGAGCGCGAACACGCTCTGGCTGACGTTGACCGCCTTGCGGATGCGGGCGATCGCTTCCGGAGCGAATTGCGGCGCGGCTTCGATGCAGAGATCGTCGTATTCGCGCATCGTCTTCTTGTCGAGCAGGTTGGCGCGATAAAGCCCCGATGCGGCGCTGTGGACCGCCTCCGTCGCGTCGCGCTTGAATCGCGTTTTAGCCACTGCAAATCTCCACATGAAGACGCGTCGTACGGAAGCGGGCCTGTCGAGCCGGCCGGGCGTGGCACTGGATTATATGCCACTAAGTGGTACCTATTTCGACCTGGCCGGATGGCCTGCCGCACGCCGATGCGACGCCCGGACGGACCGGCGACGGCCCGTCCGGCCAGGCAGCCTTACTCCACCGTCACCGATTTCGCGAGGTTGCGCGGCTTGTCGACGTCGGTGCCGCGCGCACACGCGGTGTGATACGCGAGCAATTGCAGCGGCACGACGTGCAGGATCGGCGACAGTTGCCCGTAGTGTTCCGGCATCCGGATCACGTGCAGGCCGTCGTCGTTGACGATCTGCGTGTCGGCATCGGCGAACACGTACAGCTCGCCGCCGCGCGCGCGCACTTCCTGCATGTTCGACTTCAGCTTCTCGAGCAGCGTGTCGTTCGGCGCGACCGTGACGACCGGCATCGCTTCCGTGACGAGCGCGAGCGGCCCGTGCTTCAGCTCGCCGGCCGGATAGGCCTCGGCATGGATGTACGAGATTTCCTTCAGCTTGAGCGCCCCTTCGAGCGCGATCGGGTAGTGCAGCCCGCGGCCGAGGAACAGCGCGTTTTCCTTGCGCGCGAATTCCTCCGACCACGCGATGATCTGCGGCTCGAGCGCGAGCACGCTGTTCAGCGCGGCCGGCAGGTGGCGCAGCTCCTTCAGGAATTGCGCTTCCTGCGCGGCGTCGACGTGACCGCGCAGCTTGCCGAGCGTCGCGGCCAGCACGAACAGCGCGACGAGCTGGGTCGTGAACGCCTTCGTCGACGCGACGCCGATCTCGGTGCCTGCGTGCGTCAGGAACTGCATGTCGGTCAGGCGCACCATCGCGCTCGTCGCGACGTTGCACACGGCGAGCGTATGCGTGTGGCCGAGCGACTGCGCGTGCTTGAGCGCCGCGAGCGTGTCGGCCGTCTCGCCCGACTGCGAGATCACGAGCACGAGCTGGCGCGGGTTCGGCACCGACTCGCGGTAGCGGTATTCGCTCGCGATCTCGACCTGGGTCGGGATCTTCGCGATCGATTCGAGCCAGTACTTCGCGGTGAGGCCCGAGTAGTAGCTCGTGCCGCACGCGAGGATCAACAGGCTGTCGATCTGCGCGAACGCGGCGGGCGCGGCGTCGCCGAACAGCGTCGTGTCGAAGGCGTCCGTCTGCGGCACGGTGTCGCCGATCGCGCGCGGCTGCTCGAAGATTTCCTTCTGCATGAAGTGGCGATAGGGCCCGAGCTCGACCGCGCCGCCGTAGGCGCTGACGACGCGGATTTCGCGCTGCACGGTGGCGCCGTGGCGATCGACGATCGTTACGCCGTCGAGCGACAGCTCGCACACGTCGCCTTCCTCGAGGAACGTGAAGCGGTCGGTGCTACCCGCGAGCGCGAGCGCATCGGACGCGAGGAAGTTCTCGCCGTCGCCGTGGCCGACGACGAGCGGCGAACCCTGGCGCGCGCCGACGACGGTGTGCGGCTGGTCCTTGTGAATCACGGCGATCGCATACGCGCCGTGCAGCTGGTGCACGGCTTCGCGCACCGCGTCGAACAGGTTGCCGCGGTACAGGCTGTGCACGAGGTGCGCGATCACTTCGGTGTCGGTCTGCGACACGAATTCGTAGCCCTTCGCGCGCAGCGCGTCGCGCAGCGGCTCGAAGTTCTCGATGATGCCGTTGTGCACGAGCGCGAGCGCGTTCGACGAGAAGATCGGGTGCGCGTTGTGCGTGACGGGCGCGCCGTGCGTGGCCCAGCGCGTGTGGGCGACGCCGGTCGTGCCTTCGAGGTGCGTCTCGCGCACCTGTGCGTCGAGATCGGCGACGCGCGCGACGCTGCGCGCGCGCTTCGGCGCGCCCGGTTCGAGCACGGCGACGCCGCACGAGTCGTAGCCGCGGTATTCGAGGCGCCGCAATCCTTCGATCAGCACCGGGACGATATTACGTTGCGCAACTGCGCCGACAATGCCGCACATGTATGGTCAATCCTGTCAGTCGACGCGGGCGCCGCGCGGGCGCCCGCAAAAGGTTCAGCTCTTCTTCTTGACCGGGCGGACGTAGCCGCTCTTCGCGGTCTGCGTCTTCTCGTTCAATGCGAGGACGCCTTCGGCGACGTCCTTCCAGATCGTCGTGCCGGCGGCGATCGTCACGCCGCGGCCGACGCGCACGGGCGCGACGAGCTGCGTGTCGGAGCCGACGAACACGTCGTCCTCGATCACGGTGCGGAACTTGTTCGCGCCGTCGTAGTTGCAGGTGATCGTGCCCGCGCCGATGTTCACGCGTGCGCCGATGTCGGCGTCGCCGATGTACGTGAGGTGATTCGCCTTCGAGCCGTGGCCGATCACCGCGTTCTTCACCTCGACGAAGTTGCCGACGTGCGCTTCGTCCGCGAGCTGCGCGCCGGGGCGCAGCCGCGCGTACGGGCCGATCACGGTGTGCGCGCCGAGCTCGGCGCCGTCGATGTGCGTGAACGCGTCGATGCGCGTGCCCGCGCCGATCGACGCGTTGCGGATCACGCAGTTCGCGCCGACGGTTACGTTGTCGGCGAGCGTCACGTTGCCTTCGAACACGCAGTTCACGTCGATTGACACGTCGCGGCCGCAGCGCAGCGTGCCGCGCACGTCGACGCGCGCCGGATCGGCGAGCGTGACGCCGTCGGCGAGCAGCGCATCGGCGACGTTACGCTGGTGAATGCGCTCGAGCTCCGCGAGCTGCGCCTTGCTGTTCACGCCGAGCGTTTCCCATTCGTCGTCGGGCTGCGACGTGACGACCTCGAAGCCGGCCTCGATCGCGAGTTCGACGACGTCGGTCAGGTAGTACTCGCCCTGCGCGTTTTCGTTCTTCAGCGCGCCGAGCCACATCGACAGCTGGGCCGTCGGCGTGACGATGATGCCGGTGTTGATCTCGGCGATCTTCAGCTCGTCCGGCGATGCATCCTTCTGCTCGACGATGCGCGTGACGAAGCCGGCCGCGTCGCGCACGATGCGGCCGTAGCCGGTCGGATCGTCGAGCGTGACGGTCAGGATCCCGTAGCGGCCTTCGCGCGCGGCATCGACGAGGCGCCGCAGCGTCGACGCGCGCGTGAGCGGCACGTCGCCGTACAGCACGAGCGTCGGCTGGGCGGGATCGAGCAGCGGCAGCGCCTGACGGACCGCATGGCCGGTGCCGAGCTGCTCGGCCTGCACCGCGAACTGGACGTCGGGTGCGGCGACGGCGGCCTGGACCTGCTCGGCGCCGTGGCCGACGACGACGACGAGCCGGGACGGCTGCAGCGTGCGCGCGGTGTCGATGACGTGGGAGAGGAGCGGCCTGCCGGCCAGGGGGTGAAGCACTTTCGGCAGCGCGGAACGCATGCGCTTGCCGGTGCCTGCCGCCAAAATCACGATATTCATGGCGCGCGCTTGGTCAGGGAGTTCGAAGCCGTCCATTTTAGCATGCGGCCCCCGCCGTTCCGGGCCTGCCGCAGCGGGCGCGCCACGCCGGAAAGGGCGCTCGGCGCCCGCTTCCGGCGGGTGTTCGGGCCCTGCTTACAGGTCGTCGAACTGGACGATCGAGATCGGTTGCGCGGCGCCCGGCGCGGCCGAGTCGTCGCCCGACGCGCACGGCTCCTCGTCGAACGCGATGTCGCCTTGCGGATCGGCTTCGCCCGTCGCGCGCAGCGACTGGAACGGGTACAGCGTCGTGTCCATCAGGTGCGACGGCACGACCTTCGCGAGCGCGTTGAACATGTTGTCGACGCGGCCCGGGAAGCGCTTGTCCCATTCGCGGATCAGCGCCTTCATTTCCGCGCGCTTCAGGTTCGGCTGGCTGCCGCACAGATTGCACGGGATGATCGGGAATTCGCGCAGCTCCGCGTATTTCTCGAGATCGGTTTCCTTCACGTACGCGAGCGGGCGGATCACGATGTTCTTGCCATCGTCCGACTGCAGCTTCGGCGGCATCCCCTTCAGCTTGCCGCCGTAGAACATGTTGAGCAGCAGCGTCTGCACGATGTCGTCGCGGTGATGGCCGAGCGCGATCTTGGTCGCGCCGAGCTCGCCGGCCACGCGGTACAGGATGCCGCGGCGCAGCCGCGAGCACAGCGAGCAGGTCGTCTTGCCTTCCGGCACGAGCCGCTTGACGATGCTGTAGGTGTCCTGGTTCTCGATGTGGAACGGCACGCCGACCTGTTTCAGGTATTCGGGCAGCACGTGCTCGGGGAAGCCCGGCTGCTTCTGGTCGAGGTTCACCGCGACGATGTCGAAGTCGATCGGTGCGCGCTCGCGCAGGCGCAGCAGCACGTCGAGCATCGCGTAGCTGTCCTTGCCGCCCGACAGGCACACCATCACCTTGTCGCCCGGCTCGATCATGTTGTAGTCGCCGATCGCCTGGCCGACCTGGCGCACGATCCGCTTGAACAGCTTGTTGTTCTCGTACGCTTCCTTCTGCTCGCGGCGCGTCAGCGCCTGGCGGCCGGCCGGGGCGGCGGCTTCGTCCAGCGTGGCGGCGTCGGCCGCCGTGTCGTTCATGTGGGGGGCGTTCATGCGCGCTCCTCGTCCTTGATGCGAAAGACTTCGACGCCGACGGCGTCGCAGTCCGGATAGGCGTCCGGTTTCTCGGTACGGACGCGTACCGCGCGCACGGCATCGTGCGCCAGCAGGTGCGCGGCGATCGAGTCGCACAGCGTTTCCTGCAGGTGGATGTGGCCGCGCGCGAGGCATTGCGCGACGCTCTGCTTCATCAGATCGTAGTCGACGACTTCGTGCAGCCGGTCGTCGACGGGCGTCGACTGCGCGAGCGGCACGAACAGGTCGACGTTGATGACGACGCGCTGCTCGCCGCGCTTCTCGTGTTCGAAGGCCCCGATGTTGATGTGCACCTCGTAGTCGCGCAGGTAGAGCCTGCGGCAATCCGCGAGGCGGGGGTGCAGGAGAGCGGAAAACATGGTCGTCCCAGTCAAATTGGCGTGCGCGCACGCAAAGCGGCGCGGGCGGCGGCGGTCACGCCGCGCCCGCGCGGTTCATTCATTCGGGCCGGCGGCGGGCGGCACCAGGTGCTCGCCGCCGTCGACGGTCAGCGTCGCGCCCGTCACGCCGGGCGCACTCGCGAGATAGCAGGCGGCCGCCGCGATGTCGTCCGCGTGCGGCGCGTGGCCGCGCACGAGCGCCGCGACCCGCACCTTCGGCGCGAGCGCCAGCGCGAGCGCCGACGTCGCGCGGTTCAAGGCGGCCTGCATCAGCGCGTGCGACAACTGCGCCGGTGCCGGGTGAAACAGGGCCTGATCCAGTACGTGGATCGCGCACGCGCGCAGCGCTTCGTGCTCGCGCGCGGCGTCGGGCGTCGCATCGGCGAGCGCGCGGGCCAGCGCGAGCGGCGCCGTCACGTTGCGCGCGAGCGCGGCGGCGAGCGACGCGCCGTCGACCGTGTGCGCGTCGTCGGCGCCTGCGCTGGCGCTGACGAACACCGCGCACGCGGGCCGGCCGAGCGCGTCGCCGCATGCGGCGACGAGGGCCGCGGCATCGGCTTCCAGGGCCGGATCGGCGTCGAGCACGGCCGCGCGGCGGCCCAGCGCCGCGACTTCGGCGACGAGCGCGTCGGCGGCTGCGCGCGGCGCGCCGTGGCTGCGCTGCAGCGCGACGTCCCAGCCGCGGCGTGCGAAACCCGTCGCGAGCGCGCGGCCGATCGACGCGGCGTCGGCCGTGCTGCCCAGGGCGCCCGTGACGAGCACCACGCGTGGGGTCGACGTATCGGCTGAAACGGTCATTTACAATGCCGGGATGAACCCGAAAGCTCACGAACCCGCTAGTTTACCTGCTCCCGGCCCCGACGCGCTCGCGCAGTCCGAAACCCTTGCCGCGCAATTGCGCGACGAGATCGCGGCGGCCGGCGGCTGGCTGCCGTTCGACCGCTTCATGGAGCGTGCGCTGTATGCGCCGGGGCTCGGCTATTACAGCGGCGGCGCGCGCAAGTTCGGGCGCCGCGCCGACGACGGCAGCGATTTCGTCACCGCCCCCGAGCTGTCGCCGCTGTTCGCGCAGACGCTCGCGCAACCGGTGGCCGAGGCGCTCGCGGCGAGCGGCACGCGCCGCGTGATGGAATTCGGCGCCGGCACCGGCAAGCTCGCGGCCGGGCTGCTCGCGGCGCTCGACGCGCCGGGCGTCGAACTCGACGAATACCTGATCGTCGACCTGTCCGGCGAGTTGCGCGAACGGCAGCGCGAGACGATCGAAGCCGCGGTGCCGGCGCTGGCCGCGAAGGTGCGCTGGCTCGACGCGCTGCCCGAGCGGTTCGACGGGGTCGTGGTCGGCAACGAAGTGCTCGACGCGATGCCGGTGCGGCTGTTCGCGAAGGCGGACGGCGCATGGCGCGAGCGCGGCGTCGCGCTCGACGCGCGGCAGGCGTTCGTGTTCGACGACCGGCCGGTCGGCGCAGCCGGCCTGCCGGCGGCGCTCGCGGCGCTCGACGTCGGCGACGGCTACGTGACCGAAACGCACGAGGCGGCGCTCGCGTTCACGCGCACCGTCTGCACGATGCTCGCGCGCGGCGCGGTGCTGCTGCTCGACTACGGTTTTCCCGCGCACGAGTATTACCACCCGCAGCGCGACCGCGGCACGCTGATGTGCCACTACCGTCACCACGCGCACGACGACCCGTTCGCGTACCCGGGCCTGCAGGACATCACCGCGCACGTCGAATTCACCGGCATCTACGATGCGGGCGTCGCGACCGGCGCCGATCTGCTCGGCTACACGTCGCAGGCGCGCTTCCTGTTGAACGCAGGCATCACCGACGCGCTGGCCGCGATCGACCCGTCCGACGTCCGCGCGTTCCTGCCGGCCGCGAACGCGGTGCAGAAACTGATCTCGGAGGCCGAGATGGGCGAGCTGTTCAAGGTGATCGCGTTTTCACGCGGGATCGACGGCACGCTCGACGCGTTCGCGCGCGGCGACCGCTCGCACGCGCTCTGACCGGAGCCGGAGATGCTGCGCTGGCTGATGGCGTCGTTCGTGGCGGTGATGATCCTGACGCGCTGCTGGCCGTGGCTCGGCAAGCTCGGCATCGGGCGGATGCCGGGCGACGTCACGCTGACGCTCGGCGGGCGGCGCTATCCGTTCCCGTTCATGTCGACGCTGGTGCTGACGATGCTGGTGTCGATGGTGGCGCGGCTGCTCTGAGCCGAAGGCGGCGGCGCGTCGCGGCCGGGCCGCGACGCGCGCACGAGGAACGATCGATGACGGCGCGCGTGACGGCGCGCATTGCGGTTCGCGCGTTACAGTTCGCGCATTACAGTTCGATTTCGCCGAGGATCCGGTGCGCGAGCGCCTTCGCCTCCTCGAACGCTTCTTCCTCGCTCGAACTCGTCGTGTGGACGTCGTAGCGCATGTTCTCCGTCTCGTCGCCATCGTCCCGCGCGAGGATCACGTAGCCCTGGAACTGGCCGTTGTCGGCGCGATGCGTATGCGCCTTGGCCGTGTAGATGCCTTTGGTGAACGTGTTCGTGTCCATCGTGCCTCTCCCGCAATAGGACACTTCATCGTAGCACTGCGGCGCAGCATGTACAGCGCCGCTTATCGGCGACCGATCACCGCACCGCCCCTGCCCGTCACCGTTCCAGCAGCGCGACGACCTCGTCGAGCGTCGGCGCATGCGCGCCCGTGTGCCGGCACGCGGCGGCGCCGGCCGCCAGTGCGAACGCGAGATGCTCGCGCCAGCTGCGCTGCGGCGCGGCCATCAGGCTGAACAGCAGGCCGCCGATCGACGCGTCGCCCGCGCCGACGGTGTCGGCCACCTCGACGCGCGGCGGGCTGGCCTCGTACACGTCGCCGTCCGCATGGAGCGTCGCCGCCTGCGCGCCGCGCGTGACGAGCACGGCCGCCCGCGGGTTCAGCGCGCGCACCGCCGCGATCGCGTCGGGGCCGTCGCCGCCGAACAGGTGATGCAGGTCTTCGTCGGACACCTTGATCAGGTCGGCTAGCGCAGCCATCTTCTCCAGCGTCGGCCGGTATGCGGCCGTCATCAGGTTGCGCACGTTCGGATCGAAGCTGATTTTCACGCCGCGCGCATGCAGGTCGGCCGCGAGCGCGGCCAGCGTGCCCGCGAGCGGCTCGCGCACGAGGCTGATGCAGCCGAAATGCGCCCATTTCACGTGATCGGTCCAGCCGGCCGGCAGCCGGGCGGGATCGAACGCGAGGTCGGCGCTCGCTTCGCCGATGAAGAAGTACGCGGGTGGGCGCGTCTCGTGGACGATCGCGAGCAGCGGCGGCCGCGCGACGCGCTGCAGGAAGCGCAGGTCGAGCCCGGCCGCTTCGCTCGTGCGCCACAGCACGTCGGAGAAGCAGTCCTCGCCGATCGAGCCGGCGAGCGCGCTCGGCACGCCGAGCCGGGCGACCGCGCGCGCGACGTTCCAGCCGGCGCCGCCCGGCACCGACGTCCACTGCGCGTCGCCTGCGCGCACCATGTCGGTCAGGATGTCGCCCGCCGACACGAAAGCCGGAAACGTGCCGCCGCTCATTGCGTCGGCTCGCTGCGTTGCATGCGCGCGAGGGTCGCGAGCACGTCGTAGCATGCGCCCATCGTGTGATAGTCGGTCTTGCCGGCCGGACTCTTCTCGTCGCTGTACTTGCGGTTGTCGCAGGTGAGGATCCGGTACCACGCGCCGTAGCGGTGATCGACGAAATGCGCCCAGCTGTAGCGCCAGATCTCGTCGTACCAGTCCCAGAAGCGCTCGCTGCCGGTGCGCGCGCCGAGCATCGCCGCCGCCGCGAAGGTTTCCGCCTGCACCCAGAAATACTTGTTGTGGTCGCAGATCGTGAAGTCCGGGCCGAAGCCGTAGCAGAGGCCGCCGTGATCGGTATCCCACGCGTGCGTGAGCGCCGCATCGAACAGTTCGGCCGCGCGCGGCGCGAGCCAGTCGAGCGGGCGGTGCCGCTCGAGGATCAGCAGCAGTTTCGCCCATTCGGTTTGATGCCCGGGCTGGAAACCCCACGGACGGAAGATGTTCGAGCTGTCTTCCTTGTTGTAGTCCCAGTCGATCGACCAGTCCGCATGGTAGTGCTCCCACACGAGCCCGCCCGACAGCGCGGCCTGGCGTTGCGTGATGTGGGAGGCGAGCTTTTCCGCGCGATCGAGGTACGTGAGGTGGCCGGTCGCCTCGTAGGCGGCGAGCAGCGCTTCCGTCATGTGCATGTTCGCGTTCTGGCCGCGATACGACGACACGTGCCAGTTCGGCGTCGCGTCGTCCGCATACAGGCCCGCGGCCGCATCCCAGAAGCGGTGCTCGGCGAGTTCGTAGGTTGCGGCGATCAGCGCTCGCGCTTCGTCGATGCCGGCCATCGTCGCGTGCGCGGCCGCGAGCAGCACGAACGCGAGCCCGTAGCAGTGGCGCGTGCCGTCGAGCGTCGCGTGCTTCGCGCCGTCGCGCCAGTCGAGCTCCCAGTCGTAACCCTGCAGCGCGTCGTCCCAGTGCGCGTCGCGCAGGAAGCGCAGCCCGTGGCGCGCGTAGTCGAGGTGGCGCGGGTCGCCGAAATGGCGATACGCCATCGCGTAGTTGAAGACGAACCGGCAACTGCTGACGAGGTGGCGCGACGTGCGGTTGTAGACGCTGCCGTCGTCGCGGAAGTAATGGTGGAAGCCGCCCGTCGGGTCGAATGCGTGGGCCGCGTAGAAGCGCAGCGTGTCCTCGACGTGCGACAGCAGGAACGACGGGTCGCGGAAGCTCGCGACGAACGGTGCCGCTTGCGCGTGGCTGACCGGCGCGGCGGCGCGGGATTGGACCGGGGGCATGTTCATGATTCTTGGACCGTGGCGGTATCGAGTGCCGGGGAGCCGGCGGGCTGGCTGCTGGCCCGCACGATCAGCTCGACGGGCAGGGAAATCTCGGTGCGCTCGGGCGCTTCGGCGAGCAGCAGTTCGACGCCGCGGCGGCCGAGCGCTTCCTTGTCGACCGCGAGCGTCGTGAGCGGCGGGCTCGCGTGCGCGGCGGCCGGGATGTCGTCGAAGCCGACGATCGCGATGTCGTCCGGAATCCGCAGGCCGCGCGCGAGGCACACGCGCTGCGCGGCCAGTGCCGCCGCGTCGTTGTACGCGAACACGGCTTCCGGGCGCGGGCCGGGCGCGTCGAGCAGTTGCTCCATCGCACGCGCGGCGCCCGTGTCGGGGTCGAGCCCCGCGTCGATCGTCACTTCGTAGGCGGGGTCGAACAGCCGCCCGGCTTCGAAGAACGCGCGCCGATAGCCGATCGCGCGTTGCGCGATGCTGTAGTGCGCGGCCGAGCCGCCGATGAAGGCGATCCGCGAGCGGCCGGTGGCGAGCAGGTGGCGCATCGCGAGCGCCGCGCCCGTCGCGTTGTCGATGTTGACCGAGCGCAACCCGGGCGCCCACAGGTCGATCAGCACGAGCGGCCGGCCGGTGGCGGCGAGCGCCTCGATCGTCTCGGGCTCGATGAAGCCGGCGACCGCGATCGCGTCGGGTGCGTGCGGGCGCATCTGGCGCAGCACGTCGTCGTTCGGGCCGACCGTGAGCAGCGTCGGCACGATGCCGCGCTCGCGGCAGGCGTCCTCGACGCCGTGCAGCACGTGCGAGAAGAACGGGCTCGCGGGAAAGCGGTTGTGCTGGCGGTGCAGCAGGAAGGTGAGCCGGCGGATGCGCGGCCGCAACTGCGCGGAATCGTAGCCGAGCTGCCGCGCGATCTCGACGATGCGTGCACGCGTGGCTTCGGACAGGCCAGGCTGGTTTTTCAGCGCGCGCGAGACGGTGCCGATCGAAACCTCTGCCGCCCGCGCCACATCGCGAATGGTCGTACCCATCGTTCGGGGTCCGGTTTGTTTAGGGTGGAAGCGATTGTATAGTAAAAATTATCGCGGAATTCGGGCCGGATAACCGGGGAATACCCGCGAATAACGGCTGTTTAGGCACTAATCTGCGAAAACGCCGTTACTAAAAATACTAAACAAAACGAGAAAAAGGCAAGGTGGCGTGTGGGTGTCGGGCGGTGCAGCCCGAGCGCAGGAAAAAGCGGCGGCCGCGAGCGCGTGCCGCGGACCGGCGTGGGGGTGCGGCGTGCCGCGGCCGTCGCGTGCGACGGCGGCAAGCCGTGGCGCCACAGCCCGACCTTGCGCGGGACGGGCATCGGGCGGGTCGCCTGGTGTGCGGGCGCTTTCCGTGCGCAACCAGTGCGTACCCGTCGACCGTTCGCCGTTCAGCCCGTCGCCATCGCCATGGCCGGCGGTTCGCCGCGATGGCGCAACGCCGCGCGGCCGGCATCGAGGTCGACGACCGCGAGCCCGTCCGGCTGTTGCTTGGCCCGCCGCTTCGCGAGCGCCGCGACCGACGCGATCTCGTCGCTGCCGTAACGTTTCGCGCCGTGCGCGCCGGCCGGCACGCCGACCGCGCCGATCGCCATCGTCACGAAGCCGAAGAACGCCGGGTTGCCGTGGCGGTCCTCGCCGCGCAGCCCGCCCGCTAGCCGGTCGGCCTGCGTGTAGAAGAGCTGCGCACCGTCGTTGAAGCGCGCGATCGCGTCGGCGGCGCGCTCGCGCCAGTCGTCGCGCTGAAACAGCACGAGGAAATCGTCGCCGCCGACGTGGCCGAGAAAATCGCGCTGCGGATCGCACACGCCGGCCAGCACCGTCGCGGCGAACTTCAGCACTTCGTCGCCCTGCCAGTAGCCGTACTGGTCGTTGAACGGCTTGAACTGGTTCAGATCGACGTAGCATGCGTGAAAGCCGGCGTCGCGCTGGAGCAGCCGGTCGATGTGCGCGCTGATCGGGATGTTGCCGGGCAGGAACGTCAGCGGATTCGCGTAGCGCGCGGCCTCGATGCGCATCTCGGTCACGGCGCGCACGAGGCTTTCGCCGGTGCCGAGCCCGACATAGCGGCCGTGTTCGGTGATCACGAAGCCGTCGGCGAGATAGCGCTGGTCGTGGCTCGCGAGCAGCATCGCGAGTTGCTCGAACGTGGTCGCGTTGTCGATCATCAGCGGCGTATCGTTCGCGAACTGCAGGCACGGCTTCTTCCCGAATACCTCGCGGTGATACGGCAGCGCGAAACGATCGATGAAGCCGCGGCGATTCACGAGCGCGACGGGCCGCCCGCGCTCGACGAGCGCGACCGCGTGCAGGTCGGGCATCCGGTTGAACAGGTCGAGCACGTCGTTGCTGGTCGCGTCGCGCGGCAGCGCCGGGGCGGGCACGAGCATTTTCCCGGCGATCGTGCCGGCCGGCCGCACCGCGCGCGTCACGCCGGGAAATACCGCGATGTGCGGCGCGCGGATCGCATCGCGCGCGGCCGGCGCGACCACCCGCGACGGCTGCGCGTCCGGCCGGCCGAGCAGGAAGCCCTGCACGCAGCAGATGCCCATGTCGCGCACGACGATCAGGTCGCATTCGTTCTCGATGCCTTCCGCGATCAGCTTCGCGCCGCTCGCGTGCGCGAAGTGCTGCATCGCCTTCACGGCTTCGAACTTGAGCGGGTCGCGCGCGATGTCGTGGATGAAGAAGCGGTCGATCTTCACGACGTCCGGGTGCAGGCGCAGCCACAGGTTCATGCTCGCGTTCGCGGTGCCGTAGTCGTCGAGCGCGAACTGGATGCCGGCGTCGCGCAGCGACGCGACGGCCGGCCCGATGTGCGCGACGTCGGGAATCGCGTTCTGCTCGGTGAGCTCGATCACGATGCGCTCGGCGCCGACCCGTGCGCGACCGAGGAACTGGCGTGCGCGCTCGCGTTCGCTGGCGAGCGTGAGAATCGTGCCCGCGCTGAAATTGAGGAACAGCTTGCCGTCGCAGCCGAGCGCCGCGAACGCGTCGAGGCAGGTGAGCGCGGCGGCCTGTTCGAGCGCGATGGTTTCGCCTTCGCGCGCGGCCTGCGCGAACAGGGCGGCGGGCGGCTCGAGGTCGGTGCCACGGGGCCCGCGGATCAGCCCTTCGTAACCGACGACCGTCCCCGATCCGAGATCGACGATCGGCTGGAAAACGGCGGCGAGCGCGCGATCCGCGATCAGGCGCGTGGTGCGGGCGACAGCGGGATCGGAGTGGAGCGCGGGCATGGGCGAGGGCAGCCGAATCGACGGGACGCCCAGCTTAACGGCAGCGCTTGCGGAGAATTGAATGAAGATTTCGTGACGCGATGGGCATTGCCGGTGCATCGCGCCCGGCCGGGGCTGGTTGGGGCGGGAAGCGGGAAGCGAGAGGCGGGAGGCGGGAGGCGGGAGGCGGGAGGCGGGAGGCGGGAGGCGGGAGGCGAGAGGCGAGAGGCGAGAGGCGAGAGGCGAGAGGCGAGAGGCGAGAGGCGAGAGGCGAGAGGCGAGAGGCGGAAAGCTGCCAGCAGCGGCCATCGCGCCCCCCGGACGCGTCAGCGTTTGCTCGTGCTCAGCGCGCCGGACGCGGCTGTCGCGTCGCCCTCGTCCTCGCCGCGCGTGTCGCGGGCGCCCCAGCGCTGCGCGAGCGCCGCGCACGCCATCAGCTGGATCTGGTGGAACAGCATCAGCGGCAGCACGATCGCGCCGACCGCGTTCGCCGAGAAGATCACCTTCGCCATCGGCACGCCGGCCGCGAGGCTCTTCTTCGATCCGCAGAAAATGATCGTGATCCGGTCGGCGCGGTTGAAGCCGAGCCGCTTGCTGACGAACGCGGTCAGCAGCAGCGCGATCGCGAGCAGCACGAGGTTGACGACGACGAGGCCGCCGAGCGCGCGCGGCGGAATCTGGTGCCACAGCCCCTCGTTGACCGCCTCGCTGAACGCGACGTAGACGACCAGCAGGATCGAGCCCTGGTCGACGAAGCGCAGCACGCCGCGATTGCGGTCGATCCAGCCGCCGATCACGGGCCGCAGCAACTGGCCGGCGATGAACGGCACGAGCAACTGCATCACGATGCTGCCGACGGTGCTCCACGGCGACGCGGCCGCGGCCGACTGCGACGTGATCATCAGCCCGACGAGCGCCGGCGTGACGAAGATCCCGAGCAGGCTCGACGCCGATGCCGCGCACACGGCGGCCGGCACGTTGCCCTTCGCGATCGACGTGAATGCGATCGACGACTGGACCGTCGACGGCAGCGTGCACAGGAACAGCACGCCCGCATACAGCGTTGGCGTGACGAGCGGCTGCAGCACGGGTTTCAGCGCGAGGCCGAGCAGCGGGAACAGCGCGAACGTGCTGAGCAGCACGAGCGCGTGCAGCCGCCAGTGCGTCGCGCCCGCGACGACGGCTTCGCGCGACAGTTTCGCGCCGTGCAGGAAAAACAGCAGGCCGACGGCGACGTTGGTCGCCCAGTTGAACGCATGGGCGGCCGGGCCGCGGCAGGGCAGCAGGCTCGCGAGCACGACGGTGCCCACGAGCGCGAGCGTGAAGTTGTCGGGAAGAAAACGGGGACGGGCCATCGGGAAACTCGATTCGGAAATGGCGAAGGCGCGCGTCGCGCGCGCGGATGGCGTCATTGTCGCGGCTGGCGATTCACTACACAAATTCATTGTGCGAATCGATTGATGAATCGTCCGCATGAGATGGCGGCCGTCGCATCTGCCCGATCGAGCCTGAAACCGCAGAAGAATGTGCTGTCGCGATCGTGCGCCGAAGCGAAAAAACCTAGCAGTAACATGGTGTTACACCGATGCCGGCGACATAACACTTTTTGGCTCGACACACTTTCCGCCCGCTCATAAATTACTGCTGAAAGCCTTGGGTCGGCCGAAAGGAGCCGACGGCGGGCGTCGATGGGCACGGAACGATGACGGAACGGGTGAAACGGAAGATCGGACGATGGGTGGCAGGCGTGCTCGGCGCACTGCTGATGCCGCTCGCGCTGGCCCAGCCGCCCCACGGCGGTCACGGGTTCGGCGGCCACGGTTTCGGCGGCGGCGACATGCGTGCGTACGGTCAGCCGGCCCGCGGCGCCGGCGGCGACCCGGTCTGGCGTCGCGTGCCTGCGCCTGCCGGCGTGCGTCCCGGCGGTGTGAGCGCGTCCGGTTCCCGCTGGGGGCTGCGCCCGACGCCGTCGTACGGCCATTACGCCGCGCAAAGCCCGTATCGGCCGATCAGCGCCGAAGTCCGCCAGATGCCGCGCCCGCCGGGCGGCGGCAACGTCCCGCTGCGGGCCGGCTCGATCCGCGCCGACGTCGCTCGCTACAACGAGGAGCGCGGCGGCCGCCCGATGCCGCCGCCCCGCTCGCAGGAAGAGTCCGCACACTCGCCTTCTTTCTCTTCGTTCTACAGAAACTGAGCGCTCCGGCGCTCGTCCCATTGCCGGCTGATGCGAATTCGCCACAGTCGCGCGCACATTTCCGCTGATTTTCCCGCCGCATTGCGCTATCTTTCGCGCCCGGTACGCGCACGCCACGCGGCCGCCCGCCCGTGCGGCCGCGTTCGCGCCGGGCCGCCGCGTGCAGCCGGCCATGGACACATTCCGCGAAGTTAATGCTGGCGCTATACCCGCAATAAGTGTGCGCAATTTTGGCCGGACGAATGATCCGTAAAGATGGCTGCGCCCCATACGACGCAAGCACTCGGCTCCAAACAACAACGCTCGCGCCACTCATCGACTATTCGACAAAACCCTGGAGATCCCATGAAAGCATTCGCCCGCCGTGCATCGCGCACGTCCGTCAAGCTGATCGCCGCAGCCGCCTGCGTGGCGGCCGCCGCACCCGTCCATGCGCAGTCGAGCGTCTCGCTCTACGGCCAGGTCGACGAGTGGGTCGGCGCCACCAAGTTTCCGGGCGGCGATCGCGCATGGAACGTGTCGGGCGGCGGGATGTCGACCTCGTACTGGGGCCTGCACGGCGCCGAGGATCTGGGCAGCGGCTACAAGGCGATCTTCACGCTGGAGAGCTTCTTCCGGGCGCAGAACGGCCAGTACGGCCGCTTCCAGGGCGACACGTTCTTCGCGCGCAACGCGTACGTCGGCATCAGCTCGCCGTACGGCACGGTGACGGCAGGCCGCCTGACGACGCACCTGTTCCTCTCGACGATCCTGTTCAACCCGTTCTACGACTCGTACACCTTCTCGCCGATGGTGTACCACGTGTTCCTCGGCCTCGGCACGTTCCCGACCTATCCGAGCGACCAGGGTGCGGTCGGCGATTCGGGCTGGAACAACGCGGTGGGTTATACGTCGCCTTCGTTCGGTGGCCTGAATTTCGGCGCGATGTACGCGCTCGGCAACCAGGCGGGCGACAACCGTTCGAAGAAGTGGAGCGCGCAGTTCAACTACGCGAACGGCCCGTTCGCGGCGACCGCGATGTATCAGTACGTGAACTTCAACAACGGCCCGCAGGATCTGAGCGCGCTCGTGACCGGCATGAAGAGCCAGGGTATCGCGCTGGTCGGCGCGACCTACGACCTGAAGCTCGTGAAGCTGTTCGGCCAGTACATGTATACGAAGAACGATCAGGTCGCGGGCAGCTGGCACGTGAACACCGCGCAGGGCGGCGTGTCGGTGCCGATCGGCGTGGGCAACGCGATGGCGTCGTATGCGTACTCGCGCGACGCCGGCGGCCTCGACCAGACGCGCCAGACCTGGGCCGTCGGCTACGACTATCCGCTGTCCAAGCGCACCGACGTCTACGCGGCGTACATGAACGACCACATCAGCGGCCTGTCGACCGGCAACACGTTCGGCGCCGGCATCCGCGCGAAGTTCTGACGCACCCGCGCGATCGGTGCGCCGGCCGCGCGCGTCGAACGCGCGTTCCGGATGCATGTTTTCCCGCCCGAAACGGCGCCGCCACCCGCGGCGCCGTTTTGCCTTTCTTGACCTTTCTGTTTCCTCGCCTTTGTTACCCTATCTCGTAATTGGTTGATTCCCCCGGGATTGCGAGCTAGTTCGATGGATACCCTCGTCAGCATGAATGTGTTTCGCTACGTCGTCGAAGTGGGCAGCTTCGTCGGCGCGGCGGAGCGCATGCAGATGTCGGCGGCGATGGCGAGCAAGCACGTGATGCACCTCGAGCAGCAGCTCGGCGCGCGGCTGCTGCATCGCACGACACGACGCGTCGCGCCGACCGAGGCGGGGCGCGAATACTACGAGCGCCTCGTGCAGGCGCTGTCCGAACTCGACGAAGCCGGCCAGGCCGTCGGCGCCGCGAGCGTGGTGCCGCAGGGCAGGCTGCGCGTGACGTCGCTGTCCGCGTTCGGGCTGCGGCACGTGATGCAGGCCGTCACCGATTACGCGGGGCGCTTCCCGGACGTGACCGTCGACATGACGCTGTCCGATCGCGTGGTCGACCTGATCGAGGAAGGCTACGACGTCGCGGTGCGCGCGGCGCCGAACGGATTGAAATCGTCGTCGCTGGTCGCGCGGCAGATCGCGACCGCGCACATCCTGCTGGTCGCGTCGCCCGACTATCTGGAGAAGCGCGGCACGCCGCAGACGATCGCCGATCTCGCGAACCACAACTACCTGCGGCGCGATTCGAATTCGACGATGCTCGATTCGCTGATGATCGACGCGGCCGCCGCGTCGCGCGTGAGCCTGAACGGCAACCTGATCGTGAACCATCTCGAAGGGCTGCGCGCGGCCGTGCTCGCCGGCGCGGGCATCGCGCTGCTCGGCACCGAAGTGGTCGGCGACGACATCGAAGCGGGCCGGCTCGTGCCGGTGCTGCTCGATTCGGTGCCGCCGCACGAGGCGCCGATCTATGCGGTGTACGCGAGCCGTCGTCACGTCTCCGCGAAAGTGCGCTCGTTCGTCGATTTCCTGGCCGCGCGCTTCGAAGGGCAGTCGCTGTGCCCGTCGATCGAATCGAGCCTGCGCGTGCTGCCGATCACGCGGATGAAGCGCGCGGTCTGAGCCGCATCGTCCGCCGCAGCGGGACAATGAAAAAAGCGCGAACCGTTGCGGTTCGCGCTTTTTGCTTGGTTCGACGCGCTCGCGCCGACGGCGGCCGAGACGGCCGCGCATCCGTCAGCGCGGGATGCCGAGCCGCGCCTTCGCGTCGTCGTACTCGCGCTTGAGCCGCTCGACGAGCGCGCCCACGCTCGGCAGATCGTCCATCAGGCCGACACCCTGGCCGGCGCCCCAGATGTCCTTCCACGCCTTCGTCTTGTCGCTGCCGAAATTCATCTTGGTCTTGTCGGATTCCGGCAGCGCGTCCGGATCGAGGCCGGCCTTCTCGATGCTCTCGCGGATGTAGTTGCCGTGCACGCCCGTGAAGAGGTTCGTGTAGATGATGTCCGACGATTTCGCGTTCAGGATCGCGTGCTTGTAGTCGTCGATCGCATGCGCTTCCTGCGTCGCGATGAAACGCGTGCCCATGTATGCGAGGTCGGCGCCCATCGCCTGCGCGGCGAGGATCGAGCCGCCGTTCGCGATCGAGCCCGACAGCACGATCGGGCCGTCGAAGATCTTGCGCACTTCGCCGACCAGCGCGAACGGCGACGTCGTGCCCGCGTGGCCGCCCGCGCCGGCCGCAACGAGGATCAGCCCGTCGACGCCGGCTTCGAGCGCCTTCTGCGCGTGGCGCAGGTTGATCACGTCGTGCAGCACGATGCCGCCGTAGCCGTGCACCGCGTCGACGATCTCGCGCGCCGGCGCGCGCAGGCTCGTGATGAAGATCGGCACCTTGTGCTCGACGCATACGCGCACGTCGTGCTCGAGCCGCGCGTTCGACTGGTGGACGATCTGGTTGACCGCGATCGGGCCGATGACCGCATCGGGGTGCTTCGCCTTGTGGTCGGCGAGTGCCGACTGGATCTGCGTGAGCCACTCGTCGAGCAGTTCGGCCGGACGCGCATTGAGCGCGGGGAACGAACCGACGATGCCCGCCTTGCATTGCGCGAGCACGAGTTCGGGGTAGCTGACGATGAACATCGGCGACGCGATGACGGGCAGCGTCAGGTTCTGCAGGACGGTGGGCAATGCCATGTGATGTCTCCAGTCTCCGGGGGCGTTGCGGTCGAACGGTATTCGAGTGTAGTTGCGCGACCGGAAGTTCATATTAATACGAACGGTCGTGCGATTCTACGCGAGCTTACCAAATGCCGCGGTGTGCGGGCAATCGAGTGAGTGTTCTCTTTCTACGGTTTCGGATGGCGACGCCGCTGTGAAGACGCGCCGGCGCTTCTAAAATAGCCGCCATAACAAACCAACGAGAAACAAACCATGTCGTTTGAGGCGTTTGCACCGTTTCGCGTGACGGTGCAGGACACCGACATTTTCGGTGTCAAAGGAGGCGCGGGTCCGCCGCTGCTGTTGCTGCACGGACATCCGCAGACCCACATGATCTGGCATCGCGTTGCCGCGACGCTCGCGAATCACTTCACGGTGATCGCCACCGACCTGCGCGGCTACGGCGCATCGGGCCGGCCGCCGAGCGACGCGCGGCACGCGCCGTATTCGAAACGGGCGATGGCGGCGGACCAGGTCGCCGTGATGCGGCATTTCGGCTTCGAGCATTTCCACGTGTGCGCGCACGATCGCGGCGCACGGGTCGCGCACCGGCTCGCGCTCGATCATGCGGATGCCGTCGAGCGGATGATGCTGCTCGACATCGCGCCGACGCTCGCGATGTACGAGAAAACCGATCGCGCGTTCGCGACCGCATATTTCCACTGGTTCTTCCTGATCCAGCCCGAGCCGCTGCCCGAGACGCTGATCGGCGCGCACACCGATGCGTATATCGAGCGCGTGATGGGCAACCGGTCGGCCGGGCTCGCGCCGTTCGCACCGGAGGCGCTCGACGCGTACCGGTCGGCGCTCGCGCAGCCCGGCGCCGTGCATGCGATGTGCGAGGACTACCGCGCGTCGGCGACGATCGATCTCGAGCACGACCGTGCGGATCTCGAACGCGGCAACAAGGTCGCGTGTCCGCTGCGCGTGCTGTGGGGCGAGCACGGCGTCGTCGGCCGCTGCTTCGATCCGCTCGACGAGTGGCGGCGCGTCGCGCGCGACGTCAGCGGCCGCGCGCTCGACTGCGGGCACTACATTCCTGAAGAAGCGCCCGCCGCGCTGATCGACGAACTGCTCGCGTTCTTCGATGCGCGCGAGCCGGCCGCGTGACGGTGCGGGCGGCGGCGTGTGCCGTCCGAGGATGGTTGACTGCGCCGCCTGCGGTCGGCGAGGTGGGTCGCCTGCGGCTGACGGGACGGGGCGCCTGCGGCTCAGCGATGCGCGTGGTCGTCTTCGACGAGCGGCGGCAGGCGTCGCGGCACGGGTGTCGATTTCACGATCGCGGTGCTCGTCTCCGCGCGTTCCGTCACCTTCGACAGGATGTCGTCGAGGTGCTCGATCGTGCGCAGGTAGAGCCGGCAGATGAAGCAATCGTCGCCGGTGACCTTGTCGCATTCGACGAATTCGGGAATCCGCCGCAGCAACTCCTCGACCAGGTGCAACTGGCCCGGCAGCGGCTTCACGCGGACGATCGCCTGCAGCGTGTAGCCGAGCGCGCGCGGGTCGAGCTCGACGGTGAACGCGGCGATCACGCCCTGCGCCTCGAGCCGCCGCACGCGGTCGGCGGTCGCGGGCGCCGACAGCCCGATCTGCCGCGCGAGTTCGCTGGTCGCGATGCGTGCGTCGTCGGCCAGTGCGGCGAGGATTGCGCGGTCGGTCGCGTCGAGCGCCGCGACGACGGGCGGGGAAAGGCGTTTTGGCATGATCGCTTTGCTTTCGAAGGTGAATCGGCCGATTCACTTCAGTTTAGCCATGGTCGCGGCGAAAGCAAGTTTCTAGAATCGAACTCATCCCCGCTCTTCAACGGAGTTCCTGATGGCCTCGAATGAAATTCGCCGCGGCGCTGCCGAGATGATCGTCGCGATGCTGATGTCCGGCACGATCGGCTGGCTCGTGATGTCGTCGCAGCAGCCGCTGACCAATGTCGTGTTCTTCCGCTGCGTGTTCGGCGCCGCGACGCTCGCGATCGTCTGCGCGGCGTTCGGCTTCCTGCGCCGCTCGCTGTTCTCGCCGCGGATGCTCGTGCTCACGACGCTCGGCAGCCTCGCGATCGTCGCGAACTGGCTGCTGCTGTTCGCCGCCTATTCGCGCGCGTCGATCTCGATGGCGACGGCCGTCTACAACACCCAACCGTTCATGCTCGTCGCACTCGGCGCCATCGTGTTCCGCGAGCGGATCACCGCGTCGACGGTCGCGTGGCTCACGCTTGCGTTCGCCGGGCTCGTGTTCGTGGTGCGCGTCGAACCGGCCGTGCTCGCGGTGCCCGGCGAGTATCTGGCAGGCGTCGCGCTGTCGCTCGGCGCCGCGTTCCTGTATGCGATCTCGTCGATCATCACGAAGCACCTGAAGGGCACGCCGCCGCATCTCCTCGCGCTGCTGCAGGTCGGCCTCGGCATCCTGCTGCTCGCGCCGTTCGCGCACTTCGACACCTTGCCGGCGACGGCCGGGCAATGGGCCGACCTGATCGTGCTGGGCATCGTCAACACGGGGCTGATGTACGTGCTGCTGTACGGCGCGGTCCAGAAGCTGCCGACCGCGATGACGGGCGCGCTGTCGTTCGTCTATCCGGTCGTCGCGATCGCCGTCGATCGCGTCGCGTTCGGACAGACGCTCGCGTGGACGCAGGTGTTCGGCGCGCTGCTGATCCTGCTCGCGGCGGCCGGTGTGAACCTCGGCTGGCGCATCGTGCCCACGCGTCGCGCGGCGGTCGGCAACTGAAACGGTCATACGATTCGGCGCGGTTGCGCGCCCGCGCCGCGTTCGGTCGAACGCACGTGTCGGGAACGGAGATTGCGCGCGAATGGCGTCACGCGAGCGTCGCGCGTGGCCGCGAAAAGCGCTGTAAGAAGTTGTAGGGAAACACCCGATGCGATGCGGTCGCGTCGCTCGTATGATGCGGGCTGTGACGTTGATCACGTTCACAGGATTCCGATCTCGATGCCGTTCGCCCGTGAGGCTGAACGGCTTTTTTTTATGTCTCGCTGCCCGCGATCAGGCGCCGTCGCGCGTCCAGCCGCGCGAGCAGCGCGCGCCTCGCATCGTCGTCCGACGTACGCCATCCCTTGATCTCGCCACGCGTGCGCAGGCAGCCCGCGCACCAGTCGGTGCGCGGATCGATCCGGCAGACGTCGGTGCACGGCGACGCGACCGTGGCGACCGGCATCGTCGCGTCGCTCATGCGGGCTCCCGCAACGCGACGTCCGCGACCGGCGCGCCCGTCAGCGACACGAGTTCGTGCGGCGACAGGTTGAACACCGCGTGCGGATGGCCGGCGGCGGCCCACAGGCTGTCGAGCGCGAGCAGGTCGGCGTCGATCAGCGTGACGGGTTCGACCAGATGGCCGATCGGGCACACGCCGCCGATCGCATAGCCGGTGTTGTCGCGCACGAACTTCGCGTCCGCACGGCCGACCGGCCCGACCTGCGCGGCGACCTTCCTTTCGTCCACGCGGTTGACGCCGCTCGCGACGACCAGCACGGGCGCGCCGTCGGCCTGTCGGCGAAACAGGATCGACTTCGCGATCTGCGCGACCGAGCAGCCGAGCCCGGCCGCGGCCTCGGCCGACGTCTTGCCGGTTTCGGCGAGCATCACGATGCCTTTCGCGTGGCCGCGCTCGCGCAGCAGCAGCGCGACGCGTCGCGCGGAATCGGGGAGGGAATCGAATGAAGCGGGTGTCGTCATGTCGAGGAATCCGTGGAACGAGGTGATCAGACGCAGTTCGCGGCGTCGGCCGCGCTCTGCGCCTTGGCGAGCAATGCACGACCGGCGCGCGACACGTTCGCGCGGCCGATCGCGTTCGAGATGAAATCGCCGGCCGCGACGACCTGCGCGAGATCGATGCCGGTATCGATGCCGAGGCCCTGCATCAGGTACAGCACGTCCTCGGTCGCGACGTTGCCGGTCGCGCCCTTCGCGTACGGGCAGCCGCCGAGGCCCGCGACCGACGCGTGGAAGATCTCGATCCCTTCGAACAGCGCCGCGTAGATGTTCGCGAGCGCCTGGCCGTAGGTGTCGTGGAAGTGGCCCGACAGGCGTTCGCGCGGGAACACGCGCGTGACCGCCGCGAGCACTTCGCGCGTACGCTTCGGCGTGCCGACGCCGATCGTGTCGGCGATGTCGATCTCGTCGCAGCCGAGCGCCGCGAAGCGCTCGACGACGTCGACGACCGACGCGACCGGCACCTCGCCCTGGTACGGGCAGCCGAGCGCGCACGACACGCTGCCGCGCAGCCGCAGGCCCGCGTCCTTCGCGGCCTTCGCGACGGGCTCGAAGCGCGCGATGCTCTCGGCGATGCTGCAGTTGATGTTCCGCTGCGAGAACGCCTCGCTCGCCGCGCCGAAGATCACGACTTCGTCCGCGCGTGCGGCGAGCGCGTTCTCGAAGCCCTTCAGGTTCGGCGTGAGCACCGAGTACACGGTGCCCGCGCGGCGCTCGATGCCGGCCATCACGTCGGCGCCGTCGGCCATCTGCGGCACCCATTTCGGCGACACGAACGACGCGGCCTCGACGTTGCGGAAGCCGGCGCGCGACAGCCGGTCGACGAGCGCGATCTTCACGTCGGTCGGCACGAAGGTCTTCTCGTTCTGCAGCCCGTCGCGCGGGCCGACTTCGACGATCTTGACGGCGGTGGGGAGCGTCATGGTTGTCTCCTGGTTGCTCTTTGTGCGGAATTCAGTAGCCGCGCGCGTAGTCGACGATGCCGCTCACGGGCGCGCCGCGCTCGAACGCGCGGATCTTGCGGGCGATCTGCTCGACGGCCTCCGCGCGCAGCGTCTCGGCCGAGCTGTGCGGCGTGATCGTGATGCGCGGCGCGTGCCAGAACGGATGATCGTCCGGCAGCGGTTCGTGCTGGAACACGTCGAGCGTGGCCGCGGCGACCTGGCCGCTCGCGAGCGCGTCGAGCAGGTCGGCTTCGACGAGATGCGCGCCGCGCGCGACGTTGACGACGTACGCGCCGCGCGCGAGCCGCGCGAACGCGCGCGCCGACAGGATGCCGTCGGTGTCGCGCGTGCTCGGCAGCAGGTTGACGAGCACCTTCGCACCGCCGATGCACGCGTCGAACGCGCCGTCGCCGGCGAAAGTCGCGATGCCGTCGAGCTGCTTCGCGCTGCGGCTGTAGCCGCGCACCGGCAGGCCGAGCGCGGCGAGCGCGCGGGCGACCTCGGCGCCGAGCACGCCGAGGCCGAGGACCGCGACGGTGAAGCTCGCGCGCGCATGCGGTTCGAGCGGCTGCCAGCGGCGTTCGCGCTGCTGCAGGTCGTATTCGTCGAAACGGCGCAGGTAGCGCAGCACCGCGTGCGTCACGTATTCGACCATCTGCTGCGCCATGCCCGAGTCTTCGAGCCGCACCAACGGCACGTGCGCGGGCAGCGTGCCCGGATGCGCGCGGTCGAGCGCGAGCAGCGCATCGACGCCCGCGCCGAGGTTGAAGATCGCGCGCAGGCCGTCGCGCGGCGCGAAGAACTCGCGCGGCGCACGCCACACGAGCGCGTAGTCGGCGGCGGCCGTATCGCCCGGTTGCCATGCGCGCAGTTCGGCTTCGGGCAGCGCACGCGCGATCTCGTCGCGCCATGCGCCCGCATCCTGATGCGGCGAATGGAACAGGATCTTCATTGCGCGAGCGCGCGCACGCCGGCGAGGCGCGTCACGGGAAGGGCGAGCGAAGCCGGGCGCGGCGCGCCGGCGGACGTAGCGGACATCGGGTGTCTCCTGACGACGGCCGGCGCGTCGCGCGCCCAGGCCGGTTCCATGTGAAGCTGACGGGAAGCCCACATTCTACGGTTTCGCGGCACATTGCGCCGTCGTGCGGGACCTGCGCCGGTCACGCCGTCGCCGGGCGCAAAAGCAAAGCACAAAATATTGGTTCGGCCGACGCGTACCCGACGCCACAATCGAACCTCGTCTTCAAGCAAGCGAGGGCAATCATGCGCGCATGCAGCAAATCGGCGTGGCCGCCGCGGCTCGTCACCGTTCCGGGCCTGCACGGCAGTGAAGGCGCTCACTGGCAGACGTGGCTCGAGCGGCAGTTCCCGCGCTCGTTGCGCGTCGAGCAGCACGACTGGGATGCGCCCGATCTCGCGGGCTGGGCGCAATCTGTGCGCGCGCTGCTCGATCGCGAGCGCGGCCCGTTCGTGCTCGCCGCGCACAGCTTCGGCTGCCTCGCGGCCGCGCATGCGCTCGCGCAGTGGCCGCATGTGGGCGATGTGGCAGGCGTGCTGTTCGTCGCGCCGGCCAGCCCGAAGAAATTCACGTTTGCCGGGCCGTTCGACGCGCGCCGGCTCGCCGTGCCGTCGATCGTGATCGGCAGCGAGACCGACCCGTGGATGCCGCTCGCCGACGCGCGCGCGCTCGCGCAGCGCCTGGGCAGCGCGTTCGTGAACCTCGGCGATGCCGGGCACATCAACACGGCGGCCGGCTTCGGGCCGTGGCCGCGTGCGAAATACTTCGTCGACACGCTGGTGCATTGCGCGGCGCCGCTGCGCTTTCGCGACGCGGACGACGGCTTCGAGGCCGCGCTCGTCGAGCGCGCGCTCGCACACGCGGTCTGACGGGCGGGTGGCGCGGCGCACGCCGTGCCGTTGTGCTTGCGACGACGCGCGGACGCGGCCGACGGCGGCCGGCTTCGAAGCGCTCGGCCGGCCGTGCCCGACGGGCCCGCGAAGCGGCGCGACAACGTGCAGTGCGCGTGCCGTTCGCGCCGTCGCCCACCGTGACGTCACGCCGATGGCGGCTCGCCGCGCGGGCCAGCGGCTCTCCCCGAGCGGTACCGACTCATATCGCGCGATGGCGGGATCAGCCCGGCGACGACGCGGCGGCGCCCGACGCGGCCGCGTTCGTGGCGGACTTCGCATCGTCGTCGTCATCGGGCGGATAGTGCACGACGGGCGGCGCGAGCGGCGCGGCGTCGGATGCGGCGGCGTTCGCGGGCGCGTCGCTGTTGAACGCGCTGGCAGCGCCGCTCGATGCACCGGCCGGCGGCGCGGCGTCGGTCGCGTTGGCGTTGTGCGCTGCGTCGTCGCTGCACGCGGCGACGAAAACGGCGGCACACAGAACGACGGCGACGGAAACGCGACGCATGACTTCTCTCCTGGCAGACTGATCGGGAAACGTTTCCGAGTATGCCGCCGCGATGCGACGTTTCGGTGAATCGTTTGCGGTCGGGCGCGAACGCGAGATGTTTTCGTCAGGCTGACCGAATGCCTTCGCTGCGATCCGCCGGCACGCGTGGCGGAATTTTCCAGCAGCGGCGGATGCTGCGCGCATTTACACGGTGCGCGTTGCCGCGACCCGGCCACGGCGACGCGGGCGTCATGCATGGCATCGCGCATGCTCCCGGCAACTTGCGAGCGACGTGCGGCCGCTCACGCCCAAAAAACCGGGCGTTATTGCCGCTTCGTCAGCGAACGGCCAGCCGCGCGCCAGCATGGCGTCATGAAAGCGCGCTCATCCGCGACACGGCGCGGCCGTCGTGCGTGCGCGCCGCGGACCGGCGCCGGCGCCGTGCATCGGCGCGGCGCTCCGCGGGTTCGCGGCACCGGAATTGCTCTTTGCCGATGCGCATGCCGACCGCGCTGCCATCCGGGCACGGGCGGCACGTCTGCGTCCGTCAACCATGGAGCGAGCAGAAGCCATGTCCAGCGATCGATCCGATTCTCCGCCTGCCGAACCGGCGCGCGATGCGGCCCCGTCGCCGCTCGGGCCCGGTCATTCGGCGGTGCCCCCGTTGCCGCACGATACGCCTTCCAGCGCCGCACGACGGCGCTTCCTGCAATCCGCGGCGGCGGCAGCGACCGTCGGCGCCGCCTCGCACGTTCACTCGCAGCCGCCGCGCGCGGCATCCGCACCAGCTGCGCCCCGCCGCGATACGGTGCCCGCGCAGCCCGTACATCTCGACATCAACGGGCGGGCGTACACGCTGCAGCTCGAACCGCGCGTCACGCTGCTCGACGCACTGCGCGAATACGCCGGGCTCACGGGCACGAAAAAGGGCTGCGATCGCGGGCAGTGCGGTGCGTGCACAGTGCTCGTCGACGGGCGGCGGATCAACGCATGCCTGACGCTCGCGGTGATGCACGAAGGCGAGCGGATCACGACCGTCGAAGGGCTGGCGCGCGACGGCGTGCTGAGCCCGGTGCAGCGCGCGTTCGTCGAATACGATGCGTTCCAGTGCGGCTACTGCACGTCCGGCCAGCTCTGCTCGGCGACCGCGCTGCTCGACGAGTTCGCGGCGGGCGCCGGCAGCGCCGCCACCGACGACGTGCGGCGCCCACCCGCGCGCCTGTCGGACGACGAGATCCGCGAGCGCATGAGCGGCAACCTGTGCCGCTGCGGCGCGTACCCGAACATCGTCGCCGCCGTGCGCGCCGCGCATGCGGCGCACGGCTAGCCGGCGGAGGGCAGCGCAATGGAAGCGATCTCCTACGAACGCGCGACCGACGTCTCCGGCGCCGTGCGCGCGGCGCAACGGCCCGGCGCGACGTTCATCGGCGGCGGCACGAACCTGCTGGACCTGATGAAGGGCGGCGTCGCGCGGCCCGTCGCGCTCATCGACATTACGCGCATCGCGGGCCTCGACACGGTCGATGCGCTGCCCGGCGGTGGGGTGCGCATCGGTGCGCTCGTGCGCAACAGCGATGCGGCCGATCATCCGCGCATCCGCGCCGACTATCCGCTGCTGTCGCAGGCGCTGCTCGCCGGCGCGTCCGCGCAATTGCGCAACATGGCGACCGTCGGCGGCAACCTGATGCAGCGCACGCGCTGCCCGTATTTCTACGATCCCGCGTTCGCGCAGTGCAACAAACGCGAGCCGGGCAGCGGCTGCGCGGCGATTGGCGGCCATAACCGAATGCACGCGATCCTCGGCGCGAGCCCGCAGTGCGTGGCGGTGAACCCGTCGGACATGAGCGTCGCGCTCGCCGCGCTCGACGCCGTCGTGCAGGTGAGCGGCCCGCGTGGCGAACGGCAGATTCCGTTCGCGTCGTTTCACCGGTTGCCGGGCGATCGTCCCGATCTCGACACGACGCTCGAACCGGGCGAGCTGATCACCGCGGTGGACTTGCCGCCGCCGCGCTTTGCCGACCATGCGCACTATCTGAAGGTGCGCGACCGCGCGAGCTACGCGTTCGCGCTGGTGTCGGTCGCGGCGGCCCTGCGGATGGACGGCCCGCGCGTCGCCGATGCGCGGATCGCGCTCGGCGGCGTCGCGCACAAGCCGCTGCGTGCGACGCAAGCGGAGCAGCGTCTCGCCGGCCATGCGTTGACCGATGCCGCGCTGAATGAAGCGGCCGCGCTCGCCCTGCGCGACGCACGGCCGCTCGACGGCAACGGCTTCAAGGTCGCGCTCGCGCAGCGCGCGATCGTGCGCGCGGTGAGCACCGCGGCCGGAACGACGGGAGGTGCGGCATGAACACGCTGACCGGACAGCCGCTCGACCGTGTCGACGGCGTGCTCAAGGTGACGGGCGGCGCGCATTACGCGGCCGAATTCCCCGATGCGCGGCTCGCGCACGCGGTGCTCGTCACGAGCACGATCGCATCCGGGCGGATCGAGTCGATCGACACGGCCCGCGCCCGTGCGATGCCTGGCGTGCTGCTCGTGATGACGCACGAGAACGCGATGCGGCTGCCCAACGGCGGCCGGCCGCCGCTGTCGCCGCCCGCCGGGCGCCGGCTCACGTTGCTGCAGGACGACACGGTGCGCTACAGCAACGAACCCGTGGCGGTCGTCGTCGCCGAAACGCTCGAGCAGGCGACCGACGCCGCGAATGCCGTGCGGGTGCGCTATCGCGCGACCGATGCCGCGCTCGATTTCGCGCATGCGAAGCGCGGCGCACGCGTGCCGCCGAAGCAGCAGGGGCGCCCGATGGACACGCAGCGCGGCGACGTCGATGCCGGCCTGCGCGAAGGCGCGGTGCGCATCGACGCAACCTATACGACGCCGATGCAGCACCACAACCCGATCGAGCCGCACGCGACGATGGCGCACTGGGACGGCCCGACGCTCACGCTGCACGATGCGACGCAGGGCGTGTCGGGCGCGAGCACGGCGGTGGCCGCCGTGTTCGGCATTGCGCCGGAACAGGTGCGCGTGATTTCGCCGTTCCTCGGCGGCGGCTTCGGCTGCAAGGGTTCGTCGTGGTCGCACGTGTCGTTGTGCGCGATGGCCGCGAAGCAGGTGGGGCGCCCGGTTCGCCTTGCGCTGACGCGGCCGCAGATGTTCGGCCCGGTCGGCGGTCGGCCGTTCACCGAGCAGCGCGTCGTGCTGGCCGCACGCCGGGACGGAACGTTGACGGCGATGCGTCACGACTCGATCGTCACGACGTCGACGTTCGAGGACTGGACGGAAATGTGCGGGATGCCTGCGCGGATCATGTACGCGGTGCCGAACCAGGCGACCACGCACCGGATCGTGTCGCTGAACGTCGGCACGCCGACGTTCATGCGCGCGCCCGGCGAGGCGTCCGGCTCGTTCGCGCTGGAATCGGCGATGGACGAGCTCGCGTGGCGGCTCGGCATGGACCCGGTCGCGCTGCGGCTCGCGAATTACGCGCAGGTCGATCCGCAGGACGGCAAGCCGTGGTCGAGCAACAAGCTGCGCGAGTGCTACGAGGTCGGCGCGCGGCGCTTCGGCTGGTCGCGCCGCACCGGCGCGCCGCGCACGATGCGAGACGGCCACACGCTGATCGGCCTCGGGATGGCGGCCGCCACGTATCCGGCCAACCGCAGCGAGGCGTCGGCGAGCGCGCGCATCTTGCCGGACGGCACGGCCGAAGTCGCGTCGGGCACGCAGGACATCGGCACCGGCACCTACACGGTGATGACGCAGGTCGCGGCCGACGCGCTCGGCTTCGCGCCGCAGAGCGTGCGCTTCGTGCTCGGCGATTCCAGCCTGCCGCGCGCGCCGGTGTCGGGCGGCTCGCAGTCGGCGGCGAGCGTGGCGCCGGCCGTGCGCGAGGCCGCGTTGCTGGCGCGCGCCAAGCTGATTGCGCTGGCGATCGCCGATCCCGGGTCGCCGCTGCACGGCGCCGCGGCCGACGACGTGACGGTCGACGACGGCTGGGTCGTGCAGCGCGGCGACCCGGCGCGGCGCGATCCGGCGGTGGCGGTGATCGCGCGCGCCGGCGGCCGGCCGATCGACGCTCAGGCGACGACGAAGCCGGGCGACGAGAAGTCGCGCTATGCGTCCCATTCGTTCGGCGCGGTGTTTGCCGAAGTGCACGTCGATGCCGCGCTCGGCACGCTTCGCGTACCGCGCATCGTCGGCGTCTACAGCGTCGGCAGCGTGCTCAACGCGAAGACGGCGCGCAGCCAGTTGATCGGCGGAATGGTGTGGGGGTTCGGCACCGCGCTCGAGGAGGGCTCGCATCTCGACGTGCGGCACGGCCGCTTCACGAACGCGAATCTCGCCGAATATCACGTCCCCGTGAACGCGGACATCGGCGAGCTCGACGTGAGTTTCGTCGACGAAAGCGACACGCACTTCAATCCGCTCGGCATTCGCGGCATCGGCGAAATCGGCATCACCGGCGTGCCGGCCGCGATCGCCAACGCGGTCTATCACGCGACCGGCGTGCGGGTGCGGGATCTGCCGATCACGCTCGACAAGGTCGTGCCGCTGACGCGCGCATGAGCGTGCCGGCAGGCGGCGTCAGCGCCGCGGCGTCCTGCGCCGCACTTCGCTGCGCAGCCAGTCGAGCCAGGTGCGGATCGCCGCTTCGCGAGGATGGCCGGGGCGCCACACGACGTAGTGCGCGTACACGTCGGTGATGCGCACCGTCGACACGCGCACGAGCGTGCCGTCCGCGAGTTCGGGCTCGATCAGCGAGCGCCGCGCGAGTGCGACGCCGCGGCCTTGCCGCGCCGCATCGATCAGCGCGTTCGCATCGGTGAAGCGCGGCGCGCGCGCGGATTCGGTGAGGTCGAGCCGCGCGGCCTGGAACCACGGTTCCCACGGCTGCGCGGGATGGCGCAGCAGCGTCGCGCGCACGAGGTCGGCCGGCGTGCGCGGCACGACGCCGTCGCGATTGCGGTACGCCGGGCTCGCGACCGGAAAGATCGTCTCGTTCATCAGCTTCTCGGCGACGACGCCGGGCCACGTGCCGGGCCCGTAGCGCAGCGCGACGTCGATGCGGTCGCGCTTGCGCAGCGGCGCGAGCGCCACGTCCGGATGCAGCGAGATCGAGATGTGCGGATGCGCGGCCGCGAAGCGCGGCAGGCGCGGCGCGAGCCAGCGCTCGGCGACGCTCGGCAGCACGCTCACGTTCAGCGTCACGTCGCAGGTGCGCGGGCGGCGGCGCACCGCCAGCGTCGGCTCGAACGCGCGTTCGAGCACGCTCAGGCCCTGGCGCACCTGCAGCGCGAGGGCATGCGCGGCGTGCGTCGGCGTCGCGCCGTTGCGCTCACGCGTGAAAAGCGGATAGCCGAGCTGCGCTTCGAGCGTGCGGATGTGCTGGCTGACCGCGCCCTGCGTGAGCGCGAGTTCGTCGGCCGCGCGCGTGAAGCTCTGCAGCCGCACGGCGGCTTCGAACGCGCGCAGCGTCTGTAGCGGAGGGAGGTGGATGCGTCGCATCGCGCATTAGTATCACTAATGCCCGAGCACGACAATTCATCGTTTGCGGCGGCGGCCCGCGCGTTCCTACACTCGTTGCGTCTTCCACAGGCCCGACGGGCAACGCCACCATGAACGCATATCGTCTTTATCTTTCGCCGGGCGCCTGCTCGCTCGCCGCCCACATCGCGCTGGAAGAAACCGGCGCGCCGTTCGACGTCGAGATCGTGTCGGTCCGCGAGCAGCAGAACCTGACCGCGGACTATCTCGCGATCAATCCGAAGGCGCGCGTACCCGTGCTCGCGATTCCGGGCGAGCCGCGCGTGCTGACCGAAACGCCGGCGATCCTCACGTATCTGGCGCGTGCGCATCCGAACGCATGCCTGCTGCCGCTCGACGATCCGCTGCGCGAAGCGCGGTGCCACGAATGGCTCGCGTGGCTGGTCGGCTGGGTGCACGGCGTCGGGTACGGCGCGTTGTGGCGGCCGGGGCGTTTCATCGGCGATCCGGCGCTGCACGGCGCGGTCAGCGCGCACGGGCGCAGCACGATCGACGCGGCGAACGTATCGATCGAAGCGGCGCTGGCCGACGGGCGCACGTGGGCCGAGCCAGGCGGCCATTCGATCGTCGATCCGTTCCTGCTCGTGCTGTATCGCTGGGGCATCGCGATCGGGCTCGACATGACGCGGCATCCCGCATGGACCGCCCATGCGCAGCGCGAGGCCGAACGGCCGGCCGCGCGGCGTGCGCTGGCGCGCGAGGCGATTTGACTCGGCGGTGCGCGGCCGACCGGTGGCCCGGCCGTTTCGTTCGGCAGTTCGTTCGGATGACGAAGTTCGGACGTGTCCAATTGCCATGTCGCATCCAATTCTATTGAATGAGAATCATTATTATCAATAAAGTGGAGTGAACATGAGCCGTTGCATCCAGTCGAGCGCGACGCCGCCGCGGCGCGCGACCGCATCCGTCGCGTTCGCGATGATGACCTGTGCGGCCGCGCCGGCATGCGCGGAGGAAGGCGAGCCGCGCCACGCGCCGCAACTGGACCCGATCGTCGTGCACGGCGCGCGCGACGCCGGTTCGCGCGTCGACCGATCGGGTTCCGCCAAGTATGCGACGCCGCTGCTCGACGTGCCGCAGACGATTACCGTGGTGCCGCGCGCGGTGCTCGACGAACAGCAGGCGCTGAGCTTGCGCGAAGCGCTGTCGAACGTCGCGGGCATCACGTTCAATGCGGGCGAGGGCGGCGGCGGGTCGGGCGACATGTTCAATATCCGCGGTTTCGGCGCGAACGCGAACATGCAGCTCGACGGGCTGCGCGACAGCGCACAGAACAATCGCAGCGACCTGTTCAACGTCGAGGCGGTCGAGGTGATCAAGGGGCCGAATTCGGTATTCGGCGGCGCCGGCACGACGGGCGGCTCGGTGAATCTGGTCAGCAAGACACCGAAGGCCGGCACGTTCACCGAGGCCGGCACGATGCTCGGCACGTCGGACTACCGCCGCGTGACGCTCGATGCGAACCGGCCGCTGCCCGGCGCCGACGGCCGCGCGGCGTTCCGCCTGAATGCGATGGCGCACGTCAACGACGTGCCCGGCCGCGACGACATCCGCAAGCGGCGCTGGGGCATCGCGCCGTCGCTCGCGTTCGGTCTCGGCACGCCGACGCGCGTCACGCTCGGCTATTTCCACCAGTACGACAACAACCTGCCCGACTACGGGCTGCCTGCGCACGACGGCCAGGTGCTGGCCGGCGTGTCGCGCGAGCGCTATTTCGGCTGGCGCAATCTCGACCGCGAACGCATCACGTCGGATACGTTCACCGTGAAGGCCGAACACGACGTGTCGTCCGGCCTGAAGGTGCAGAACCTGAGCCGCTATGCGCACCTGAATCGCGACACGGTGATTTCGGCGTCGCACGTGAACCTGCAGGGCCTGCCGCCGGGGCGCTACAAGCCGGCCGGGCCGCAAGGCTATGGCCGCGATGCGTCGACTGCGATGTGGGCGAACCAGACGAACGTCACCAGCGCGTTTTCGACGTTCGGCATCGGGCATACGCTGGTCACGGGCTTCGAGATCTCGCGCGAGACGTACGGCCGCACGACCTATTCGTACGGACTCAACCGCTTCTACCCGGCCGACGGCTTCGCGCTCGCCGCGCCGCCCGGCGTGTGGCGTGGCCCGGCGCGGCGCCAGGACAGTGCGCGCAACGACACCGCGCTGGTCGTGAAGGCGCTGTACGCGTTCGACACGATCTCGGTCGGCCGCTATTGGGACATCGACGTCGGGCTGCGGCACGACTGGATCGATGGCTGGTCGGAAGGCACCGCGGCCGGCAAGCCCACCGAGCGCGCGGATACCGCCGATCGGCATCTGAGCACGCGCGCGGGGCTCGTGTTCAAGCCGACCGACAACGGTCGTGCGTATTTCGCGTACGGCACGTCGTTCAACCCGTCCGCCGAATTCCTCGTGACCACCGGCTCCGGCGTGAGCGCGGCGACCGGCGCGCTCGCGCCCGAGAAAAACGAGAGCGTCGAACTCGGCGCGAAATGGGAAGGGCTCGCGGGCATCGCGCTGAACGGCGCGTTGTTCCAGACCGAAAAGAAGAACGCGCGCGAACGAATGGCCGACGGCAGCTATGCGCTCGCGGGCCGGCAGCGCGTGCGCGGCGTCGAGCTCGGCGCCGCCGGCAAGGTGACGCCGCGCTGGGACGTGTTCGCGAACTACACGTACCTGGCGAGCGTGACGCTCAGCTCGCCGTCGTCGCCGCGGCGCGACGGGCAGGCGCTCGGCAACACGCCGCGGCACGCGTTCAACGTATGGACGACCTATCGGCTGCCGGCGGGCTGGACGCTCGGCTACGGCTCGCACTTCGTCGGCCGGCGCAACGTGACGTCGCAGGGCGACGGCAAGCTCGGCGCGTACTGGGTGCACAACCTGATGGCGAGTTACGACGTGAGCCGCCGGCTGCGCCTCCAGCTGAACGTCGACAATCTGTTCGATCGTGCTTACGTCGAACGCGTGCGGCAGGTGTCGGGCAGCGAATCGCGGTCGTCGGCGGTCGAGCTCGGCGACGGCCGTTCGGCGATGCTGTCGGCCGTGTACAAGTTCTGACCGCGCCGTGCGACGGCGGCCCGCGCTCCGCCCGGTCGGGCGCCGCGCGCGCCCGTCATCGCGCAAACAGCGGATAGGTCGCGCCCGCGATCAACGCCGCCGCGAGCCACACCATGCTCCACGAACTCGCGGCGAGCAGCGGCGGAATCGCGAGCGGCGTCGCGAACAGCCCGAGATAGACGACCGTGTTCGCCATCCCGAGCGCGGTGCCCGCATGGTTCGCGCCCGCGAGCGTCGCCAGCTCCGTGTACGCGACGCCGTGCCATGCCGACACGCAGATGCCGGCGAACACGAGAATCGCGACGATCGCGGCGAGCGGCACATGCGGGCTGCCGGCCGTCGCCGCCGCGAGCAGCGCGAACGACCCGGCCGCGACGAGCACGGAACCGCGCAGGTACGCGCGCCGATTGCCGTGCCGGTCGGTATGGCGGCCGCTCCAGACGCGCATCGCCATCGCGCCAAGCTGCAGCGCGACCATCGCCGTGCTGATGCCGGCAAGGCCGAGCCGGCCGAAGTCGTGCAGGAACACCGTCGCGAACGTGAGCACCGCAAATTGCGGCGCGCACAGCAGGCCGATGCCGAGCACGATGCGCCACACGGGGCCGCTCGCGAGCGGGTTGCGCGCGTGGCCGGCAACCTGCGGCCGTCGGGCGGCGCGATGCGTGGCGAGGTACGCCGCGGCCGGCTCGGCGGGCGGCTCGTGCAGCCAGCGCCACGTGAGCGCGGCCGATCCCGCGCACAGCAGCATCAGCGCGCCGAACACCGCGGCGAAGCCGGCGTGCGATGCAAGCGACGGCAGCAGCGCCGCGCCGAGGCCGCCGCCGAGGGGCACGGCCGTCTGGCGGATGCTCATCGCGAGCCCGCGCTCCCGCTCGCCGAACCAGCGCATCACCGCGCGCCCGCTCGAACCGTTCACGCTGCCGCCGAGCAGGCCGACGCAGCCCATGGCCGCGACGACGCGCATCAGCGGCGGCGCCGCTTGCGCGGTCGGGACGATCGTGCACACCATCAGCGCGAGCATCGCGGCCGTCGCGACGAGCCCGGCCAGCAGCACGCGGCGGTCGCCGAAGCGGTCGGCGGCGATTCCCCACGGCAGCTCGGACAGCGCGACGCCGAAGCCGAGCGCACCGAGCACGAGGCCGAGGGCGCCGTTGTCGAGATGGTAGGCGGCGCGCATCCACACGGCCGTGGTCGGAATGCCGGCCGCGGCGGCCGAAAAGCTCATGTTGGCGGCGACGCCGGCGGCCAGCACGCGCCAGCGATGGGCCGGCCCGCGCACGTCGCGGGCAGGCGAAGAAGGAGAAGCGATGCACGAGGTATCCATGACGGCAGGCCCGGTTCGAGGTTGACGTGCACAGTTTGGCCGCCTACATTCATCCTGAAAATCGGAAAGTTTTTGATGAATCGTTCGATAAAACAGGATGATTGAGATGCCCGGACAAGACATTCCGCGCGACGGCGGCGAGCCGCTCGCGGCGGCCGATGCCGCGCTGGCGCGGCCCAACTTCGACGTCGCGGCGCTGCGAAGCCTCGTAGCGGGCGTGGATCTCGGCAGTTTCGCGAAGGCGGCGGATCGCGTCGCGCGCTCGTCGTCGGCGGTGAGCGCGCAGATCCGCAAGCTCGAGGAGCAGGCCGGCACGCCGCTGTTCGTGAAAGCCGGGCGCGGGCTCGCGCTGACCGATGCCGGCGACGCGATGCTGCGCTACGCGCGGCGGATGATCGAGCTGAACGACGAGGCGGCCGCGGCCGTGCGCGGCGTGAATCTCGACGGCTGGGTACGGGTCGGGCTGCAGGAGGATTTCGGCGAGGCGATCCTGCCGGACGTGCTCGGGCGGTTCGCGCGTGCGCATCCGAAGGTGAAGATCGAGGCGCGCGTGGCGCGCAACGCCGATCTGCTCGACCGGCTCGATGCGAACCAGCTCGATCTGGCGCTCGTGTGGGGCGATCCGGCGTCGGCGGCGCTCGTGTCGCGGGCGGGAATCGACAGCGAAGCGATCGCGCAGGTGCCGATGCAATGGATCGGCGCGGCGGCGGGCGGTGGTTTCGGTGTGCCGAATGGCGATGGGGGCGCGGGTGGGGCGGGCGGCGCCGGCGAGCCCGGCGGCCGCGCCGTGCGGGCGACGGGCGAGCCGTTGCCGCTCGTCGTGTTCGACCGGCCGTGCCGCTTCTTCGGCGCGGCGACCGATGCGCTCGATCGTGCCGGCGTGCCGTGGCGCGTCGCGTTCACGACGCCGAGCCTGGCCGGGCTATGGGCGGCCGCGGCGGCGGGGCTCGGGCTGACGGTGCGCTCGCATTACGGGCTGCCGGCGTCGGTGCGCGTGCTCGATGCCGCGTCGTGCGGGTTGCCGGCGCTGCCGAGCTTGCCGCTGATCCTGCTGCGGCGCACGTCGTCGGCGACCCCGACGGTCGACCGGCTCGCGCGGATCGTGACGCAGGCGGTGCGGGGGGCGACGGAGGAGGGCGGCGTAGCGCTCGCGGCGTGACGAGCCGCCGAGATCCGGCAGGCATCCCCCATCCGGCTGAATGGATCGTTCGGACGGACTTGACTACAGTGGTGGCATCCAAAGCGGAGGTCATCATGCAACGCGCAAATATCCCCGGCACCACGGCCAATCCATCGCAACAAGTCGACGTTCCGATTTCCGGCGAGGAAACCGCGATCTCGAACCCGCCAGCATCCGGGGATCGGTCCGTATTCGTCAAACGGCCCGTTCGGTTCGGTCTCCTGCAAGGTCAGGTTCGGATTGCGGAAGACTTCGACGCACCGCTGCCCGACGACTTGCTGGCTGCTTTTGAAGGGCGCTGATGCGGTTGCTGCTCGATACGCACATCTTCTTGTGGAGCGTGACCGATGACCCGAAGCTCAGCGCCCGAGCACGCAGGGTGATCGCGGATGCCGACGAGCGGTTCGTCAGCAGCGCGAGTATCTGGGAAGCCGCGATCAAGGCCGGCTTGGGGAAGCTCGATGTCGACGTGGATCGGCTAGTTCGCGTGCTTCGGGCGAGCGGGTTCCGCGTACTGCCGGTCCGGGCCGTACACGGGGCAGCCGTACGCAGCTTGCCGAGCCATCATCGCGACCCGTTCGATCGGCTGCTCGTTGCGCAGGCCCAGCATGAACCCCTGCAGCTCGTCACTGCCGATGGGCATCTCGCCCGGTACGGCATGTCTGTGGTTCTGACAGTCTGAAACAATCTGGCAGGCGGGAAGCCGGCGGTCGCCGGCCCCCGGTGCATGACGGGCCGTTCATACAGCCGCAGCGTGCGGTCCGATTTCCTCGAGTTCCGCACGGAGCCTGCCCAGCCTCTCCCGCAACCCGTCGCTCGCCGGCACGAACGGCAGCCTCAACCCGTCCTCGCACCACCCTTGCGCGGCGAGCACGGCCTTCACCGGCGCCGGATTCGGTTCCGCGAACAGCGCCGCGACGAGCGGCTGCAGCGCAACCGACAGGCGCCGCGCGTCGGCGAGCCGCCCGTCGCGCAGCCACGCATGAATCCGCACATGCCATTCGGGCAGCACGTGCGCGCTGCTCGCGATCGCGCCGTGCGCGCCCGCGCACATCGCCGCGAAGTTCTGGTTGTCGTCGCCGGACAGGATCGCGAGCGGCGTGTCGTGCACGAGCCGGCTCATCCGGTCGAGCGTGCCGCCGCATTCCTTGATGCCCGCGACGCGCGGATCGCGCGCGAGCGCCTGCAGCGTGTCCAGTTCGACGTTCACCCCGGTGCGGTACGGGATGTTGTAGACGAGCACGGGCAGGTCGGCCGCGTCGACGATCGCCTCGACATGGCGGCGGATGCCGTCCTGCGTCGGCCGCACGTAGACGGGCGGCGTGACGAGCAGCCCGTCGGGGCGCAGCGCCGCGAGCTCCCGCGCGCGGGAGCTCGCGAAATGCGTCGCGCTCGCGGTCAGCCCGACGACGATCGGCAGCGCGGGCGCCGCGTCGCGCAGCGTCGCGAATACCGCGTCTTGTTCGCGCGCGTCGAGCAGCACGCCTTCGCCGGTCGTCGCGCCCGCGACGAAGCCTGCGATGCCGGCGGCCGCATAACGGCGCGCGAGCCGCGCGAGTGCCGCGTGATCGACCTCGCCGTGGTGGAACGGCGTGACGATCGGCAGCCAGATACCTTCGAAACGTGTGTTCATGCAAAGCCTCATGGTGGAAACGGAGTGGGAAGGAACCGTTCCGCCGGCGGGGCCGGAGCGAGGCGTGCGTGCAAGGAGAATGAAACGACCTGCGGGCATCCCGTCCGGCATTCGCCTGACGGGACGCGACGTCCCCGTCAGTCGAGGAGTCGTTTTTTCAGTTTCAGCCCGGCCGCGCGCGCGCCTGCCGCGACGGCGGCGAGGATCGAGGGCGAGCGCAGGGTAGCGGACATGGATGAACCGTGAGTGGGCTGAGCGGCGATCTTAACACCGCGGCGGCAGGGTGCGCGAGCCCCGGCCGTCGTTTAGCAGGATTCGAGATTTGCTTTCCACGACTGATTGGAAGGCGCGCTGCGCCCGGCCGCTAGAATGCCCGCTTACGTTTCGATGACGGCGCGTACGCGTGCGGTCACGCACATTCACCACCACTGGAAACGGGGCATATCACGATGGCAAGCATCAAGGGGATCGGCCGCTGGCTGCACACGGGCGCGGCGGCGGCGCTGGTCGTGGCGGCGGCGGCCGCGCATGCGGACACGTCGATCCTGAACGTGTCGTACGACGTGACGCGCGAGCTGTACAAGGACATCAACGCGAGCTTTGCCGCCGCCTACAAGCAGAAGACCGGCGAGACGGTCACGATCAAGCAGTCGCACGGCGCGTCGAGCGCGCAGGCGCTGTCGGTGCTGCAGGGGCTGCAGGCCGACGTCGTGACGATGAACCAGCCGAACGACATCGACCTGCTCGCCGAGCGCGGCCAACTGCTGCCGAAGGACTGGCGCGCGCGCTTCCCGGACAACAGCTCGCCGTATTCGACGACGATGGTGTTCCTCGTGCGCAAGGGCAACCCGAAGGCGATCAAGGACTGGAGCGATCTCGCGAAGCCGGGCGTCCAGGTGATCATCGCGAACCCGAAGACGTCGGGCAACGGCCGCTATGCGTATCTCGCCGCATGGGGCTTCCAGAAGCAGAAGGGCGCGACCGACCAGCAGGCGCTCGACTTCGAGAAGGCGATCTTCCGCAACGTGCCGGTGCTCGATTCGGGCGGTCGCGGCGCGACGACGACGTTCACGCAGCGCGGCATCGGCGACGTGCTCGTCACGTTCGAGAACGAGGTCGCGCTGATGGACACGGGCGCGTCGGGCGCGCAGTTCGACGCGGTGTATCCGTCGGCGAGCATCCTCGCGGAGCCGCCCGTCGCCGTCGTCGACAAGGTGGTCGACAAGAAAGGCACGCGCAAGGTCGCGCAGGCGTATCTCGACTACCTGTACACGCCGCAAGCGCAGGAGATCATCGCGCAGCACCATCTGCGCCCGCGCGACGCGGCCGTGCTGAAGAAGCATGCGGCCGAGTTCAAGCCGCTGAAGACATTCAGCGTCGAGCAGGTCTTCGGCAACTGGGCGAACGCGCAGAAGACCCATTTCGCCGACGGCGGCACGTTCGACCAGGTGATCGTCGACCGGAAGTGATTACGGCGGGCGCCACGCGCGAGCCCGCATGACGATGCAGCCGGCCGCTCGCGCGGCCGGCTTTTTTTGCGGCTGCGCGGCGGTTTGCCGTTCCGAACCGCCCCGCATTCCCCGCCGCTGCCGCGCGTGCTACGCTCATCGCCTCCCTGCAACCGGCGCCGCGCGATGAACGTCGATTCGTCCTCCCCAGCCTCCCGCGGCCGTGGCCGCAAGATCTGGTCGGGCACCCGCCCGGTGATCGCGTACGGGATGCCGCCGCTCGGCTGGCGCGATTTCTATCACCGCGCGCTGACGGTGAGCTGGCCCGTGTTCTTCCTGTCGCTCGCGGTGCTGTTCCTGCTGCTCAACGGCGGTTTCGCGACGCTCTACCTGCTGGGCCATGCGCCGATCGCGAACCAGTCGCCGGCCGGCTTCGGCGGCGCGTTCTTCTTCAGCGTCGAGACGCTCGCGACCGTCGGCTACGGCGACATGCATCCGCAGACGGTTTATGCGCACCTCGTCGCGACGTTCGAGATCTTCGTCGGGATGTCGGGCATCGCGTTGGCCACGGGGCTCGTGTTCGCGCGGTTTTCGCGGCCGCAGGCGAAGATCCTGTTCGCGCGCTACGCGATCGTGCGGCCGCTGAACGGCCGGATGACGCTGATGGTGCGCGCAGCGAATGCCCGCCAGAACGTGATTGCCGAGGCGCAGGCGAAACTGCGGCTGATGCGCGTCGAAGGCACGCACGAGGGCTATTCGCTGCGCAAGATTCACGACCTGCCGCTCGTGCGCAACGAGCATCCGATCTTCCTGCTCGGCTGGAACCTGATGCACGTGATCGACGAGTCGAGCGTGCTGTTCGGCGAGACGCCCGAATCGCTCGCCGCGCGCGACGCGCAATTGCTGATCACGATCGAGGGCTCGGACGAGACCACCGCGCAGGTCATGCAGGCGCGTCATGCATGGGCGCATGGCGAGATCCGCTGGCGCCACCGCTATGTCGACCTGATGCACGACGAGGACGGCATCACGCACATCGATTACACGCATTTTCACGACGTCGTGCCGATCGACGTCGATACCGACGAGCGCGGTTCGCCGGGCGTGGTGATCGACGCGGACGCGTCGGCGCCGGGGCCGGCCGCGCAGACGTGATCGAGGGCGACGGGGGCCGCCCCCGTTGCGCCTCACCCGTGCAGCAGACGCGCCGCTTCGCGCCGTTCGATCTCGACCGCGCGGCGGAACGCGTCGCGGTCCTCGGCGCGCGCGACGTAGTCGCCGAGCACGCCTTCGTGCGGCAACAGATGCGCGTCGAACGCGATCTTCAGCGTGCTGGCGAGCAGCAGGTCGGCCGCGGTGAAGCGCTCGCCGACGAGCCAGCGACTGTGGGCGAGCGCTTGTGCGAGGGCGCGCTGCACGCGGGTGATGTTGCCCCAGCCGAACGCAACCGGATTGCCCGACGCGCCGGTGAATTTCTCGGCCATCGCCGGTTCGAGGCAGGTCGGCGTGAAGAACATCCACTGGAGGAAACGGCCGCGCAGCGGATCGTCGGGGGCGATGCCGAGCCCGGCGCCCGGGCAGCGATCGGCGAGATAGAGCAGCACGGCGCCCGATTCGGCGAACGGGGCGCTGCCGTCGTCGAGCGCGGGCAGCTTGGCCATCGGGTTGACCTGCACGAACGCATCGCTGCCCTGTTCGTGCGAGCGCAGATCGACCGGCACGAGTTCGTACACCACACCGATTTCCTCGAGCATCCACAGCGCCCGGAATGCCCGGGTCTTCGGCCAGTAGTAGAGCTTCATCGCGCCTCCGCGTTTGGGTGCAGGTGTCGAGCCGGGGGAGCCTCAAGCGTACCCGAGCCCGGGTGGTTGGGACAGGGGCCCGCGGGTCGGCTGCATGCGGTGAAGCCGGCGGAAGACGCGATGAAACCCTTATGTGATAGGGGTTCTGTAAATAACTAGTTATAAAAAAACTAGTTATTTACAGAAGACCCAGAAAACCCCGGCGAAAAAGCCGCATCACTACAATGTGCCGGGCCCGCCCGCAGCCTCCGCGCACGCGGCAACGTAATCGGCCGTTCGTCCGCGATCGTCAACGCATCGCGCAACCCCGCACCTACTGGAGACCCGTCACGCATGGCAAACGACGATTGCACCACCATCATTCCGCGCAGGACACCCGAATCGGCGGCCATGGTGGCCGAGATCAAACGGGCGATGGCGATCACCGCGCGGCTCAACCGCCTGACGTTCGACGATGCGGCGGACGTGCGCGCATTGTTCGGCGAACTGATCGGCACGCAGGTGGACGACGATTTCGTGCTGATCCCGCCGTTCCATGCGACGGGCGGCGCGGGCATGAAGCTCGGGCGCAACGTGTTCGTCAACCAGAACTGCACGTTCTACGACCTGGGCGGACTCGAGATCGGCGACGACGTGATGATCGGCCCGAACGTCAGCCTCATCACGTCCGGTCATCCGGTCGAGCCGTCGCGGCGACGCGACTGCGTGGTCGCGAAGCCGATCGTGATCGGGCGGAACGTGTGGATCGGCGCGGGTGCGACGGTCATCGGCGGCGTGACGATCGGCGAAAACGCGGTCGTCGCAGCCGCGGCCGTCGTCACCCGGGACGTGCCGCCGAATACGCTGGTCGGCGGCAATCCGGCGAAGGTCATCCGGTCGATCGCGGAATAACGTCGCCCAGGCGTGCCGGCGCGACGAAGCATCGTCGGCGGGATGTGGACAACACGCCGCCAAAGCCACTCGAAACGCTGTGCAATTGAACGGTGAGTGTGCCGCGGAGGCCTTCCGGACAAGCCTTTTCGGCTTTTCCGGGATTTCGTGCGCCAAGGCGTCCGTCGATCGGCAGATGAAGATCCGGTCGCGCCCGCGGTTGTGGATATCCGCGCGTCGAAACGACTCGGCGCCCTGTGGTTTTCACAGGTGAGGATGACCGGATGCTGCGCGAGACATGAAGCGGGTTGTGGACAACTCGCGTCCGGACGAAGCGAAATGCTGTGAAATTCAATGGTGAGCGCCGCGACCGATCCGGCTGCGCGCCCGCCCCGGCGCGGGTTTCGGGCCATTGTCGCGGTGCAGGGCGACGCGCATTCTAGCCGATGGCGCGCGTGTGCGCCCCCAAGCATGCGGGCAGGGCGACGTCGATATCCGGCTCCGGCCCCCAATCGAACGGCTGTGCATTCTAACGGTGAGCGCCGGTGCGTGGTTCGCAACGCGCGGATTTCGACGCGCTTGTCCGCCTTCTTCAACGACTCTGCGCGCTGTGCAATTCAATGGTGAGCGTGAGTTCGCGACCGGCGCGCCGCCCTTCAGGATGCGGCTGTTCGACCGCCGACGCCACGCGAAGCGATGTTCCTGTCAGGCCGAGGAGTCAGATTGCGAGCAACGGCTACGCGCATTTCCGTGTGGATATCCGTCCGCCGGAACGACTCGCGGCACTGTGTATCTCGACGGTGAGCATCGGTGCCTGATCGCGTGATGAGCCGCTTCCAGTATGGACTGCCGGTCGTCGTCGTTCTTCGAGGCGCGCGGCGGTTATCGATCGGAGAACGCTCGTCCATGTGGATATCCGGCCCACTCCACCACTCGAAGCGCTGTGGTTTTCAACGGTGAGAGTGCCCGGATGGCCAGAAGGCAACGCAGATCCGCACGTGGACAACCGCCACCGCAGCCAGTTGAGCCCCTGTGTATATCAATGGTGAGAGTGAGTCGGCAATCGTATGGCCTGCGTGTTCAGGCGAGGGCATCCGGCCCGGTCAATCACTCGAAGCGCTGTGGTTTTCAACGGTGAGAGTGCCCGGATGGCCAGGAGGCAACGCAGATCCACACGTTGACAAGGGCCACCGCAGCCAGTTGAGCCCCTGTGTATATCAATGGTGAGAGTGAGTCGGCAATCGTATGGCCTGCGTGTTCAGGCGAGGGTATCCGGTCCGGTCAATCACTCGAAGCGCTGTGGTTTTCAACGGTGAGAGTGCCCGGATGGCCAGGAGGCAACGCAGATCCGGACGTGGACAACCGCCACCGCAGCCAGTTGAGCCCCTGTGTATATCAATGGTGAGAGTGAGTCGGCAATCGTATGGCCTGCGTGTTCAGGCGAGGGCATCCGGCCCGGTCAATCACTCGAAGCGCTGTGGTTTTCAACGGTGAGGGTGCCCGGATGGCCAGGAGGCAACGTAGACCTGGACGTGGACAACTGCCACCGCAGCCAGTCAAACCCCTGTGTATTTCAAAGGTGAGTGCGAGCCGGCAATCGCGCGGCATGCGGGTTCCGGCGAGGATATTCGCCCTCCAAACCCACTCTCGACGCTGTGTATTCGAGCAGTGAGCGCAAGCAGAGGACCGACGAAACCCCGCGATTTCCGATGTGGATATCCATCGCCGCGACCCACTCGCCAAGCTGTGAATTTCAACGGTGAGCGCCGCTGCCAGGGGCGTCCCGCATGTCGATTCCGGATGTGGACATCCCGGCTCCGACGCCACTCGAAATGCTGTGCAATCGAACGGTGAGCGTGCGAGCCCGATCGGGCCGAAGGGCGCGGCATTGTGGACATCCGTCGCTTCCGGCCACTCGGAACGCTGTGCATTTCAATGGTGAGGATGACGGCCGATGCCGCCGAAACCCTTGCCGGTCGGGGTTCGAGCGCCGATCGCCGGTCGGGCGGCGATCCTTGCGACTTGCGCCGGCTTTTCCGCCCGAGCGTCGACCGCCCCCGACGCATCACCCACCGCGCTCCCGCTGCCCGCGCGAAAACTCTCTCAAATATCGGCAGAAAGCTGCGCAGTTTTTCTCGCCGCATGCCGCTCCGAGCAAGATGAGGAAAAACATTCTCGGCTGCGCGCGAAAAAATAGAGCCATTCGCTGCCGGCGCCCCGCGTCACCCGACGCCCCGCCGCGCACGGCCCAGAACAGCACAATCCGGAGACTCCCCCCATGACCGCCCGCCTGCCCGTCGACGGCACGCCTGCCCTGTCCGACTACCGCCTGACCGACAACCTGACCGCGACGCGCGGCCGGATCTTCCTGACCGGCACGCAGGCGCTGATTCGCCTGCTGCTGATGCAGCGCGCGGCCGACGTCGAGCAGGGGCTGAACACGGCCGGCTTCGTCAGCGGCTACCGCGGCTCGCCGCTCGGCATGGTCGACCAGCAGCTGTGGAAGGCGAAGAAACTGCTCGACGCGAGCGGCGTGCGCTTCCTGCCCGCGATCAACGAGGAACTCGGCGGCACGGCGGTGCTCGGCACGCAGCGGGTCGAGGCCGACCCGGAGCGCACGGTCGAGGGCGTGTATGCGATGTGGTACGGCAAGGGCCCGGGTGTCGATCGCGCGGGCGACGCGCTGAAGCACGGCAACGCGTACGGTTCGTCGCCGCACGGCGGCGTGCTGGTCGTCGCGGGCGACGACCATGGCTGCGTGTCGTCGTCGATGCCGCACCAGAGCGACTTCGCGATGATGGCGTGGCACATGCCGGTCGTGAACCCGTCGAACATCGCCGACATGCTCGAATTCGGCCTGTACGGCTGGGCGTTGTCGCGCTACTCGGGCGCGTGGGTCGGCTTCAAGGCGATCTCGGAAACGGTCGAGTCGGGCTCGACCGTCGACCTCGATGCATTGCAGACGCGCTGGCCGGCACCGGAGAGGTTCACGCCGCCCGCAGGCGGCCTGCACAACCGCTGGCCCGACCTGCCGAGCCTCACGATCGAGGCGCGCCTCGCGGCGAAGCTCGACGCGGTTCGCCATTTCGCGCGCGCCAACAGCATCGACAAGTGGATCGCGCCGAGCGCGCACGCGAACGTCGGGATCGTCACCTGCGGCAAGGCGCACCTCGACCTGATGGAAGCGCTGCGCCGCCTCGACCTGACGGTCGCCGATCTCGACGCGGCCGGCGTGCGGATCTACAAGGTCGGCCTGTCGTATCCGCTCGAGATGACGCGCGTCGAGACCTTCGTCGACGGGCTCGCCGAAGTGCTGGTGATCGAGGAGAAGGGGCCGGTCGTCGAGCAGCAGATCAAGGACTACCTGTACAACCGCACCGAAGGCGCGCGCCCGCGCGTGCTCGGCAAGCATGACGCGGCCGGCGCGTGCCTGCTCTCCGAGCTCGGCGAGCTGCGCCCGTCGCGCATCCTGCCGGTGTTCGCCGACTGGCTCGCACGGCACAAGCCGGCGCTCGACCGCCGCGAACGGGTCGTCGATCTCGTCGCGCCGCAGATCCTGTCGAACGAGGCCGATGCGGTGAAGCGCACGCCGTACTTCTGCTCGGGCTGCCCGCACAACACGTCGACGAAGGTGCCGGAAGGCTCGATCGCGCAGGCCGGCATCGGCTGCCACTTCATGGCGTCGTGGATGGAGCGCGACACCACGGGGCTGATCCAGATGGGCGGCGAGGGCGTCGACTGGGCCGCGCACGCGATGTTCACCAACATGAAGCACGTGTTCCAGAACCTCGGCGACGGCACCTACTTTCACTCGGGCATCCTCGCGATCCGCCAGGCGGTCGCCGCGAAAGCGAACATCACGTACAAGATCCTCTACAACGACGCGGTGGCGATGACGGGCGGCCAGCCGGTCGACGGCAGCATCTCGGTGCCGCAGATCGCGCGGCAGGTCGAGGCCGAAGGCGTGTCGCGCTTCGTCGTGGTGTCCGACGAACCGGAGAAGTACGACGGCCATCACGGGCAGTTCCCGGCCGGCACGACGTTCCATCACCGCAGCGAACTCGACGCGGTGCAGCGCGAATTGCGCGAGACGCCGGGCGTCACCGTGCTGATCTACGACCAGACCTGCGCGGCCGAGAAGCGCCGCCGCCGCAAGAAAGGCGAATTCCCCGACCCGGACAAGCGCCTGTTCATCAACGACGCGGTGTGCGAAGGCTGCGGCGATTGCGGCGTGCAGTCGAACTGCCTGTCGGTCGAGCCGCTCGAAACGCCGCTCGGCCGCAAGCGCCGCATCGACCAGTCGTCGTGCAACAAGGACTATTCGTGCGTGAACGGCTTCTGCCCGAGCTTCGTGACGGTCGAAGGCGCGGCGCTGAAGAAGGCGGCCGGCGCCGCATTCGACGAAGCGGCGCTCGCCGCGCGCGTCGACGCGCTGCCGGTGCCGGCGACGCATCTCGACGCGGCGCCGTTCGACATGCTCGTGACGGGCGTCGGCGGCACGGGCGTCGTGACGGTCGGCGCGCTGATCAGCATGGCCGCGCACCTCGAAGGCAAGAGCGCCTCGGTGCTCGACTTCATGGGCTTCGCGCAGAAGGGCGGCTCGGTGCTGTCGTTCGTGCGGATCGCATCGAGCGACCGGTGGCTGAACCAGGTGCGCATCGACACGCAGCAGGCCGACGTACTGCTCGCATGCGACATGGTCGTCGGCGCGAGCGCCGAAGCGCTGCAGACGGTGCGTCACGCGCGTTCGCGGATCGTCGTCAACACGCACCGGATCCCGAATGCGTCGTTCGTGCAGAACCCCGACGCGAACCTGCACGCGGATGCGCTGCTCGAGAAGATGCGCCACGCTGCCGGCGACGGCTACCTGTCGAGCTGCGACGCGCAGGCGCTCGCCGCGAAGTTCCTCGGCGACTCGATCGGCGCGAACATCCTGATGCTCGGCTTCGCATGGCAGCTCGGCCTCGTACCGGTGTCGCTCGCCGCGATGATGCGCGCGATCGAGCTGAACAACGTCGCGGTGCCGATGAACAAGCTCGCGTTCTCGATCGGCCGGATGGCGGCCGGCGACGCGGCGGGCCTCGACGCGTTGTGGAACGCGCGGCATGCGGTGGCCGCCCACGCCGCGCCGGAGACGCTCGCGGAGCTGATCGCCGATCGCGAAGCGCGCCTCGACGCATACGGCGGCGCGCGCTACGTCGAGCGTTACCGTGCGCTGGTGAACGCGGCGCGCGCGAAGGGCGACGACGCGCTCACGCGCGCGGTCGCGACGACGTTCTACCGGCTGCTCGCGGTGAAGGACGAATACGAAGTCGCGCGGCTGTACACGGACGACGCGTTCCGCACGGCGCTCGAAGCGCAGTTCGAAGGCGTGCCGGGCCACGCGTACCGCGTGAAGTTCAACCTGGCGCCGCCGACGGTCGCGAAGGCCGGCAGCGACGGCGCCGCGCCGAGGAAGCGCGTGTTCGGCCAGTGGATGTGGCCGGTGCTCGGCATGCTGGCGCGCGTGCGTAGCCTGCGCGGCACGTGGCTCGATCCGTTCGGCCGCACGGTCGAGCGCCGGATGGAGCGCGCGCTGGCCGACGACTACGAAACCACGCTCGCGCGTGCGTTCGCCGCGATGACGGCCGGCAATGCGGCGCAGGTCGTGCAACTGGCCGACCTGCACGCCCGCGTGCGCGGCTTCGGCCACGTGAAGGTGCGCAACCTCGCCGGCGTGAAGCGCGCGGAACGCGAGCTCGCATTGCAGCTCGGCATCGACGCGGCGACGAGCGCGGCCGTGCAGCACGCGCTCGACGAGATGAAGGGCGCGGGGATGCTGAAGGGGATCCCGGTCGTCGTCGCGAAGTAACGCGATCGCGAGCGGAGGTGAGGACGGCGACGCCGATGCGTCGCCGTTTTTTCATGCCCGCGGGCGGCGGCGCGCAGGCCGGGGCCGGTCGCTCAAAGAATGCCTTTCTTGCGCGTCGACAGCGCGGTTTCGGACAGGTCGATCTCGCGAAGCAGCTTCGTCAGCGTCTCGTCGGAAATCTTGCTGTCGCTGCGCAGCCGATACAGCGCCGAGCGTTCCGCACGCACGGCCGCGATCCGCATCTGCAGCTCCATCGTTTCGGCCTGCTGCGCTTGCGCGCGCGGCGTGGGGCCGTCCTCGGCCAGCGCGGCCAGCCGGCGGCGGTACTGGTCCATCACGCGTGCGGAGATGTCCGCGCAGCGTGCCGCGCCCGATTCGTCGAGATCGGCCGAGATCGCGTCGTGCGACGAATCGACCGCGCGGATCGCGGCCTGCGCGGCGGCCGAGCGTGCAATGCGCTCCTCGTCGCCGAGCGGGTTGCGCGTCGAGCGCACGCCGCGCAGCAGCAGCGGCAGGCCGATCACCGCGACGATCAGCGAGCCCAGGATCACGGCCGACGCGATGAAGACCGCGGTGTCGCGGCCCGGCAGCGGCACGCCGTCGGACAGCGCGACCGGGATCGACAGCACACCGGCGAGCGTGACCGCGCCGCGCACGCCGCCGACCGTCATCACCGCGATCGTGCGCACGCCGGCCATCGTGCCGGCGAGGCCATGGCGCGCGGCGCGGCGGCTCGCGAACCAGCGCAGCAGCCACACCCACAGGAAGCGGATCGCGTACAGCGCGAGCATCATCGCGCACACGTTGAAGATCATGCGGCCGACCAGCGCGTCGCTCGTATGGTGCGCATCGACGAGTGCGCGGCCGATGATGTGCGGCAACTGCAGCCCGAGCATGATGAACACCATGCCGTTGAACACGAACTCGATCATCGCCCACGTGCTTTCGGCGCGCACGCGCGACGCGACGGTGCTTTTGCGCGAAAAGCTCGTGTAGTTCATCATCATCCCGGCCGACACGGCCGCGAGCACGCCCGACAGGTCGAGGTGCTCGGCGAACAGGTAGGCCGCGAACGGCACCAGCAGCGTCATCACGATGCCGGGGGCCGGGTCGCCTTCCTGCTCGGCATTCAGGAAGCGCGTCGACAGCGCGCTGAACACCCACGACACGATCGCACCCGTCGCGAGCCCGCCGGCCGCGACGATCACGAACGTGACCGATGCGGCGCGCAGCGAGAACACGCCGGTCAGCGCGGCCGCGATCGCGAACTTCAGCGCGACGAGGCCCGACGCGTCGTTCATCAACGCCTCGCCTTCGAGGATGTGCATCAGTTGCGGCGGAATGCGCCCCTTGCCTGCGATGCCGGACAGCGCGACCGCGTCGGTCGGCGACAGCACCGCCGCGAGCGCGAACGCGATCGGCAGCGGCAACTCGGGAATCAGCCAATGCGCGAAGTAGCCGACTGCGAGTACCGTCATGAACACGAGCCCGAACGCGAGCATCAGGATCGCGCGGCGCTGCAGGTAAAGCTCGCGCTTGGGAATTCGCCAGCCGTCCGCGAACAGCAGCGGCGGAATGAACAGCAGCATGAAGATTTCGGGGTCGAACGTGACGTGCAGGTTCAGCTTCGGCCACGCGAGCATCGCGCCGAACGCGATCTGCATCAGCGGCAGCGGCAGTTGCAACGGCAGGAGGCGCGTGACGGCGCCGGACAGCGCGACGGTCAGCAGCAGGATGAGGACTGTGAAGACGATTTCCATCGATACGGCGGATAGGCAGAATGAAACGGTCGTACGGAGTGTAGCGTGCCGACGTGACGGATGCGCTCGAGCGGCCGGTGCGTGCGCACGGAAATGGTGCGTCGGCGGTGCGCCACGATGGTGCGGCGGCCCCGCGCGGCCGTGCGGCGCATGGGGTCCGCGCACCTTGCACGGAGCTTGCTTGAAGGTAGGCAGCCGCCCGGCCCGAGCCGGGCAACCGAGGGTCCAACCATGACATTGCGCGCGCCGTCCCGTTCGTCGTCCGTTTCGCCGGACGCCGCGTTCGACTGCATCACCAGGAGAAGGGCATGACGATCGTGCAACAGGAGCGTCCGGCCACCGCGTCGCCGTACCGGTTCGAGCGGGAGATGAGCTCCGGCTTCGAACGGCTCGCGACGCAGCACCGCGACCTGACGCTCACGACCGTATTCCAGCCGATATTCAGCCTGTCGCACCAGCGTGCGGTCGGCTACGAGGCGTTGCTGCGCGCGCACGATGCGCTCGACCGCGCCGTGTCGCCGCTCGACGTGTTCGGCGAAGCCGCGCGCCGCGGCGAACTGCTGCAGCTCGACCGGCTCGCGCAGGCGCTGCATCTGGAGAACTTCGCGCTGCTCGGCGCGGAGCGCGAGTGGCTGTTTCTCAACGTCCACCCGGGCGTGCTCACGGATCCGTTCCAGGCGGCCGCGCTGCTCGCGAACCTGAAGCGGCTCGGCATGCCGCCGCGACGCGTCGTGCTCGAAGTGCTCGAACAGCGCGCGGACGACATCGAGCGGCTCGCGGAGGCCGTGCGCGAATTCCGCACGCACGGCTTCCTGATCGCGCTCGACGATTTCGGCGCGGGCCACTCGAACCTCGAGCGGATCTGGCAACTGAACCCGGACATCGTGAAGCTCGACCGGATCATGCTGTCGCACGCGGCGCACCGGACGGGGCTTACCGCGATCCTGCACGGGCTCGTGACGCTGTTGCACGAGGCCGGCAAGCTGGTGCTCGTCGAAGGGATCGAGACCGAGCACGAAGCGCAGATCGCGCTGTCGTGCGAGGCCGATTTCGTGCAGGGCTACTACTTCGGCCGGCCCGCGCCGGGGCTGCCCGACAGCGCGGCCGCGACCGGCTGCATCGGCGAGCTGACCGAGCGCTTTCGTCAGCAGACCGAAGCGCGCGAGCGGCGCGACACGCAGCGGCTCGCCCCGTACCTGCGTGCGTTCGAACGGGCGGCCGAACGCCTCGAGGCCGGCGAGCCGCTCGACGAGGTGTGCTGGAACTTCCTCGCGCTCGACGCGGCCGCGCGCTGTTTCCTGCTCGACGCGCAGGGCCGGCAGTCGGGCCGCAACGTCGTGCTGCGCGCCGATCGCGCGCTGGCCGAGGCGCGCTTTTCGCCGCTGGCGGACGCGCAGGGCGCGAACTGGCTGCGCCGGCCGTATTTCCGCTCGGCGATCGCCGAACCGGGGCGCGTGCAGGTCACGCGGCCGTACCTGTCGATCAACGAGGCGCAGCCGTGCGTGACGCTGTCGGTGGCCGTGCGCGTCGGCGATGCGCAGCGCGTGCTGTGCGGCGACATCGACTGGAGCGACGAGGAGGCGCCGGCCGGTTAGCGCCGTGCGCCGCGCATGCGGCGATTGTCACGATCCGGACGCGCCGGCGCCGCACCATCGTTGCGCTCGACGCGTGCTTCCTCGACAATGGCGCGATCGCGGCCGCCGTGGCCGCGATCGCGCCGTCCCGGGGGCACCATGACGGCGGATAACAACAGGAAAACAAATGAAAAGACCGATTTCGCTGACGATCCTCGCGTGGATCCTGATCGTGACCAATGCGATCGCGTGCATCTATACGCCGTTCTCGATCCGCGCGCCGGCTGCGCAGGCGCTGATGTCGCACTATCTGCTGCCCGTCTGGGCGACGCTCGGCGTCAGCGTGATCGTCGAAGCGACGAACGTCGCGATCGGCGTCGCGATCCTCAAGGGCCGCGAGTGGTCGCGCAACGCGTATTTGGCGACGTCCGGGTTCGGCTTCGCGTTCTCGCTCGTCAACATGCCGTCGACGATGTTCGTCGCGATGATTCCCGGCGTGCTGCTGTTCGCGCTGTTCGTCTACCTGCTGTTCCGGCGCCCGGCGACCGCGTATTTCCGGCAGGCGCTCGCATGAAGGTTCTGCGTAACGCACTGGCGATCGCACTGTTCGCGATCGCTGGCATGTGCGTGCTCTGCGCGCAGACGATGGCGTTCATCAGGATCGGCCATCCGGGCTTCATGATCGTATTCGGCGCCGTGCTGTTCGCGGTGTCGGCCGTGCTCCTTGCCGTGGGCGCGTTCGCCGGCGCATTTCGGCCGCGTACGCGCGGCGTGGGCATCGCGTTGCTCGTCGCGACCGCGACCACCGCGCTCGGGATGATCGGCTGGGTGGCGATGCTGATGTCGCCTGAGTTCATCGACGTGATGCGGCAGCAGGGGCTGCACGTCAGCGTGCGGATGTTCCGGTTCATGCCCGGTTTCGCGGTGACGGCGTTGTCCGGCCTGGCTGGCGCCTGGCTCGTGCGGCGCGGCTGACGCGGGCGGCGGCCTGCCCGCTGGCGCGGGTCGCGCCGCTCCGCTACGATGCGCGCATTGTCCTGACGATACGCGAGCCGCCGATGATCCGAACCGCTGCTTCTTCCGTGCTCCTCGAAGTGATCGCCACGACCGTCGGCGATGCGAAGACCGCCGCCCGCGCGGGCGCCGACCGGCTCGAACTCGTGACCGCGATCGGCGAAGGCGGGCTGACGCCGAGCGTCGGCCTGATCGAAGCCGTCGTGGCCGCCGTGCCGATTCCGGTGAACGTGATCGTGCGGCCGCACAGCCGTTCGTTCGTCTACGACGCCGACGATCTGCGCGTGATCGAGCGCGACGTACGCGCAGCTGTCGCGGCCGGCGCGAACGGCATCGTGTTCGGCGCGCTCGATGCGCGCGGCGACATCGATCTCGACGCGCTCGCGCGCATCGCGGCCGCCGCGGACGGCCGCGACCTGACGTTCCACCGCGCATTCGACGTCGCGCGCGACCTGAACGCCGCATTCGACGCGCTGCTGCGCGTGCCGGCCGTCACGTCGGTGCTGACGTCGGGCGGTCATCCGTCGGTGCTCGATGCGGCCGCGACGATCGCGCGGATGGTGCGGCACGCGGAAGGCTCGACGTGCACGGTGCTGGCCGGCTCGGGGCTGACCGTCGATGCGGTCGGCGATTTCGTCCGTACGACGGGCGTGCGCGCGGTGCACTTCGGCTCGGGCGTGCGGCCGCGCGGCGAGGTGCTGGCGCCGGTCGACGAGCGGCTCGTCGCGAGGGCGCGCGCAGCGCTCGACGACGTGGCGCGCGTGCCGCGTTGACAACACGCGTGCGTGCTCGTCAGTCGTAGCGGATCGTCAGATCCTTCAGAATGTCGACGCTTCCCCATTTGAACGAACAGCGGCGGCCGACCTCGAGCGCCGTGCCGTCGCGCGTCTCGCTGACCGGCGCGCAGCCGCCCGAGATCTTCACCGTCGGCGTGCCTTGCCGCGACAGCGGGAACTCGATCGCCGCGTCCTGTGGAATCGTGTGCGTCAGCGCGACGTCTTCGACGTAATCGTCCGGCAACGTGAAGATCAGTGCGCGATCGACCTTCAGCGTGTAGTAGTCGTGCTGGAACGGTACGCTCGTCACGCACAGCTCGCTGGTGTGTCCGTTCAGCGTCTGCGTTGAACATTTCGGTTCTGCGGCGTGCGCGGTAGCCGCGACGAAGCCGAGCACGGCGACGGCGATTTTGTTCATTCCTGTTTCCCCCGAGTGTGATTGGATGTCGGCCCGACGGGCCGTGTGTCCCCGCGCGCGATCGCTACGGCGAACGGGGGAAATATTAGTGCGGACGCGATTGCGATGCACACAGCCCGTGACGTTCGTTGACAAAAAAAGCCGGGACACGTCCCGGCTTTCGTCGCAGCAATGAAACTGCCGCTTACGCGTTTTCCGCCAGCGCATCGGCCTGGCTCGCGCGAATCCCGAGGCGCTCGAACAGCGCGCGATCGCGCTGCGTCTGCGGGTTGCTCGTCGTCAGCAGCTGGTCGCCGTAGAACATCGAGTTCGCGCCTGCGAGGAAGCACATCGCCTGCATCGCGTCGTCGAGCTGCTCGCGGCCGGCCGACAGGCGCACGACCGCCTTCGGCATCGTGATGCGCGCGACCGCGATCGTGCGCACGAACTCGAACGGATCGAGCGGCGCGGTGCCTTCGAGCGGCGTGCCTTCGATCGCAACGAGGTTGTTGATCGGCACCGATTCCGGATACGGGTTCAGGTTCGCGAGCTGCGAGATCAGGCCCGCGCGCTCGCGGCGCGATTCGCCCATCCCGATGATGCCGCCGCAGCACACGTTGATGCCCGCGTCGCGCACGCGATCGAGCGTGTCGAGACGATCCTGGTAGGTGCGCGTCGAGATCACCTGACCGTAGAACTCCGGCGACGTGTCGAGGTTGTGGTTGTAGTAGTCGAGGCCCGCGTCGGCGAGCTGCTGCGCCTGCTCGTCCTCGAGCATGCCGAGCGTCATGCAGGTTTCGAGGCCGAGTTCCTTCACGCCGCGCACCATTTCGGTCAGCGCCGGCATGTGGCGCTCCTTCGGGTTGCGCCATGCGGCGCCCATGCAGAAGCGGCTCGCGCCGTTTGCCTTCGCCGCGCGCGCGGCGTCGAGCACCGCGTCGACGTCCATCAGCTTCTCGGCCTTCAGGCCCGTATCGTGATGCGACGACTGCGAGCAGTAGCCGCAATCTTCCTCGCAGCCGCCCGTCTTGATCGACAGCAGCGTCGACAACTGCACCGCGTTCGCGTCGAAGTGCTCGCGATGCACCTGCTGCGCGCGGAACATCAGGTCGTTGAACGGCAACTCGAACAGCGCGACGACGTCGGCGACGCGCCAGCGTTGCGGGGCCGGTGCAGCGACGGGAATCGAGTCGGGTTGCACGGCGGCGGTCTGGGCTTGGGTCATTTCGTTTTCCTGTCCTGGGCGGGATGGGGGGATCGGTCGGGTCAATGCCGCGCGGCGCGCAGCGACTCGACGAGCGCGGCGATGTCGAGCATCGCCGCGGCGGATTCGGGGGCGGCCGGCGTCATGTGCGCGATGCGGCCGACGAGCGGCGCGCGGTGCTCGCGCGCGAGCCAGTCGCGGATCGTCGCGACGTTCTCGTCGGCGAACGACATGGCCGGGTCGACGTGGTTCGCGACCCAGCCCGCGAGCGTGAGGCCGCGTGCGCGAATCGCGTCGGCCGTCAGCAGCGCATGGCTGATGCAGCCGAGCCGGACGCCGACGACGAGCACGACGGGCAGGCCGAGCGCGACCGCGAGATCGGCGGTGTCCTGCGTGTCGTTCAGCGGCACGCGAAAGCCGCCGACGCCTTCGACGACGACGACGTCCGCGCGCGTCAGCGCTTCGCGATGGCACGCGACGATCGTGTCGAGATCGAGCGTCACGCCTTCTTGCGCGGCGACGATGTGCGGCGCGGCGGGCGCCTTCAGCAGAAACGGCGTGCGCAGCTCGGGCGGCAGCGCGACGTTCGCGGCGGCGTCGAGCTGATCGGCATCCTCGTTGCGCCACACGCCGTCGCGTTCGTACGCGCCGGCCGCGACCGGCTTCAGCGCGGCCGCGCGCAGCCCGTGCCGCGCGAAGCCGTGCAGCATCGCGGCCGACACGAAGGTCTTGCCGATTTCGGTGTCGGTGCCGGTGACGAAGACGGAAAGCGGGGCGGCGGTCATGCGGCTGCCTCGCTGGCTTCGATCAACGCGGCTTCGAGCCGCGTGAGATCGTCGAACGAATGCGCGGCCGACAGCGACACGCGCAGCCGCGACGTGCCGGCCGGCACCGTCGGCGGCCGGATCGCAGGCACCCACAGGCCGTGCGCGTCGAGCGCGCGCATCGCGGCGAGCGTCGCGTCGTTGCTGCCGATCACGAGCGGCTGCACGGCCGTGTGCGAATCGACCGGCTGCCAGCGCGTGTTGCGCAGCAGCGCGCGCGTGCGTTCGATCAGCGCGGCGAGGTGCGCGCGGCGCGCGTCGCCTTCGTCGCCCGCGATCAGCTTCAGGCTCGCCGAGACCGCATGCGCGACGGCCGGCGGCGCGGCGGTCGTGAAGATGTAGCTGCGTGCGCGCTGGATCAGCCATTCGATCACGGTTTCATGCGCGATCACGAACGCGCCGGCGACGCCGGCCGCCTTGCCGAGCGTGCCGACGTACACGAGATGCGGCGAACGCAGCGCGGCGGCCGCGAGCGCGCCACGACCCTGCGGGCCGAGCACGCCGAAGCCGTGCGCGTCGTCGACGACGAGCCACGCGCGGTGGCGTTCGGCCAGCGCGACGAGTTCGGCGAGCGGCGCGACGTCGCCGTCCATGCTGAACACGGTATCGCTGACGATCAGCTTCGTTTCGGCGTCCGACGCATCGAGCAGCGCGGCGAGCGCGGCCGTATCGGCGTGCGGATAGACCTGCACGTTCGCGCGCGACAGCCGCATGCCGTCGATCAGCGATGCGTGGTTCAGTGCGTCGGAAAAGATCGTCGCGCCCTTGCCGGCGAGCGCCGTCATCGCGGCGAGATTCGCCATGTAGCCGGTGCTGAAGTACAGCGCGCGCGGCGCATCGGAGAAGCCGCCCGCGAAACCCGCGAGTTCGTCCTCGAGCCGGGCATGCGCGCGCGAATGCCCGCCGAGCAGGTGCGAGCCGCCGCTGCCGGAGCCGTAGCGCTGCGCGCCTTGCGCGAACGCGGCGACGAGCGCCGGATGCGCGGCGAGGCCGAGGTAGTCGTTGCTCGCGAAGCCGACAATTTCGCGGCCGTTCACGGTCATGCGCGCGTCGCACGCGGTATCGGCGATGCGGCGCACGCGGCGCAGCCCTTGGGCGTCGAGATCGGCGAGGCCGCGTTGCAGGGTGTCGAGCAGGCTCATCGGCCGAGGTCCTCCAGCGTGGCGTCGAGCGTGTCGCGCGTGTGTTGCGCGAGCCACGCGATGTCGTCGTCGCTCATCACGTACGGCGGCATCAGGTACACGGTCGTGCCGATCGGGCGCAGCAGCAGTTCGTGCGCGAGCGCCTGTTCGAAGAAGCGTCGCGAGAAGCTGCGTGCCGCATCGCCGTCGAGCGCGACGTCGAACGCGAACAGCGTGCCGCGCTCGCGCAGGTGGCGCACGTGCGGATGCGCGTCGAGCGGCGCGAGCGCCGCGCGCAGCGTCGCCGATTTGCGGGCGTTGCTCGCGAGCACGTCGTCGCGCGCGAACAGATCGAGCGTTGCAACGGCCGCGCGGCACGCGAGCGGGTTGCCCGTGTACGAATGCGAGTGCAGGAAGCCGCGCGTCGTGTCGTCGTCGTAGAACGCCGCGAACACGTCGTCGCGCGTGAGCACGAGCGACAGCGGCAGGTAGCCGCCGCTGATGCCTTTCGACAGGCACATGAAATCGGGCCAGACGCCGGCCTGCTCGCACGCGAAGAAGGTGCCCGTGCGGCCGCAGCCGACCGCGATCTCGTCGGCGATCAGGTGCACGCCGAATTCGTCGCACAGCGCGCGCAGCCCGCGCACGTACGACGGATCGTGCATCGCCATGCCGGCCGCGCACTGCACGAGCGGCTCGACGATCAGCGCGGCGATCCGGTTGCCGCGTTCGACGAACAGCCGCCGCACGTCCGCGAGCGCGCGGCCCGCGACGTCGGCGGCCGTCTCGCCCGGCAGCGCGCCGCGCGCATCGGGCGACGCGACGACGTGCGCGTGGCGGATCAGCGGATCGTACGCATCCTTGAACAGCGCGACGTCGGTCACGCCGAGCGCGCCGATCGTCTCGCCGTGATAGCTGTTCGCGACGCAGACGAATTCCTGCTTGTTCGCGCGGCCGCGGTTGCGCCACGCGTGGAAGCTCATCTTCAGCGCGATCTCGACGGCCGACGCGCCGTCCGATGCGAAGAACGCATGGCCGAGCGTGCGCGCGGTGAGCGCATGCAGCCGTTCGGCGAGTTCGATCGCCGGTTCGTGCGTGCAGCCGGCGAGCATCGCGTGCTCGAGCGTGTCGAGCTGGTCCTTCAGCGCCGCGTTGATGTCCGGGTTCGCATGGCCGAACAGGTTGACCCACCACGAGCTGATCGCGTCGAAGTAGCGGCGGCCGTCGCGGTCGTACAGCCACACGCCCGCGCCGCGCGCGACGGGGACGAGCGGCAGGCGCTCGTGATGCTTCATCTGGGTGCAGGGATGCCAGACCGCGCGCAGGCTGCGCGCGACCCAGTCGTCGGTGGCTGGCGTACTCAAGGCGACTCCGGGGGTAAAACGGCCGCGCGGCATCGACGGGATGCCGCGCGGCGGAACACGAAACGCGCAGAGATTAGCGTGTTCCGCCGGACGTTGCACTAGCGGTTACAAACGCCGCAAAGCCTTGCGGGGCGGGAGTTCGGCGCAGTTCGGCGGGGCTCGGGACGGAACGCGGCGGATCGGGCGAAATGCGCGCAGATGACGACGTTCGAGTGACACCCCCCGACAGAAAAAATCGCAGGGCGAGGGGCGGCGTAGCGGTGAAATAAGGGGAACGATGATGGTGCGGCGTGGGACGCGTGGGAGGCGTCAAGGGGCGATCTCGTTTCGCGGATTTGCCTGATCGACGGGGCGGCGCAAGGGCTGACGACGGGACGAAAAATCCGGGGCGAATTCACGTCGATCGCTCGTAAAAACGAGCGTGACGCAGTGTGTGCTCGATTTGACGAGCCGGTAGTGGCGCGCCGCGACGACCTTGATGGGCGGAGCGCGAAGGGAGGACGGCAGCCGCGCGTCAGCGCGAAGCCAGTGCGCGCGTATCGACGTCGCGGGCGTGATCGTCGCCGTTGTCGGCCGTCTGCGTCGCGTTGTCGCTCCACACGACGCGGTCGTTGACCGCATACAGCCGGCACGCGCCTGCCCCTTGCTTCGCGCAGTTGTCGAGCGCCAGCGCCATCGGATCGTCGCCGCCTTCGGCCCACGACCACGCGCCTTCCGACGACACCGCGAACGCGCGGCTCGGATGCTGGTTCAGGAAGCGGCGATAGCCTTCGCGGCCCGCTTCGTCGACGTAGGGCACCGCGTTGACCGCATCGATCGACGCATAGCCGGTGGCCTTCGGTTCGTGCGGATCCGCGACGGCATAGCGCACCGCGGTCGGCAGGTTCAGTTCGGCGAGGAACGCGTGCACGGCCGGCCACCACACGGGCACGCCGTCGCGATCGACGATCAGCCGGTGCGCGTCGTCCTTGTAGCGGCCGAAATCGATGAACTGGGCCTGCGTGCCGTGCGACACGTATGCGTCGTGCATTTGCGCGACGAGCGCGGGCGTCCACACCGAATCGTTGTCGCCGTACAGCCACAGCGACCGCACGGCGGTATGCGCGCCGTACTGGTCGAACGCGTCGACGAGGTTGCGCTGCCAGCCGTCGCACAGGTCCTGGCGCAGCCCGCCGGAGAAGTTGATGATGCCGCGCACGCCCGCTGCGGCTTCGGTGCCGTATGCGATCGACACGAGGCCGCCGTGCGACGTGCCGGCGACGACGATGCGCGACGCATCGACGTACGGCTGGCGCGACATGTAGCGCACCGTCGCATCGACGTCGGCGGCCTGGGCGAGGCCATTCTTGCCGACGTTGCAGCCTTCCTGCCGGTACGTGCCGTCCGAACCGGCGAAGCCCTGGCGATTCGGCGCGATCACCGCATAGCCGCGGCGCACGAATTCGCGCGCGAACGCGAGCGGCCGGCTGCGCGGCTGCAGATGGAGATCGCCGGTATTTTTACCGTGGTTGAAGACGACGAGCGGGAACGGGCCGGGGCCGTTCGGCTTGAAAAGCGTCGCCTCGAGCGTGACGGCGCCCGACGCGTCGGCCGGAATGCGGAGGATCTGTTCGTTGAGGTCGGCAGCGATCTGCGGCAGGTTCGAGTCGGCGTAGTCGAAGTGCTCCGCGTGGGCGAGCGACCCGCTGGCGCCTGCACCCGTATTGGCGCTCGGCAGCGTACCGGCCTGAGCGGCCGACAGCGCACAGGCCGCCATCCATCCCACCAATACCTTGCTGAACGCCATCCGTAAGCCCTGCCATGCAACATGACCAATTCGAGGCCATCGTAGCCCGACAAAATCGGGTTGTGCAATGCGGGAATTACCCGGCGTCTGACAGGGCAACTATTTGTCAGCGTTCACTTACTTCGCCGTCGACATAGCGCCAGAATCCCTGCTCGTCGCGCTCGAAGCGGCTCGTCTCGTGGAGCCGGTACGCGCGTCCGCCGACCTTGTAACGGGCCACGAATTCGACCTCCGCATGCCGGTCGTCGAGCGGCACGTGGCGTTTGACCGCGAGGCCCAGCCAGCGCGGCGCGTCCGGTGCGTCCGGGTCGGTGTCGAGATCGGGCGGGCAGGTGCGCGCGGCCCATGTCGCGCGCAGATAAGCGGTCGCTCCCAGCACGTACGCGCTGTACCGCGAACGCATCAATTCGAGAGCGGTCGGGGCGGCTTCGCCGCCATCGATGAAGCGGCCGCAGCAGGCCGCATAGCGGGGCGCCGGCGCTTTGCCGGCGTGCGCGGGCGACGCGCCGCCGCACGGGCATGCATCAGGTCGGTTCAAAATCATGCGGAATGTGAATTAACAACGCTCGGTTGACAACGCCCGGTTGCCGGCGCCGCTCACCAACTGAGCTCGATGCCGTCGTACTGGAAGAACCGGCCGTTCGCCTGAGACAGGTCCGAAGCGGATTCGGCGATGACGCGACGCATCCCGGTCACGCTCGTTTCCGGGTCGATCGCGGCTTGCGCACCGCCCATGTCGGTGCGCACCCAGCCGGGATGCAGCGAAATGCACGCGGCATGGCGGGTCTGCAGCGACGCGATGCGCAGCGCGTCGTTCAGCGCGGCCTTGCTCGCGCGGTACAGCCAGCCCGTCGTGCCGGTCGCCTCCGCGATGCTGCCCATCCGGCTCGACACGACGGCCAGCACGCCGCGCGCGTCCTCGACGAGCGGCAGCAGGATCGGCAGCAACTGCATCGGCCCGCGCACGTTCGTATGCATCACCGCGTCGAAATCCTCGGCGGTGATCGTCTCGACGCCTTCGGTGCGCGGCCCGTACACGCCCGACACGAGCACGGCCGCATCGAGCCGCTCGCCGTCGAGCTTCCAGCCGAGCGCCGCGATCTGCTCGGGCTGCGCGATGTCGAGCGCATGCGGCTGCGCGCCGAGCGCGCGCAACGCGTCGAGCGACGCCGCGTCGCGCGCGGTGGCGATCACGTTCCAGCCGTCGCGCCGGTATTGCCGGACGAATTCGCGGCCGAGGCCGCGCGATGCACCGACGATCAATACGGTTTTCATGCCCGTCGCTCCTTGGGTTGGCGCCGCCGTGGCAGCGCCGGTGTCAGATCCGTTCGACGCGTGCCGCGCCCGCGCGGTAGCCGCCGCCAGACGGCCGGCCCGTCATTGCGCGTTACTGCGCGTCGTCGCACGGCTTGAGCGTGGCGGCGACTGCCTGCGCGACGCCGTCGAGCTGCGCGGCGTCCGCCGCGACCATGTCGTTGTCGGGCGCATGCTGGCCGCGTGCGGTCAGCGCCGCCACGCAGCGCCGGTAGGTTTCGTCGAGCGCATCGAAGTTCGACACGGACATCCCGAGGTTGCGCATCCGGCCGTCGTGCACGCCGTACACGAGCCCGTGCACGGTCAGCGACTGGCCCCGCGCCCATGCGTCGTTGACGATCGTCGTGCGGCACACGTTGACGACCTGTTCGATCGAATTCAGCTCGATCAGGCGGCGGTACCGCGCTTCGCCGACCGGCCATTCGTCGAGCAGCGCCGCATGGCGCTCGCGCACGTCCTGCACGTGGTGCAGCCAGTTGTCCGCGAGGCCGACACGGCGGTTGTGCAGCGCCGCGTTCACGCCCGAGCAGCCGTAGTGGCCGACGACCATGATGTGCTTCACGCGCAGGATGTCGACCGCGAACTGGATCACCGACAGGCAGTTCAGGTCGCTGTGCACGACGACGTTCGCGATGTTGCGGTGGACGAACACCTCGCCCGGCGGCAGGCCGATGATCTGGTTGGCCGGCACGCGCGAATCCGAGCAGCCGATCCACAGATATTCCGGCGCCTGCTGGTCGGCGAGCCGTGCGAAGAAATCGGGATCGTCGGCGAGCTGGCGCTTGACCCAGGCATCGTTGTTGTCGAACAGATGTGAAAGCGGATTGTCTTGGGTAGTCATCGGTGTGGATTCCGTTGGCGGAAATCGGGTCGATAATGATTGCGGTGTTGCCGGCGTCAGGCGGCGCGCTGCGCGCCGCCTTCGCCGTCGTTCCGGTCCGTCGCGCCGAAGCGCGCGGGGTAGCGCACGCAAAAGCGCAGCGCCGCGTCGTACGGATAAAAATCGGGCAACTCGCCCTGCATCAGCTTGTCCTTGCTCGCCTGCCACAGCGCGGGATCGAAAAAGTCCGCGTGATGCTTCATGAAGACGCCGCGCACGCGCGGGTCGCCGAGCAGGAACGGCCCGTAGGTCTCCGGAAAGATGTCGTGCGGGCCGACGGTATACCACGGTTCGCCGGACAGCTCGTCTTCCTCGTTGCGCGGCGGCGGCACGCGCCGCACGTTGCAGTCGGTCAGGTACTCGATCTCGTCGTAGTCGTAGAACACGACGCGGCCGTGGCGCGTGACGCCGAAGTTCTTGTACAGCATGTCGCCCGGAAAGATGTTGGCCTTCATCAGCTCCTTCACCGCGTTGCCGTATTCCTTCACGCCATGCTCGACGTCCGCGTCGGTGCCGTTCTGCAGGTACAGGTTGAGCGGCGTCATCCGGCGCTCGATGTACAGGTGCTTGATCACGAGCTTGTCGTCCTCGTATTCGAGCAGCGACGGCACTTCCTTCTCGAGTTCGCGCACGAGCGCGTGATCGAGCCGCGCGAGCGGCAGCGCGACGCTCGAATACTCGAGCGTGTCGGCCATCCGCCCGAGGCGGTCGTGGCGCTTCACGAGCTGGTACTTCTCCATGATCTGCGCGCGCGTCGTGTCCTTCGGCGGCGGGAAGTGATCCTTGATGATCTTGAACACGTACGGGAACGACGGCAGCGTGAACACGAGCATCACGAGGCCCTTGATCCCGGGCGCGACGATGAAGCGGTCGCTCGAATGCGACAGGTGATGCAGCAGGTCGCGGTAGAACAGGTTCTTGCCCTGCTTCTGGAGCCCGACCGAAGTATAGATCTCGGCCTTCGGCTTGCCCGGCATGATCGTGCAGAGGAAATCCACGTACGCGGACGGCACGCCCATGTCGACGAGGAAGTACGAATGCGAGAAGCTGAAGATGATCTGCAGCAGGTCGCGGCGCAGCAGCACGGTGTCGAGCGCGAGCAGGCCCGGGCGCACGTGGCGGATCGGCACGGCGAACGGCAGCACGCGGTCGGCGTTGATGATGCGGCCGACGATGTACGCGCTCTTGTTGCGGAAGAACAGCGACGACAGCACGTGGATCTGGAAATTCGGCGCTTCGTCGAAGTGGCCGAATTCGTCGTCGATCGCCTGCATCACGCAGCCGATGTCGCGCGCGAGATCCTCGAACGCCGGCTCGAGCTGGAAGTTCGTGACGATGCGCTCGAGCGTGACCGCGAGCCCGTCGGTGCCCGGGTAGTACGCGCGGTAGGTCGGCTTCGCGGCCGGCTCGTCGTTCTCCAGGTACTCGGTCGAAATCGCCGGGCGCACGAAGATGAAATCGTTGTTGAAATACGAGCGGTGCAGGATCTTGCAGCACACCGAATTGAAGAAGGTTTCCGCGCACTCGGGCTGGCGGTGCGACGTGAGCAGCCCGATGTAGTGCAGCTTGATCTGCTGCCACACTTCGTCGTCGATGTTCTCCGCGTCGTACTCGTCTTCCAGCACCTCGACGCATTCCTTCACGCGATCGTCGTACGACGTGATCCGCTCGCGCGCGAGCCGCTGCAGCCCGTGCCAGTCGCCGCGCTCGAACAGCGTCTTCGCATCGACCGCCGCTTCGCGGAAGATCCGGTAATGGCGATCGAAGTATTCGAGCATCGTCTGCGCGACGTCGAAACCGATCTGCGACGACAGCAGTTTGGGGAAGTGATTCATCGCGTGCAGGCTCGTTCAAGGGGCTGTAAGCACTCGCCATTTTAGCGCCCAAGGCGGCGTTTCAATGACTTTCGCGGTGACGCGCGAATGGCCGTCAATCGGCGTGTTGATCGCCGTTGGGCGCCGTTCGATGCATCTTCGCGTAAAGATACGGGTACGGAACCGATTCTGACACGAACTTTTTTCCGGCGGGCCGGCGCTCGTCGGGCACCTGTTTCGCGCGACGGCGATAGAATCGACGCACCGCCCGCCGCGCCCTGCCGCCGGCACGCATTCGCACCGATAACGACGAGACGCCCCACCGATGAACGCCCTGGAACACCAACTCGACTACCCCTTCGCCGATACGCTGCCCGCCCCGGGCGACACGTTCGAGGTCGCGCCGGGCGTGCGCTGGCTGCGCATGCCGCTGCCGTTCTCGCTCGATCACATCAATCTGTGGCTGCTGCGCGACGAGATCGACGGGCAGGCCGGCTGGACGATCGTCGATTGCGGGATCGCGTCGGACGCGATCCGCACGCACTGGGAGCAGATCTTCGACACGCATCTCGACGGCCTGCCGGTGCTGCGCGTACTCGTCACGCACTGCCACCCCGATCACTTCGGCCTCGCGAACTGGCTGTGCGAAGGCGGCGACAAGGGCCGCTGGAACGTGCGGCTGTGGATGACGCTCGGCGAATACCTGTTCGGCTGCCTGATGGCGGCCGGTAACGGCTCGAACGCGGGCGGCGCGGCCGCCGCCGATCACTTCGCGCGCCACGGGCTGACCGATCCGGCCGCGCTCGACAAGTTGCGCAACCGCCGCAGCTATTACGCGGATCTCGTGCCGGCCGTGCCGCCGCGCTACCGGCGCCTGCGCGAAGGCGACGCGGTCGCGATCGGCGCGCGTACGTGGCGCGTCGTCACCGGCTTCGGCCATTCGCCTGAACATTGCGCGCTCCACTGCGAAGCGGACGGCGTGCTGATTTCCGGCGACATGGTGCTGCCGCGCATCTCGACGAACGTGTCGGTGTTCGATCTCGAGCCGGAAGCGAACCCGCTCGCGTTGTATCTCGAGTCGCTCGGCCGCTACGAGACGATGGCGCCCGACACGCTCGTGCTGCCGTCGCACGGCAAGCCGTTTCGCGGCGTGCGCACGCGCATCGCGCAACTGCGCGAACACCACGATGCGCGCCTGGCCGAAGTGCGCGTCGCATGCGCGGAGCAGCCGCGGAGCGCGGCCGACATCGTGCCGATCATGTTCCGCCGCCGCGAGCTCGACATCCACCAGATGACGTTCGCGCTCGGCGAGGCGCTCGCGCACCTGAACCTGCTGTGGCTCGCGGGCGAACTCGTGCGCGAACAGGGCGACGACGGGGTGCTGCGGTTCCGCACCGCCGGCTGAGACTGCTTCGTTCTCCTTACGCGACGGGTTCGTAGCGCCACCCGTCACGCTGCCACTGCATCGTGTGCGTCGGTTCGAGCGCCGCGAGAAACGCGGCGTCGTGCGACGCGACCACGATCGCACCCGGGAAGCCGGCCAGCGCCGCTTCGATCGCGCGCACCGATTCGAGATCGAGGTGATTGGTCGGCTCGTCGAGCAGCAGCAGTTGCGCGGGCGTGCCGCGCCACAACGCGCATGCGAGCGCGGCCTTCAGCCGTTCGCCGCCGCTCAGTTGCCGCGCCGGTTGCGTCGCCCGCGTCGCGTCGAGTTGCAGCAGCGCGAGGCGGCTGCGCAGGTCGCCTTCGGCAAGCGGCGTATCGAGCAGGCTCAACTGTTCGACGATCGAGCGCTCCAGGTCCAGCAGCGCGAGCCGCTGATCGAGATACGCGGCGCTCACGTGCGTCGTGCAGGTGCCGGCGCGCGGCGCGAGCTCGCCCGCGAGCATCCTCAGCAACGTCGACTTGCCGCAGCCGTTCGGGCCAGTCAGTGCGATGCGCACCGCGCCGCTCGCCGACCACGTGATCTCGCCGGCGTCGCCCGCGACGCGCCACGGCAGTTGCGCGCGTTCGAGCGTGAACAACTGGCGGCGCGCGCTGACCTCCGTGCCCGGCAGCGACACCAGCACGGGCGCGGCGGCGTCGACCCGCGCGGCCGCCTGCTGTACGCGTTCGTCGAGCGTTGCCTTGAAATCGTCCTGTTGGCGCTGGACCTGTCCCATGATGCTGCGCGCCGCACCCTTGCGGCGCTGTTTCGCCATCGACGACAGGTTGGCCGTCTTGGCGTCGCGCAGCGCGCCGGCCGCGTGACGCTGGATCGTGTCGTGTTCCCGTTCGAGCCTGCGCCGCACGCGATCGCGCTCGGTGCACGCATGGTCGAGCGCCGCTTGCGCGGCTTCCTGTTCCGCATCGCGCTGCGCGCGGTAGAGCACGTAGTTGCCGCCGTACGAGCGCGCACCGTGCGGCGTCAGCTCGACGATGCGTTGCACGCCGGCGAGCAGCGCGCGGTCGTGGCTCACGACGACGACCCCGCCGCGCCAGCCGTCGAGCGCCGCGCGCAGCCACGCGCGGCCCGGTGCGTCGAGATGGTTGGTCGGTTCGTCGAGCACGAGCAGGCCCGCGTCCGACAGCAGCGCGCCGATCAGCGCGACGCGCGCGAGCTGGCCGCCGCTCAGCGTATGCGCGGGCGTGTCGGCGTGGACGTCGTGCAGGCCGGCCGCGTCGAGCGCGGTGCGCAGCCGCGCCGCGAGATCCCAGCGATCGCCGATCAGGTCGAAGTCGTGCGGCACCGCGTGGCCGTTGGCGAGACGCGCGAGCGCACCGAGCGGCGCATCGAGTGCGGCGATCTGCGCGACGGTGCGCGGGGCGGCCGCCGTGTCGTCGCGGTCGTGCTGCTGCGCGACGTAGGCGACCTGCGTATGCCGCTCGACGGCACCCGCGCTCGGCGCGCGGCGGCCCGCGATCAGTTGCGCGAGCAGGCTCTTGCCGACGCCGTTGCGGCCGACGATGCCGGTCGGCGTGCGGTCGATGGAAAGGTCGAGCGAATCGAACAGCGTGACGCCGTCGTCGAAGCGGAAGGAAACGTGATGAAGCGCGACGAGCGCGCCGGTGGGCGTGGCTGCAGCCATCAGCACCTCCAAAAATGCGTGAAGACCTTCGCGCGCGGCGTGCATGGCACGGGCGGCGAAAACATTTCGGGAAGGCTTAATTGTTCACTTTGGCTGGCGTCCGGCAGGAGGAACAGGCGCGCAGTGTAGCAAGCGCGGCGCGCGGGCCGCAAGCGAGCGGCGCACGCGCCGTCGCCTGCGCGCCACGCGCGGTTACTGCACGGCGACCGTCGTGAAGTTCTGCCGCCCGAACGGACTCACGCGATAGCCGCTCACGTTCGTGCGCGTGAGCGCGGCCGCGGTCGGGTAGCCGAGCGGGATCCACAGCGCCTGGTCGTGGATGATCTTCTGCGCGCTTTCGTACAGCTTCGCGCGCTTGGCCTGGTCGGCGGTCGACTTGCCGTCGGCGATCAGCTTGTCGAGCTGCGCATCGCAGAAGCGCGCGAAGTTGATGCCCGACTTCACCGCGTTGCAACTGAACAGCGGCGACAGATAGTTGTCCGGATCGCCGTTGTCGCCGGCCCAGCCCATGAACAGCATGTCATGCTGGCCGAGCTTCGCCTGCTTGATCAGCTCGCCCCATTCGATCACCTTGACCTCGGCCTTCACGCCGATCTTCGCGAGGTCGGCCTGCAGCAGTTCCGCGCCGACCTTCGGGTTCGGGTTCAGCACGCTGCCGGTCGGGCGCGTCCAGATGGTCGTCGAGAAACCGTTCGGGAAGCCGGCCTGCGCGAGCAACTGTTTCGCCTTCGCGGGATCGTACGCATACGGCGCGACGTCCTTCGCGTAGCTCCACGTGTTCGGCGGATACGGGTTGTTCGCGGCCGTCGCGGTATTGTCGAACACGACCTTCAGGTAGGTCGCGCGGTCGAACGCGAGATTCAGCGCCTCGCGCACCTTGTCGTTGTCGAGCGGTTTCTTCTGCGTGTTCAGCGCGACGAACGCGGTCATGAACGCAGGCGTCTGCACGACCTTCAGCGCGCTTTCGCCCTTCGCGGCGAGCACGTCCTGCGGCTTCGGCGACAGCGCGATCTGGCATTCGCCGGCCTTCACCTTCTGCAGGCGCACCGACGGGTCGGGCGTGATCGCGTAGATCAGCCGGTCGACCTTCGGCTTCGTGCCCCAGTACGTCGGATTCGCGTCGTAGCGGATCAGCGCGTCCTTCGTGTAGCTCTTCAGCACGAACGGGCCGGTGCCGACCGGCTTCGCGTTCAGGTCGGCCTGCTTGCCGGCCTTCAGCAACTGGTCGGCGTATTCGGCCGAGTAGATCGACGCGAAGCCCATCGTCAGGATCGGCACGAACGTCGCGTTCGGTTCGTTCAGCACGAACTTCACCGTGCTGTCGTCGACCTTCGCGACCGACTTCACGAGCTTCACGAGGCCCATCGACTGCGCATGCGGGAAGCCGCTCGCGCCGGCCACCTTGTGCCACGGGTTCGCATCGTCGAGCATCCGGCTGAATGTGAACACGACGTCGTCCGCGTTCAGTGGGCGGCCCGGCTTGAAATAGTCGGTGGTCTGGAACGCGACGTTCGGGCGCAGGTGGAACGTGTACGTGAGGCCGTCGGCGCTGGCTTCCCATTTGTCGGCGAGCGCGGGCACCACCTTCTTCGCGGCTTCGTCGTAGGACACGAGCGTGTTGAAGATCACGTCGGCCGATGCGTTGGTCGTGACGAGCGAGTTGTACTGCACGACGTCGAAGCCGTCCGGGCTCGATTCCGTGCAGACGGTGAGCGGCTTGGCGGCGGCGAGGCCGGGGGCGGCAAGGGCGGCGGCGACGGCGGCCGCGGCGAACAGCTTGACGTGCATAGGATCTCCCACGTGGCTCGTGTTTTTCGCTGGATGACGGAGGCGGGCGCGGCCCGAAAGCAGGCAGGGCCGGCGCGGCTGGCGAATAGCATACCGTCAAAGCGCGCGACGCGTGAAAAAAGGCGCCGGAACGCGGCGAATTGACCGAAAAACGGCTGCGTTCGCGACGGAACGGGCGTCGATGCAGCGAAAGGTGCGGCGGAAGCGGCGGGCGGGGCGAGGCGGCGGGCGGGGCGGGAGAGCGGGGCGGCGCAGAGGCGGGCCGGCGCGCCGAAGCATGCGGCGAACGCGGTGAAGATGCCGTGGAAGGTGCCGCAAACCGGCGCGTCGACGCGTCGGCGCGGCGAGACGGCCCGGCGTACATCGCACGCCGCTTCGGCGGATCGTCAGTGCGCGCCGGCCTTCGGCTTGCGCGGCGCCTTTTCGAACAGGCGATCGTACAGCCAGCGCGGCAGCACGTGCAGCACCTTCGCGACGACACCCATTTGCCACGGAATCACGCGGAATGCGTGCTGCCGGGCGATCGCGCGTGCGGCGCGCGCGGCGAAGCGGTCGGCGTCCATCAGGAACGGCATCCGGTATGGGTTGTGCGCGGTCATCGGCGTGCGAATGTAGCCGGGCGCGATCGTCACGACGCCGACGCCGGCCGGGCGCAGCTCGACGCGCAATGCCTCGAGATACTTGATCGCGGCCGATTTCGACGCGCTGTACGCGCCGGAGCCGGGCAGTCCGCGCACGCCGGCGACGCTCGCGACGCCGACCAGCGTGCCGTGGCGCGCGGCCGTCATCGGGCCGACGAACGGCTCGAACGTCGCGACCATCCCGTAGTAGTTGATGTCCATCACGTCGCGGAACGCCGCGAGATCGCCCTGGCCCGTGACGGCGCCTTGGCTGATGCCCGCGTTCGCGATCACGACGTCGGGGCAGCCGTGCGCGGCGATGAACGACGCGGCGGCCGTTGCGAGCGCATCGGCGTCGCGCACGTCGGCGGAATAGACGGAGACGGACAGCTTCGGGAAACGCCGCGCGAACGCATCGAGTGCATCGGTGCGTCGCGCGACGAGCGCGAGCGTGGCGCCCTGGCGGGCGTATTCCTCGGCCATCGCGAGGCCGAGGCCGCTCGACGCGCCGGTGATGAAGACCTTCAGCGGAGTAGTCATGCCGGCGCGCGGGCGGGGATCAGAGCTTCTTGTCCTGGACCTGCTTCACGAGGAAGTCGAGCACCTGCGCGGTACCCGGGATGCTGTTCGTGTAAGCGGGGCCCGTCTTGTACTTGCCCTGCACGACGACCGTCGGCACGCCGTCGATCGCGTAGTCCTTCAGCAGCTTGGCCGACTGGTTCACCTCGCCCTGCACGCTGAACGAGTTGTACGCGTCCATGAACTTCTTCTTGTCGACGCCCTGCGTGGCCAGGAAGTCGGCCTGCGCCTGCGGCGTCAGCAGGTAGTTCTTCTGCTTGTGGATCGCGTTGAAGATCGCCGGCGTGACCTTCTCGGAGATGCCGAGTGCGGACACCGCATAGAACAGCTTCGAGTGCGGGAGGAAATCGTCACGGAACGCGACCGGCACGCGCTTGAAGTCGATGTTGTTGCCCTGTTTCTTCACCCAGGCCTCGATCGTCGGCTCGAATTCGTAGCAGTGCGGGCAGCCGTACCAGAAGAACTCGATCACCTCGACCTTGCCGGCCGGCGCGGACACCGGCTGCGGCGACTTCATCACCTCGAAGTCCTTGCCGGACACCGGGGCGGCGGGCGTCGCCTGGGCCAGGCCAGCAGCCAGGCCGAGGGACAGAAGGAGCGTGCTAAGCAGTTTTTTCATGTTGTGGACGTCGAATCGGTTGCTCGGGTTACGAAACGTAACGGGTTCTGCGTGGGTGCGGCCGGCTGCTTACTGCTTCGTGAAGCGGATCACCGCCGTATCGACACCTGCATCGGACAGGCGCTGACGGGCCGAGTTCATATCCTCGAACTTCGAGAACGGGCCGACGCGCACGCGGAAATAGGTCACGCCGCTGACGTCGCGCTTCGACACCTTCGATTCGAAACCCTGGAAGCCGAGGCGCGCACGCTGCTGCTCGGCATCGCCTTCCGTCTTGTACGCACCGACCTGCAGGAAGTAGCCGGTGTTCGCGTCGTTCGCGGTCGGCGGCTTCGCTGCCGCCGCGGCCGTGGCCGACGACGTCGGCTTCGGCGTGTTCGCGGCCTGCTGCTGTTGCTGCTGCTTTTGCGCGGCGGCTTGCTGCGCCTGCTTCTGCGCGGCGAAGCGTGCGAGGTCGTCCTCGCCGCCTTGCTGCTGTTGCTGCGCCTGCTGCGTCTTCTTCGGCGGCGGCGTGGTGTCGGCCGGCTTCGGTGCGACGGCGACGCCGTTGCCCGACGACGGCGTGTTCGATGCGGTGGTGTTGCTCGAGCCGGTGGCGCCGTTCGTGTTGCCCGACGGCGGCACTTCGACGATCTGCGGCTCGGGCAGCAGGCCGCCCTGGGTCTGGTTCGCGGCCTGGCCGGGCGCGGTGTTCGGCGGTGCGGGCTGCGCGGCCTGCGGCACCGGCTGGCCGGGCGTCTTGCCCTGCAGCGCGCGGTTCGGGTCGAACTGCTGCGGCTGGCTCGCGCCGTTGTCGGCCGGCGGCGGCGCGACCTTCGACACGAACGGCGACGGCGAACGCGTGATGTAGAGCGCCACCACCACGGCGATCGCGAGGCCGACGATCAGGCCCAGCACGATTCCAAGAAATGTTCCTCCGGCTTGTTTCGATTGTTTCGAAGTGCGGCGTGGTTGTGCCATTGCTTGAGTCACCTGCAAAAAGAATCGTGAAAAGGCTGCGACGGGCATCCGGCGACGGGCATCCGGCGGCGGGCGCTGCCGCGGCCATTCGCGGCCCGGTTCGGGGCCGCGCTGACATCCTTACATCTTGACGGGCGCGGATACGCCGAGCACCGCCAGGCCGTTCTCGAGCACCTGCCGGGTCGCAGCAAGCAGCGCGGCGCGCGCGTTGCGCGGCGCTTCGTCGTCGACCAGCACGCGCTCCGCATTGTAGAACGAGTGGAATTCGCCAGCGAGATCGCGCAGGTAGAACGCGACCGCGTGCGGCGCGAGTTCGTTCGCCGCATGCGTGAGCATGTCCGGGTACTCGGCCAGCTTCTGCATCAGCGATGCCGCTTGCGCGCTGGTCAGCTGCGACAGGTCGGCGCCCGGCAGTTGCGCGACGTCGACGTTGTAGCGCGACTTCAGTTCGTTGAGCACCGAGCAGATCCGCGCGTGCGCGTACTGGACGTAATAGACCGGGTTCTCGTCGTTCTGTTTCAGCGCGAGGTCGATGTCGAACACGAACTCGGTATCGGCCTTGCGCGAGATCAGGAAGAAACGCACCGCGTCGCGGCCGCGCGTGATGGTCGCCTCGTCGATCAGGTCGGGCGCCGCTTCCTGGCCCGCCGCCGCGCCGCCCGACCATTCGATCAGGTCGCGCACCGTCACGTAGCTGCCCGCGCGCTTCGAGATCTTCACTTCCTGGCCGTCGCGCATCACGGTGACCATCTTGTGCAGCACATAGTCGGGATAGCCCTTCGGGATCCCGATGTGCAGCCCCTGCAGGCCGGCGCGCACGCGCGCGATCGTGCCGTGGTGGTCCGAACCCTGGATGTTGATCACCTTCGTGAAGCCGCGCTCCCACTTCGTCACGTGATACGCGACGTCCGGCACGAAGTACGTGTACGTGCCGTCCGACTTGCGCATCACGCGATCCTTGTCGTCGCCTTCGTCGGTCGTGCGCAGCCACAGCGCGCCGTCCTGCTCGTAGGTCATGCCGGCCTTGATCAACGCGTCGACCGTCTTCTCGACGCGGCCTTCGCTGTACAGCGACGATTCGAGGTAGTACTGGTCGAACTTCACGCCGAACGCCTGCAGGTCCATGTCCTGCTCGCGACGAAGGTACGTGACCGCGAACTTGCGGATCGCGTCGAGATCCTCGACGTCGCCCGCGCCCTTGACCGGCTCGCCGTCCGATGCGGCGACCGTTTCGCCGTTCAGGTAGTCGCGCGCGATGTCGGCGATGTATTCGCCGTTGTACGCGGCTTCCGGCCAGCCCGCATCGCCCGGCTTCAGGCCGCGGGCACGCGCCTGCGTCGAGATCGCCAGGTTGCCGATCTGCACGCCCGCGTCGTTGTAGTAGAACTCGCGGTGCACCGCGTAGCCCTGGCTCGCGATCACGTTCGCGAGCACGTCGCCGAGCGCGGCCTGGCGGCCGTGGCCGACGTGCAGCGGGCCGGTCGGGTTGGCCGACACGAATTCGAGCAGCACCTGCTTGCCTTTCTCGCGATCCGACGTGCCGAACGCGCGGCCCTGGTCGAACACGGCGGCGATCACCGCCTGCTTCGCGGCGGCCGACAGGCGCAGGTTGATGAAGCCGGGGCCGGCGATCTCGGCGGCTTCGACGAGGCCTTGCGCGGCCGGCTGCGCGGTGAGTGCGGCGACGATCTGTTCGGCGAGCTGGCGCGGGTTCGTGCCGAGCGGCTTCGCGAGCTGCATCGCGACGTTGCACGCGACGTCGCCGTGCGCGGCGACCTTCGGGCGCTCCAGCGTGATGGCCGGGGCGACGAATGCCGCGTCGGCGCCTTTCAGCGCGTGTGCGACCTGCTTGACGCTATCCGCGAGCAGGGCTTCGAGGGTCTGTTTGTGTGCTGGCAGCATGCTGGTAGAAGGCTTCGTTGGTGGCGGCCGGAAACGCCGGGCCGCCGGCGCGCTTTTTAAGCGCGCGTTTCAGGGATCGCAGAATTTTAACAGGTGCTAATATGCCGCTCAGGCGGCCCGCGTCCGCGAGGCCGGACGCCGGTCTGGCGGCGTTCCCCAACCGCGCCGCGCAGGCACAACAAGATGAAAAGGGAATTGTCATGATTACGTTCAAGAGCAAGGCGGCACAGGATCTCGACGTGCTGAAGGATTTCGCCGTGTATGTGCTGGGTCTCGTCGGCAAGCAGCTGGGCGAGCGCGGTGTGATCACGCACGACGAACTGGACCACGCGATCGCCAAGCTGGAAGGCGCGGTCGCGCAGGCGAAGCAGGAGCGTGCCGAGCACGCCGGCCATTTCCACGAGGACGAAGCCGACCACGCGCACCACGAAGTGCCGCCGAGCCTGGCCCAGCGCGTCGCGCCGTTCCTGGCGATGCTGCGCGAGGCGAAGGCCGGCGAGGCCGACGTGCACTGGGGCTTCTGAGCTTCCTTGCTTGGCGGGTCGACAGGTTCGCCAGACACGAAAAAGCCCGCTTTCGAGCGGGCTTTTTCTTTTGTCTGATCAAAAGGAGGCCGAGCCTCCGTTTGCATCGATCAGAGTTGCGGCGCGAGCGCGCGGCGCGCGTCGTCGAGCGACAGCGCCATGCGCTGCGCGTAGTCCTCGAGCTGATCCTGCCCGATTTTGCCGACCGAGAAATAGCGGCTGTCCGGATGCGCGAGGTAGAAGCCCGACACGCTCGCCGCCGGCAGCATCGCCAGCGAATCCGTCACGCTCATGCCGATCTCGTCCGCGTGCAGCACGTCGAACATGTCGCGTTTCACGAGGTGATCGGGGCAGGCCGGGTAGCCGGGCGCGGGGCGGATGCCCGCGTACTTCTCGGCGATCAGCGCGTCGTTGTCGAGCGTCTCGCCGCTCGCGTAGCCCCACAGCTCGCGCCGCACGCGTGCGTGCATCGCTTCCGCGAACGCTTCTGCGAAACGGTCGGCGAGCGCCTTCAGCATGATCGCGCTGTAATCGTCGTGGTCGGCTTCGAACTGCTTTTCCTTCGCGTCGACGCCGAGGCCGGCCGTCACCGCGAACATCCCGATGTAGTCGGCGACGCCCGATTCCTTCGGCGCGATGAAATCGGCGAGCGAGCGGTTCGGCCGCATCACGCCGTCGACCACCGGGCGCACGCTCTGCTGGCGCAGGTTGCGCCACGTGAGCAGCACTTCCGAGCGCGACTCGTCGCTGTAGATCTCGATGTCGTCGTCGTTCACCGTGTTCGCCGGCAACAGCGCGATCACGCCGTTCGCGGTCAGCCAGCGGCCCTGGATCAGGCGCGCGAGCATTGACTTCGCGTCCGAAAACACGCGCCGGGCCGATTCGCCGACGATTTCGTCGTTCAGGATCGCCGGGTACGGCCCCGCGAGGTCCCAGGTCTGGAAGAACGGGCCCCAGTCGATGTAGTTCGCGAGCTCGTTCAGGTCGTAATTCCTGAACACGCGGCGGCCGATGAACTTCGGCTTCACCGGCTGGTAGCCGGCCCAATCGACCTTGGTCTTGTTCGCGCGCGCCTGCTCGAGCGTGACCATCGGCTGCGCCTTGCGATTCGCGTGCTGGTCGCGGATGCGTTCGTAGTCGGACTTCAGCTCGTCGAGGTACTTCGCGGCGCCTTCGTCGGACAGCAGGTTCGACGCGACCGACACCGAGCGCGACGCATCCGGCACGTAGACGACCGGGCCTTCGTAGTGCGGCGCGATCTTCACGGCCGTGTGCACGCGCGACGTCGTGGCGCCGCCGATCAGGAGCGGGATCTTCTTCACGCGGAAGTAGTCGTCGCGCTGCATTTCGGACGCGACGTACGCCATTTCCTCGAGGCTCGGCGTGATGAGGCCCGACAGCCCGATGATGTCCGCGCCTTCGACCTTCGCCTTCGCGAGGATCTCGTTGCACGGGACCATCACGCCCATGTTGACCACTTCGAAGTTGTTGCACTGGAGCACGACCGACACGATGTTCTTGCCGATGTCGTGCACGTCGCCCTTCACGGTCGCGATGACGATCTTGCCCTTCGCGCGCACGTCGCCGCCGGCTTCCGCGAGCAGGCGCTTTTCTTCCTCGATGAACGGGATCAGGTGGGCGACCGCCTGCTTCATCACGCGCGCCGACTTCACGACCTGCGGCAGGAACATCTTGCCCTGGCCGAACAGGTCGCCGACGATGTTCATCCCGTCCATCAGCGGCCCTTCGATCACGTTGATCGGGCGACCGCCGGCGGCGGCGATCTTCGCGCGCGCTTCTTCGGTGTCCTCGACGATGAAGTTCGTGATCCCGTGCACGAGCGCATGCGCGAGCCGCTTCTCGACCGGCTGGTTGCGCCATTCGAGGTTTTCTTCCTTCTTCGCGGCGCCGGTCTTGAACTTGTCGGCGATCTCGAGCAGGCGGTCGGTCGAATCCGGCCGGCGGTTCAGGATCACGTCCTCGACGCGCTCGCGCAGTTCGGGATCGAGATCCGCGTACACGCCGAGCTGGCCCGCGTTCACGATCCCCATGTCCATCCCGGCCTGGATCGCGTGATACAGGAACACGGTGTGGATCGCCTCGCGCACCGGGTCGTTGCCGCGGAACGAGAACGACACGTTCGACACGCCGCCGCTCACCTTCGCGTACGGCAGGTTCTGCTTGATCCAGCGGGTCGCCTCGATGAAGTCGACCGCGTAGTTGTTGTGCTCGTCGATGCCGGTCGCGACCGCGAAGATGTTCGGGTCGAAGATGATGTCTTCCGGCGGGAAGCCGACTTCGTTCACGAGGAAGTCGTACGAGCGCTTGCAGATCTCGGTCTTGCGTTCGTAGGTGTCGGCCTGGCCGGTTTCGTCGAATGCCATCACGACCGCGGCCGCGCCGTAGCGGCGGATCAGGTTCGCGTGGTGGCGGAACGCATCCTCGCCCTCCTTCAGCGAGATCGAGTTCACGATCGCCTTGCCCTGCACGCACTTGAGGCCGGCTTCGATCACGTCCCACTTCGACGAGTCGATCATGATCGGCACGCGCGCGATGTCGGGCTCCGACGCGATCAGGTTCAGGAAGCGCACCATCGCCGCCTTCGAATCGAGCATCGCCTCGTCCATGTTGACGTCGATCACCTGCGCGCCGTTCTCGACCTGCTGGCGCGCGACGGCGAGCGCCTCGTCGAACTGGCCGTTGAGGATCATCCGTGCGAACGCCTTCGAGCCGGTGACGTTGGTGCGTTCGCCGACGTTGATGAAGAGCGTCCCGGGCGTGACGTTGAACGGCTCGAGGCCGGCAAGGCGCATCATGTGATCGGTCATGGCGGTGCGGATTCTGGTGATGAAGGACGTGGGGCGGTCGGGTCAGGCGTTGTCGCTGTACTGGTTCGGCCAGCGGCGCGGCTTCACGCCGGCGAGCGCCTTCGCGATCTCGGCGATGTGCTCGGGCGTCGTGCCGCAGCAGCCGCCCGCGAGGTTCACGAGCCCGGCCTGCGCGAATTCCTTCAGCAGGCCCGACGTGACGTCGGGGGTTTCGTCGAAACCGGTGTCGCTCATCGGGTTCGGCAGGCCCGCGTTCGGGTAGCACGACACGTAGGTGTCGCACAGCTTCGCGAGCTCGGCGATGTACGGGCGCATCAGCGCCGCGCCGAGCGCGCAGTTCAGGCCGAACGTGAGCGGCTTCGCGTGACGCAGCGAATTCCAGAACGCTTCTACCGTCTGGCCCGACAGGATTCGGCCGGACGCATCGGTGACGGTACCCGAGATCATGATCGGCAGGCGCTCGCCGGTGTCCTCGAACAGCTCGTCGAGCGCGAACAGCGCGGCCTTGGCGTTCAGCGTGTCGAAGATCGTCTCGACGAGGAACAGGTCGACGCCGCCGTCGAGCAGCGCCTTCGCCTGCTGGTAGTACGACGTGCGCAGTTCGTCGAACGTGACGTTGCGCGCGCCCGGATCGTTGACGTCCGGCGAGATGCTGGCCGTCTTCGGCGTCGGCCCGATCGCGCCGGCGACGAAGCGCGGCTTGTCCGGCGTCGCGTATTTCGCGGCCGATTCGCGTGCGAGCTTCGCGGATTCGACGTTCATCTCGACGACGAGCTCTTCCATCCCGTAGTCGGCCTGCGCGACGGTCGTCGCGCCGAACGTGTTGGTTTCGACGATGTCGGCGCCGGCCGCGAAGTACTGGTCGTGGATCTCGCGGATGATCTGCGGCTGCGTGAGCGACAGCAGCTCGTTGTTGCCCTTGATGTCGCGCGGGAAATCCTTGAAGCGCTCGCCGCGATACGCGGCCTCGTCGAGCTTGTAGCGCTGGATCATCGTGCCCATCGCGCCGTCGAGGATCAGGATGCGCGATTTCAGCAGCGCGGGCAGGGCGGCGCCGCGCGTATAGGGCGCGTCGAGCGGGACGGAAGCGGCGAGAGGAGTCGCAGACATGGGCGGAAGACCGGCGAAGACGGAAAACCGTCATTGTAGCCGGTGCGTCAAGGGGGTGCCGACCCTTGCCGCGCCGGCCGGACGGCCCGTCAAATGAAAGCCCCCGCCGGCGAACCGGACGGGGGCAGGATCGGAGTGCACGCGGCGCCGCGCGGGTGCGCGGCGAATGGCCCGGCCGCGCGACGCGCCGGGCCGCGAGTCGTCAGTGCAGCACGACGGGCATCATCATCAGGCTGTCGAATTGTCCGAGGAATTCGTCGACTTCGTCGAGCGACGGTTCATCCTCGATCAGCTGCTTCACGTGCGCGCGGAATCGCTCGGCAAGTTCGCCGTCGATGAAGATTTCGCGCTGCGCGTTCTTGTCGACGATTTCGTATCCGCCGGCATTCATCAGGTGATGGCCGGCCTGCGGCGCAAATTCGACGACGCAGTAGTTGGGGCTGTTGTAGATCATTTGCATGGCGGCACTCCTCTTCGCAGTGGCATCTGGCCTTGTTGTCCCCTAGGTGGGGCGAGCCTTGCCGGTTTCAAGGGGCTTGCGCTGCACACCCCGTTCTCCCGTTTGCGTGGGGTGTATCGGTTAGAAGCCGATGTCTATCAAACGTTTCTCATTGTGAGCCGGTGGACTGAAATAGTTGTTAAAGAGTGTCATCGGCCATTTTTCGGAAATCTGTAGTCGGTCGAAATTGCCGATTCGTGCGCGTTCACTGTGTGACAGCCGATGAGGCAGGCGGTTGCATCGTCGCGGGCGGTGCAGTTTGCGCGGGCGGCGCGGCCGATGCATCGGCGGCCGGTGCGGCGGCGGGCGCGTTCGTTGCGCCGCTTGGCGGTGCGGTATCGGCAGGCACGTTCGGTGCGGCGAGGCGGCCGTGCCACAGCAGTTCGATCTGCGCACCGTTCGGCTCGCTCTGCACGAGCCGCGCGGGCAGCCAGCCGAGCGACGGCGCGAGCCACATGTCGATGCGGCGCGTGTCGCCGGCGCGGCGCGGCAAGCGCATGAAGTGCCGCGCGGCGATGATGCCGGCCTGTGTCTGCACCTGTTCGTCGCCGATCACGGTGATCGGCCAGGTCTCGCCGCTGTTGTTGTCGATCACGAAGAATTGCTGCGTGACGCCCGGTTTGTAGGCGGCGGGATTGCCGCGCACGAGCCCCGACAACTGCATCAGCATGCTGAAGCGGTCCTGCACGCCGTCGGGCAGCGGCGCGTTGTTCGGCGTGCGCGTGAACACGACCTGCCGGATCTCGCGGTTGAAGATCGCGATGTCTTCCGGCCGCTTGCCGCGCTTCTCGACGTAACGGTCGGGCGCGACGCCGAATGCGTCGATGCGGCCTTCGCTGCGATAGGCGAACGGGCCGACGAACGGCACGGGCATCGATACCGACAGGTCGTAGGTGTGCCCGTCGGTGCGCCAGTGGATCGTGCCGATCATGTTCTGCATGCCGTTGTAGAACGTGTCGTACTGCAGGTCGCCGGACGGCGGTACGGCGAACTTCACGCCGCTCGTCGCGGGGCCCGGTGTCGCGGCGCCGGCGCTGGCGGACGAGGCGGCGTGTGTGCTCGACGCGCCCGGGGGCCCCGATGCGCCGCTCGCGGCGGATGCGGCGGCAGCCGGCGGTTCGCCGTGCTCGGCCGTCTGCGTCGACGCGAGGACCGGCTCCTGCGACGGCGCGGGTTTCGGCGGGGCCGCCTGCGGCGCGGCGGCCTTGGGCGCGGCCGGGCGTTCGACCGGCTTCGGCTCCGGCGGCTCCGGCCGGCGCTCGATCGGCTGCGGTTTCAGCAATTCGATCTGCACGGGGATGTCGGCGGGCGGCGGCGGCGTGAACGATTCGCGGTTGCGCATCAGCCAGAAGCCGGCGAGCGCATGCAGCACCAGCACGGCGACGAGCGCGACGGCCACGCGCGGCCAGCGGCGGGGCAGGGCGTGACTCGGGCGAAGGTCGGCAGGCTGCATGGGCATCGGAACGGGATCGGGGCGCTTGCTTGACGTCGGGCGCGCGGCGCGCGCCACAGGAATCGGACCGTCGGATGCGCCGCGCGTTCGCGATGCGTGACGTGGCGTGAACCGATGCGTCAGGCGTCGCGTGCGTCGGGACTATAGCCGAGTTCGTAAGACAGTTTCCGTGCGCATGCGCGCAGCGCGGTGTCGATCTCGCCGCCCCACGCGATGTCGAACGAGCCTTCCTGGCCGAGCGCGACGATCGCGAGCGCGAGTTCGCCGACCGCGTCGAACACCGGCATGCAGAACGCGTGGATCGTCGGCAGCAGCATCCCTTCGACGCGCGCGGCCTGGTGCGCGCGCACGTCGGCGAGCACCGCATCGACTTCGTCGAGCGTGCGCGGGCCGCCGTGGTGCGGCGAGCGGCGCGTATCGGCGAGTTCGCGCTCGAGCATCGCGGCGGTCTTGCTGCGCGGCAGGTACGCGGCGAACAGCAGCCCCGTCGCGGAGCCGAGCAGCGGCATCACGTCGCCGAGCTTCAGCGACGCCTTCGCCGGATGGCTCGATTCCATCCAGTGCACGATCGTCGGCCCCTGGTTGCCCCATACCGCGATGCCGACCGTCTGGTCAAGACGGTCGCGGAATTCGGTCAGCGCGATCCGCGCGAGCTTCACGCCGTCGACGCGCGCGAGCCGCGCGAGGCCCATCTGCAACGCGAAGCCGCCCAGCTCGTAGCGGCCCGAGACGGGATCCTGCGACACGACGCCGAGCCGCGAGAAGCTGACCAGATAGCGGTGCGCCTTCGCCGGGCTCATGCCCGCGCGCTGCGCGAGATCGCGCAGCATCATCGCGCGCGGCTCGCTCGTCAGCACGTCGAGCAGGCGGAAGCCGACCTCGATCGACTGGATGCCGGAACGGACCTTCTCGCCGTGCTCGCCGGAGGCGGCGTCGTCGGTATCGGAGTCGGCGAGATCGTCGTCGGGAAGCGGGCTGGCGGGCATGGGCAACGGGTGCGCGAAAATGCGACAGGAAACGGGGCGAAAACGGCGTGCGCCATCATGGCGCGCCGCATGGATTCACCATCGTAAAATAGATTCCCTCCATCGTCACTAAAACGGCCAATCCCCTATGAAACTTGCTTCGCTGAAGGACGGCACGCGCGACGGCCAGCTGATCGTCGTGTCGCGCGACCTGCACACCGCGGCGATTGCCGATGCGATCGCGCCGACGCTGCAGCGCGTCCTCGACGACTGGGCGTTCTATGCGCCGCAACTGCGCGACCTGTACGACGCGCTGAACCACGGCCGCGCGCGCAACGCGTTCGCGTTCGATCCGGCCAACTGCATGGCGCCGCTGCCGCGCGCGTTCCAGTGGGCCGACGGCTCCGCGTACGTGAACCACGTCGAACTGGTGCGCCGCGCGCGCGGTGCCGAGATGCCGCCCGAGTTCTGGACCGATCCGCTGATGTACCAGGGCGGCAGCGACGATTTCCTGGGGCCGCGCGACGACGTCGTGTGCCCGTCCGAGGAATGGGGCATCGATTTCGAGGCGGAAGTCGCGGTGATCACCGGCGACGTGCCGATGAGCGCGTCGCCCGACGACGCGCTGAAGGCCGTGCGGCTCGTCACGCTCGCAAACGACGTGTCGCTGCGCAACCTGATTCCGGCCGAACTCGCGAAGGGCTTCGGCTTCTTCCAGAGCAAGCCGGCCACCGCGTTCGCGCCGGTCGCCGTCACGCCCGACGAGCTCGGCGACGAGTGGCGCGCCGGCCGCGTGCACCGCCCGATGATCGTCCACTGGAACGGCAAGAAGGTCGGCCAGCCCGACGCCGGCACCGACATGGTGTTCCACTTCGGCCAGCTGATCGCGCACGCGGCGAAAACGCGCAACCTGCGTGCCGGCTCGATCGTCGGCTCCGGGACGGTATCGAACAAGGACGCGAAGCGCGGCTACTGCTGCATCGCCGAGAAGCGCTGCCTCGAGACGATCGAGCACGGCGCGCCGCAGACCGAATTCATGCGCTACGGCGATACCGTGCGCATCGAGATGTTCGACGCGGCCGGCAAGTCGATCTTCGGCGCGATCGAGCAGTCGGTCGCCCCGCCCGACGGCGCGGCATAAGCGGCGCGGCGCACGCCACGCAGCGGCGAAACCCTTCGGTCCGCGCGCCGGGTTTCGCCCGATGTTTGACCGCGCGGGCTTGGCTACACTCGATTCAAGCGTTCGAGCACGTCGAACAAGGAGCAGCAGATGGCCGATCTTGCCGCGTACGGCGGTTACGAAGCACTGAAGGTGACGCGCCGCGACCATGGCGTGCTCGACATCGTGATGAGCGGCGAGGGCGCGAACCGCAGCGGCCTCGCGACCGCGAACGCACGCATGCATCGCGAGCTCGCCGACATCTGGCGCGACGTCGATCGCGATCCCGACACGCGCGTCGCGGTGATCCGCGGCGAAGGCAAGGGCTTTTCGGCGGGCGGCGATCTCGCGCTCGTCGAGGACATGGCGAACGATTTCGACGTGCGCGCCCGCGTATGGCGCGAGGCGCGCGACCTCGTCTACAACGTGATCAACTGCAGCAAGCCGATCGTGTCGGCGATGCATGGCCCGGCCGTCGGCGCGGGGCTCGTCGCCGGGCTGCTGGCCGATATCTCGATCGCCGCGAAGGACGCGCGCATCATCGACGGCCACACGCGGCTCGGCGTCGCGGCCGGCGACCACGCGGCGATCGTGTGGCCGCTGCTGTGCGGGATGGCGAAGGCGAAGTACTACCTGATGCTGTGCGAGCCCGTGAGCGGCGAGGAGGCCGAGCGGATCGGGCTGGTCTCGCTCGCGGTCGAGCCGGCCGACCTGCTGCCGAAGGCGTACGAAGTGGCCGAGCGGCTCGCGCACGGGTCGCAGTCGGCGATCCGCTGGACCAAGTACGCGCTGAACAACTGGCTGCGCACCGCCGGGCCGACCTTCGATACGTCGCTCGCGCTCGAATTCATGGGTTTTTCGGGGCCCGACGTGCAGGAAGGCATCCGTTCGCTGCGCGAGCGGCGCCCGCCCGCGTTTCCCGGCGACGCGCCGTTCTGACGTGCGCGCTATGATCGAACCACGCGCGGCTGCGCGACGCACGGCGGCCGCCTCGCTCCCCCAGTCAACCAGGATGCCCGTATGACGACCGATGCCTCCGGCGCCAACCCTTTCGCCGGTTTTGCCGGGTTCCAGCCCGCCGACATGATGGACCGGATGTGGGACATGATCCGGATGTCGCCGTTCGGCGGGATGGCGCCGTTTCCGGGCGCCGCGCACGGGCTGCCGCCGTCGCTGTCGAGCATGTCCGACATGATGTCGCCGCTCACGAACGTCGAGGAGCTCGACAAGCGGATCACCGACCTGCGTGCGGTCGAGCAGTGGCTCAAGCTCAATCTCGGGATGCTGCAGTCGGCGATCCAGGCGCTCGAGGTGCAGCGCGCGACGCTCGCGACGCTGCGCGCGTTCGGTGCGTTCGCGCAAAGCTCGATGTCGGCGGCCGAGGAAGCGGCTGTGGCCGCCGCGCAGGCCGCGAAAACCGCGTCCGCGGGCGAGGCCGCGCCCGCGCCCGACCCTGCGGCATCGGCCGCCGCAGCGTCCGCCCCGGATGCGCCGGATGCGCCGGCGGGCGACCCCGCGCAGCAGCCGTTCGACCCGGCCGGCTGGTGGAATCTGCTGCAAACGCAATTCAACCAGCTCGCGAGCCTCGCGATGGCGCAGCCGGGCATGCAGCCTGCCGCGCCGGGCGCCGCGCCGCCGCAGGCCGCTGCCGCGCCGGAACCGGCCGCGAAGCCGGCCGCGGCTGCGTCGCGCAAGCCCGCCGCGAAGCGTGCGAAGCCGTCCGGTTCGGCCGCGGCCCGCGCGGCGGCCGCTTCGTCGCCCGAAACGCGTCCGCCGAAGCGCTCGACGTGATGCGGCGCAGGTAGCAGGGCGATCATGCGACTCGCGCTCGTTCTGATGGGAGGCGGCGCGCGCGCCGCATACCAGGTCGGCGTGCTCAAGGCGCTGGCCGAGATCGCGCGCGAGGCCGATCCGCGGCGGCACACGCTGCCGTTCGCGGTCGTGTGCGGCTCGTCGGCCGGCGCGATCAACGCGACGTCGATCGCCAGCCACGCGGACGACTTTTCCCATGGCGTGCGGCGCCTGCTCGAATTCTGGGAGCCGCTGCGCGCCGAATACGTGTACCGCACCGACTGGCTCGGCATCGCGGCCGCCGGCGCGCGCTGGCTCGCGACGATGACGTTCGGCTGGGCGGCTCGCCGCTCGCCGCGCGGGCTGCTCGACAACACGCCGCTCGCGCACCTGCTGCAGCGCGAGCTGAGCTTTCACCGGATCGAGCAGATGCTCGAGGCGCGCCTGCTGCACGCGCTCGCGATCACCGCGCTGAGCTATTCGAGCGGCCGGCATCTCACGTTCTACCAGGCCGCCGAGCCGATCCAGGCGTGGCGGCGCGCGCAACGCACCGCGCGGCTCGTCGACCTGTCGGCGTCGCACCTGCTCGCGTCGTCGGCCATTCCGTTCGTGTTTCCGGCCGTGCCGCTCGTGCTCGACGGGCAGATCGAGTACTTCGGCGACGGCTCGATCCGGCAGATCGCGCCGCTGTCGCCGGCGATCCACTTCGGCGCGCACCGGATCGTCGTCATCGGCGCGGCCGATCCGCGGCCCGAGATTCCGGCCGCGAACGGCGCGGGCCGGGCACGCGGCTACCCGACGCTCGCGCAGATCGGCCAGCAGGTGCTCGCGAGCGTGTTCCTCGACTCGATCGGCTCGGACATCGAACGGATCGAGCACATCAACCGGATGATCGAGCACCTGCCGCACCAGGTCGAAGTCGACAGCGGCTGGCGGCACGTCGACGTGCTCGCGATCGCGCCGTCCGAGCGCATCGAGCTGATTGCCGCGAAGCACCTGAAGCAGATGCCGGCGACGATGCGCGGGCTGCTCGGCGCGATCGGCGGCAGCCAGCCGGCCGGCGCGTCCTTCGCCAGCTACCTGCTGTTCGAGGAGGCGTTCACGCGCGAGCTGATCGAGCTCGGCTACCGCGATGGCCGGGCGCAGCGGGAGACGCTCGCCGACTGGATCGCGCACGCGGACGGCAGCAGCGCGCCGGCGGCCGGCACGCCGCCGGAAGACGGCCTCGCGACCGGTGAAATGCGGGTCTGACACGCGCAGGCGCACTGTAAGGTTGTGTTTTCGCGACGGTCGGCCGCGACCGATCGCCGCACCGCGGCTGGCGGCACGCGACCGGGCCGGCGTCTCGGAACCGTCATGCACGCGTGCTATCATGGCCGCCGCCGTATATACCATATCGAGCAGCCCGCCGATTCGGCATCCGCACGGGACCTATCGGGGAACCCGCGTGGGGCAGGGGACGGGTGCGCCATCGAGCCGGCCAGCGCCGGCCCCCACTCAGGCATGCGCGTCCGGCCCCGTCCGAATTGAGCGGGGTGGCGGCATGCTCCATGGCGGCAACGCGGCCGCCTGGCCGCCGGACAAGGAATCGGCGTCCGGTGGGCCGGTTTCCCGCGTAAAATTACAGTCTTGGCTGCAAAAAGCGCGTGGCGCGCTTGCGCGGCAACAGTCACGTTTAGAGAAGTCGCATTGCGCAGAACAGGGGTGGGACCATCATGAACACCATGCTTTATCCGGAACTTTACAGGTCGCTCGAAGCCGTCCGTTGGGACATGGAGAAGGACATTCCGTGGGACAAGTTCGACGCTTCGCTGCTCACCGACGAGCAGGCGAAGACGATCAA
>NZ_LPDI01000087.1:0-787 GCF_001528895.1 Burkholderia sp. MSMB1078WGS | reverse complement strand
TGGTGGGGCCCGTTCGGCAGCGCGACCAAGATGACGACGATCGACCCGCTGCTGCGCCTGGCGGTGCAGCAGTCGAACTGCTTCGTGATCACGTCGATCGGCAACCAGAAGAGCGACGCACGCCTGTCGCGCATCACGCAACTGCAGCGCAACTCGGGCGAATACCGCGCGGGTTCTAAGCAGCAGAAGGGGCAGCGGGTAGCGGCCGACTACTACATGGAGCCGCAGATCGTGATCAACGACTCGCCGATCGGCGGGATCGGCAGCATGATCGGCGGGCTGATCGGCAACAGCGCGGTGGCAGCGGTGGCGGGCCACCTGCAGACGAAGGCGTCGGTGGTGACGCTGACGCTGTTCGACGTGCGCTCGGCGGTGCAGATCGCGGCGGCGGAAGGCAGCTCGACGGCGACCAACTACGGCGCGGCGCTGGGCGGCTTCGGCGGCGGCGTGGGCGGTGCGCTCGCGGGCTTCTCGGCGACGCCGGAGGGCAAGGCGACGGTCGTCGCGTTCATCGATGCGTACAACAAGATGGTCGTCGCGCTGCGCAGCTACAAGGCGCAGGACGTGAAGGGCGGGCTGGGCCGCGGCGGCCAGTTGCAGGTGAACTGACGTAGGCGGGCCGGCGGGATGCCGCCGGCCGATTGCCGAGTCTCGCTTCCCGATTCGCGATTCCTGATTTCCCGATGGTCGGTGCGTGCGGCGCGATGCGCGCGTGCCGGCTTCGTTCGTCCAGTTCGTTTGAAAGGGGACCCCGATGAAAGCCGCTGTACTGATTGCATTGACCTGC
>NZ_LPDI01000086.1:0-17060 GCF_001528895.1 Burkholderia sp. MSMB1078WGS | reverse complement strand
TTCATTTGCCGTGATCAGCTTATGGCGGGACTTCCACCCGCAGGAATGCGCCCATGCTGGGCGCACACGAAAAAAAAAGGCGCCCGAAGGCGCCTTTTTCGATGCTGCGAAGCGGGTTACCCCGCCCGTCACGCTTAGAAGCGGTGACGCAGACCAACCGTTGCTGCGGTTTGGTTGATCGACGAGCTCGGCAGGTTGTTGGCGAAGCTGTCGCCGTTGTAGATCGACGCGCCGATGCCGTTCTTCGCTGCACGCTGGTACACAGCCTGTGCGTAGACGTCCGTGCGCTTCGACAGTGCGTAGTCAGCTTGCAGACCGAACTGGTTCCAGTGCGTGCTGCCGTTGTTGATCTTCGCGTTCGTGTACGTGTAAGCAGCACCCAGGCCGAGAGCCGGCGTCAGGTTGTACTTTGCGTTGACTTCGTAGTTGTCGGTGCGCAGCGTGCCTGCAGCAACTGCGTTGTTGTCGAGACGCGCTTGCGTCCATGCAGCGCCGACTTGCGCCGGGCCGAATGCGTAACCAGCAGCAGCACCGTACGTACGGACGCGGCCTTGGCTAGCGATGCCACCGATTGCCGACGACGTCGCGCCGTTTGCGTTCGTACCGTCACCCAGGTTCGCTTGCGAGTATGCTGCACCCAGCTTCAGGCCTTGGAACTGGTACGACAGACCGCCGCTGTATGCACGGTTGTTGCCGAAGTTCGTGCTGTTCGAGAACGAGTACGTGCCGCCGAATTGCAGACCAGCGTAGTTAGCGCTCGTGTACTTGATCGTGTTGTTCTGCGCGACGTCGCCGTTCGTGCTCAGACGGTCGAGGTTCAGCGGGTGCGCGAAGTACGTGCCGCCCCACGAGCCCGTTGCCGTCAGCGGCGCCAGGTAGTCTTGCGTTGCGTCATACTGCTTACCCAGCGTGACCGTGCCGTACTGGCTCGACAGGCCAACGAAAGCCTGGCGGTTGAACATGCCGCCGTTGCCGTTTGCGAAGCGGCCGTTACCGATGTTGAAGCCGCTTTCCAACGTGAAGATTGCCTTCAGGCCGCCACCGAGGTCTTCCGAACCACGCAGGCCGAAACGGCTCTGGTCAATGCCCGAACCCATCGCCCAACGCGACTTGCCAGCTTGGCCGAGTGCCGGCTGGACGTTGCTCGTGTAGGTGATGCCTGCGTCCAGCACGCCGTACAGCGTGACGCTGCTTTGCGCGTGAGCGACGGTAGCGAACGATGCTGCAGCTGCTGCAACGATCAGAGTCTTGTTCATTCGTGGAGCTCCCTTCTAAAAAGAGGCAGGTCTCGCGACCTTGTTCATAAACGGTCTTCAACCGCCCGGGAGCGCCATCGGTCCTGCTGGCGGCGCCCGGATAGTTGCCCGTTTGGGAACCGTGAGTTTAGGGGTGTACCCTAGGGGAGCGATCCGCAAATAAAGAAATAAGCTTTTCCAGAACTAGAAATAATGAAAGTGGGGCCGCGTCATAAGTATTTGTTTTAACGTTTGTTTTTGACCTCTTGACGCCGGCTTTTTGGACGCTTTCATCGCACCATTCTTTCATGTCATCGGCTTGACGGTTGCATAGAAACAACAAACGGTTTCGGTTCGGCCCACCAAAAACGGTAATTATTACCTTATCAGATCTCAAATATTGGTCTTTCCGCATCTAAAACATCCCCTCGGCACCCTAAACAGGGGCCGATACCTCCGCCACGGCGAGATTCCGTCAGCCCTTGGAAAGGAAACGGCGGCTCGACCCCGCCGTGACACGCGGTAACAGCCTTAACCGGCCCCGTAACGCGGCGGGCAGACCGGCAGGCTAATGTAAGGCAGCCTCGCATACAGAACAGGAGCCGCCATGAATCGACGCTCGTTGCTGCGCGCCATCGGATTGACCGCCGCCTTCGTCGGCACCGGCTGGTTGCGCGCCGCCTCGGCCCAGCCTTCCCCGCCCGTGTATCGGCCCGCCGGCCCGAATCGCGTACCCGGCGGGCCGCCCTATGCAGACCGGCCGGGCTTCGCGCCGCCGGCGGCACGCCACGACCGTCGCCCGCCCCCGCCACGGCCGCATGGCTATATATGGACGGACGGCTATTGGCGCTGGCAGCGCGGCCGCTATATATGGGTTCCCGGTCGCTGGGTCGCGCGACGCCCCGGGCGCCGCTGGGTACCCGGCTACTGGCGCCGCCAAGGGTCGGTGTGGGTCTACGTCAACGGCTCGTGGCGGTGAGCAGCGGCTCGGCTCCGGCCGACGGAGGGCCGGAGCCGAGCCGCGCGCGAGAACCGACGCGTTCCACACCACGGAATCGTGCGTTACGGCAGCCGCACTGCAGTCGACATATCGTCGGGTCCCCATTCCGGCGGCATCATTCCGCTAACGAAGTCATACGATGGCGATGCGAATGCATCCGACGATGCCTCAACCCCATTGAAATCGTCTACTGCACACCGCCGGTCAACGAACCGATGCGCGCACCGCGCCCAGCGCCCGCCGCCGTCCAGCTCGCGCGCCGGCCGTCCCGACCCGCGCAACCCGCGGGTCGCTCGCCCATCCCGTCCACGTATCACCAGACAAGGAAAACGCTACATGTCATCGTCCCGCTCCCCCGTTCGCGCCGGTGCCGCATTCGTTTTGCTGGCCGCATCGATAGCTGCGCTGGCCGCCGGCCCCGCCGCACGCGACCTGGCCACCGAGGAAGCCAATCGCCGACTCGTGCTGACGTTCTACGATCGCTTCTTCAACCGGCACGAAGCAGTCGAGGCCGCTGCCGTCGTCGCGGACGACTACAAACAGCACAACCCGTACGTGCCGGACGGCAAGCAACCGTTCGTGTCGTACTTCGTCGGAGCGTTCCAGAAGAACCCGGCATCGCGCGCGCGCATCGTCCGCAGCGCGGCCGACGGCGATCTCGTCTACCTGCACGTGCATGCGACCGAGCATCCGGGCGATCGCGGCGAAGCGGTGGTCGACATCTTCCGCGTGAAGAACGGCAAGATCGTCGAACACTGGGACGTGATTCAGCCGGTACCCGAAACGTCCGCGAACCAGAACACGATGTTCTGATGCACGACGCCGGACGCGACCGGCCGCCCCCTACGCCGGCCGAATCGACGCTGCTTCGCGATCTTCGACGGCAATCGGTTCGCCCGTTCGGTAGCGACGCTCGCGCAGTCCCGTGCGATCGAGACGTGCGTCTGCATTCGCAGCGCAGCACGTACGTCGCGCCAGGCCCGGGCGATCGGTGCGCGAACCGGCGCCGTCACGCGACGCCGAGCGCCAGCACCTGCTCGGTGGTCAGCACGTCGCCGAACGTATCCGACAATGCGGCCAGCGTCGCACGATGAAGGTCGCGGTGCGGCACCGTGCCGCCGGCCGCGACGTCGAGATCGCGCGTCGCGCAGGCATCGTCGACGACGATCACCGCATAGCCGAGCGGCACCGCATCGCGTGCCGCGCCGGCCACGCACGCATGCGTCATCAGGCCGGTGACGATGAGCGTGTCGATGCCGGCCGCCTTCAGCCGCGCATCGAGGTCCGTCGTCGGGAAGACGCTCACCGACGTTTTCTTCACGACCGCGTGAGCGGGCGCCGGCTGCAGGTCCGCATGAAAGCGGAAGCCGTGGCTGCCGTCGGCGAAGATCGGGCTGTCGGCCGACCCGACGTGCTGAACGTGGAACACCGGAATGCCCGCGCGGTCGGCGAACGCGATCACGCGCCGCGCATTGCCCAGCGCACGCGGCCCGTCCGGAATCGGCAGACGGCCGCTGAAGTATTCGTTCTGGAAATCGATCACCAGCAGCGCGGTGCGGGCGGCGGCGATCGACGTCGGCGCGCTCGCGCCGGCCAGGGTACGGATGGTCGGATGTTGCATGGAATGCCCTCTCGGTTGACACATTGGCGGAACGGCGCGCCGGGCCTTGCGGCGTCGCCGGACGCGGCCCGGAACCTCCCCGGCCGCGACGCGCCAGTGTCGGGCCGCGCGGCGCGACGCGACAGCGGCGCGCGGGACAACGTCCGACAGAATCGGGCCAACGTGCGCGAGCGCCGCCTACGACAGCACGGCCGTTCGCGCGCCCGGCCGCATACGGCCGTAAGCGACCATCATCGCGAAGCTGAGCAGGAAACCCGCGCCGCCGATCAGCAGCAGGCCGATTTCGCCGAATACGGGCAGCAGGTTCGTCAGCGCCCCCGTCACGACCCACGCGACCGCCATCACCGAGCCCGCGACGCCGAGCGCCCAGCCCTGCCGATCGTCGCTGACGGCATCGGAAAACGCGGTATACATCGTCGTGTACGCAACCATGTCGAAACAGCCGACGACCATCGCGAGCGCCCACAGCACCGGTTCGTGCGGAAACAACGCGGACAGGATCTGGCCGAGGCCGGCCACCAGCAGGCCCGTCTTCGCGATCTCGATCACGCGCCACACGCGCAGCATCAGCCGCACGACGCACAACAGGCCGAACACGAAGCAGATGCCGATCACGCCGCTGAACAGCCCGAGCCGCGCGCTCGTATAGCCGAATTTCGCCTGCAACAGCAGCATGATGGTCTGCAGATAGAGCCCGTAGCCGACCTGCATCAGGAAGAACACCACCGACAGGAACGCGACGTTGCGCTGGCGCGCGGCCTCCCGGATGATCCGCAACGGCAGCAGCGGATCGATGCGCGTATCGCCGCGCGGCGCGGCGCAATCGCGATACGACGCCCAGGTCCAGCACGCGCAGATCAGCGACAGCGCCGCGACCAGCACGAACGGCGTGCCGTAGTCGAACAGCGGCGAGATCGTCCGGTCGGACGCGACGCCGCCAAGCACCGGGCCGACGATCACGCCCGCGCTGAACGCAAGCGACATGATGCTCATGTCGTACGCCTTCGTATCGGGCGTGCCGAGATCGGCGACGGCCGCCTGCGCGATGCCCTGGCAACCGGCCATCAGGCCGGTGAGCCCGCGGCCGGCGAGCAGCAGCGCGACGCTGCCCAGCCACGCACCGGCTGCCATCGTCGCGTAGCCGACCGCGAGGCCCAGCACGCACAGCAGCAGAATCCGACGGCGGCCGTAGCGATCGGACAGCTCACCCATCAGCGACGAGCCGAAGAACATGCACAGCGGGTAGATTCCGTAGCCGAGACCGAGATAGAAATTGCGCGCGTGTGCACTGGCGTCGGCCGGCAGGATGCCCGCGTGCGGATCGCTGAAGATGGCGGACATCATCGGATAAACGAGCCCGAACCCCATCGCGTCGAGCGCGATGGCGAGCAGGCAAGGGCCGAGCAGTTTGTAGTCGAACCGGGACATGGCGACCTTCCGGACAGAGTGAATGATCGCCCAAGCGTAATGACCGGGCGGCGGCCGCGGTAGGCCGCCGCCGGCGATGCTAAGCATCGGTTCGCGCGATACCCCGCATGCGACCCGCGCCGATGGCTCGTCGTCCCGGCCGTGCGGCCGCGACTTGGCGCACGGCGGCCCGCCCCGAAGCAGCCGGCTGCGCGACCACGCACCGCGCGCCGTCGTGCATGAACATGCTGAAGAGGAATCCGAACGACCCCGCGAACGGCACGTACCACGCGAGGGGCGACGGGCGACCCCTCGCACGCGTCGGCCACGTGACGCCCAACGTCGTGACGCGGTGGGCGACATCTTCTCGCCGACCAACTGCGTATCGGGCAGCGTCGGCTGCTCGCTGCTGCCCGGCCATGCGCGCGAGCTGTTCGCGCACCGGATCGCGCTCGTGCCGCTCGCGGGAGCAACGACCCGTCAGACCTTCGGCCTGCGCTTCCCGCATCGCCGCGAGCGAGATCCGAACCCTGCTCGCGCTACTTCCCCGACCGAGCGAGCGGACCTTGCACGCCCTGCCCCACGCCCGACGGCCAGCCGCCCGCGAGCGCCTTGTACAGCGCGACCGCCGATGCCGCGCTGCGCATCCGTCCGTCGGCCGCCGCGTCCTGCGCCTGCAGCAGCGTCCGCTGCGCGTCGAGCACTTCGTAGTAGTCGATCGCGCCTGCCGAGAAACGCGCCTGCGCAAGCTGCGCGGCGCGTGCGCTGTCGTCGGCCGCACGCACGAGGTGCGCGGTCTCGTCACGCGTGCGGGCGACACGCAGCAGCGCGTTCTCGGTTTCCTCCAGCGCGCCGAGTACGGTCTGCCGATACTGCGCAAGCTGGCCGGCCGCTTCCGCGTCGCTCGCCGCGATCCGCGCACGCACGCGGCCGACGTCGAGGAACGACCAGTCGATGCCGAGCGCGATCAGGTTCGTGTCGCTGCCCGCGCGGAAGAACCCGTAGCTGCTCGTCGCGCTGCCGAGCAACCCGGACAGCGTGAAGCGCGGGAACAGGTCGGCGGTCGCGACGCCGACGCGGGCGGTCGCCGCATGCAGCCGCGCCTCGGCGGCCGCGACATCGGGGCGGCGGCGCAGCAGGTCGCCCGGCGTGCCGGGATCGATGTCGGCCGCGAGCGCCGGCAGCGGGACCGGCGTGCCCGTCGGCGCGGCCGCCTTCGGCAGGTCGAACCGGCCGATCAGCGCATCCGGCGTCTGCCCGGTCAACACCGCGAGCCGATGCTCGTCGACGCCGATCGCGGCTTCGTACACGGCGATCCGCGATGTCGTCGATTCGTACTGCGCGCGTGCGCGCGCCGCATCGAGGTCGGAGCCTCGCCCCGCGCCGACGCGCGCATTGATCAGGGCGAGCGTCTGCTTCTGGTTGTCGGCATTCTCGCGAGCGATCCGCAACCGCTCCTGCGAGCCGCGCAGATCGACGTACGTGCTCGCGACCTCCGCCGCGATCGCGACGCGCACCGCGCGCACGTCCGCGGCGCTCGCCGCCGTTTCCGCGCGCTGCGACTCGATCGAGCGGCGTACGCGGCCGAACAGGTCGAGTTCCCACGCGGCATTGATGCCGACGCTCGACGTCGGCGTGTCGCGCTGGCTGCGCGGCGCGCCGAACGCCTGGTCCTTGCTCATCAATTGATGGCCGATCCGGCCGCTCGCGGTGATCGTCGGATAGCGGTCGAACGTTGCCTGAGACAGCAGCGCATTCGACGCGTCGTAACGCGACACCGCGACCTGCAGGTCCTGGTTCGCCGCGAGCGCCGCATCGATCAACTGCGTCAGCACCGGATCGCCGAACCCGCGCCAGAACGTGGCATCGGCGTCGGCCGACGCGTCGGGCGGCATATCGGACCCTGTCTGGACCGTCGCCGCGTCGCGCTGCGTCGCAGGACGGTCGTCGCGCGCGAACCGCGCGGCCGTGATCGTATCGGGCCGTTCGAAATCGGGGCCGACCGCGCAGGCAGCGAGCGTCACCGACATCGCCAGCGCGGAAAGACGGAAAGCGGCGCTCATCGGTTTTCTCCTTCGAGGGTGCCGTGCTGTTCGCGCCAGACGGCCGGCGTGCCGCCCGCAAGCTTGCGGATCGCCACGTAGAACACGGGAGTCAGGAACAGCCCGAACAGCGTGACGCCCAGCATCCCGGCGAACACGGTGACGCCGGTGGCCGCCCGCACCTCGCTGCCCGCGCCGCTGCCGATCAGCAGCGGCACCGAGCCCGCGATGAACGCGACCGACGTCATCACGATCGGACGCAGCCGCAGCCTGCACGCTTCGAGCGCCGCTTCGACCGCGCCCTTGCCCTGGATCTCGAGCTCGCGCGCGAATTCGACGATCAGGATTGCGTTCTTGCACGCCAGCCCCATCAGCACGACCAGGCCGACCTGCACGAACACGTTGTTGTCGCCGCCGGACAGCCACACGCCGAACAGCGCCGCGCACATGCACACGGGCACGATCAGGATCACCGCGAGCGGCAGCGTCCAGCTCTCGTACAGCGACGCGAGCACCAGGAACACCAGCATCACGGCCAGCGGGAATACGACGATCGCCGCGTTGCGCTGCGTGACCTGCTGGTAGCTGAGGTCGGTCCATTCCAGCGCGATGCCCGGCGGCAGCACGTCCTTCGCGATCTGCTGCAGCTTCGCGATCGCCTGCGACGACGACATGGTCTTCGGATCGGCGTCGCCGATCAGGTCGGCGGCCGGATAACCGTTGTAGCGGACGACCGGGTCGGGACCGTACGCGGGTCCGACCGTCACCATCGAGCCGATCGGCACCATCTCGCCCTTCGCGTTGCGCGTGCGCAGGTTCGCGATGTCGGCGGCCGTCTGCCGGTGGCCGGCATCCGCTTGCGCCATCACGCGATACACGCGGCCGAACACGTTGAAATCGTTCACGTACATCGAACCGAGATAGACCTGCAACGTATTGAACAGATCGGTCAGCGCGACGCCCTGCGCCTTCGCCTTGAGCCGGTCGACCTTCACCTCGAGCTGCGGGATGTTCGCCTGGTACGAGCTGACGGGATAGCTCATCCCCGGCGTCTTCGCGACCGCGGCCTGAAACGCGCCGAGCGCCTTCTGCAATTCGCCGTAGCCGAGCCCGCCGCGATCCTCCAGATACAGCGAGTAGCCGGAGCCGTTGCCGAGCCCCTGGATCGGCGGCGGCATCAGCGCATAGGTGATGCCGCCGCCGATCGCCGCGAAACGCGCGTTCAGGTCCGCGTTGATCTGCGCGGCGCTGCGACGACGCTGGTCGAACGGCTTCAGGATCACGTACGAGTTCGTGATGTTCGGCGTGTTCACGCCCTGCAACGCGTTCAGCCCGGCGAACGCCGGCACCATCTCGACGCCGTCGGTGCCGAGCGCGATCTTCGTCATCTGCTCGGTCACCGCGCTGGTGCGCGCGAGCGACGCGCCTTCCGGCAGCTTCGCGCCCGCGAACAGGTACAGCTTGTCCTGCACCGGGATGAAGCCGCCCGGCACCGCGTCGAACAGCAGCGCGGTCGCCGCGAGCAGCGCCGCATAGACCGCGAACACCGCGCCGCGCCGCTTCAGCGTGCGGCCGACGACGCCGTGGTAACGGTCGGAGCTGCGCTCGAAGAACCGGTTGAACGGACGGAACAGCCAGCCGAATGCGCGATCGAGCGCACGCGTCAGCGCATCCTTCGGCGCGCCGTGCGGACGCAGCAGCTTCGCGGCGAGCGCGGGCGACAGCGTCAACGAGTTGATCGCGGAGATCACCGTCGAGATCGCGATCGTTACCGCGAACTGCTTGTAGAACTGGCCGGTCACGCCCGACATGAAAGCCATCGGCACGAACACCGCGCACAGCACGAGTGCGATCGCGACGATCGGCCCCGACACCTCGCGCATCGCCTGGTGCGCGGCGTCGCGCGGGCTCAGCCCCCGGGCGATGTTGCGCTCGACGTTCTCGACGACGACGATCGCATCGTCGACGACGATCCCGATCGCGAGCACGAGCCCGAACAGCGTCAGCGTGTTGATCGAATAGCCGAGCAGGTAGAGCCATGCGAACGTGCCGACCACCGACACCGGCACCGCGACGAGCGGAATGATCGACGCGCGCCACGTTTGCAGGAACAGGATCACGACGAGCACGACCAGCACGACGGCCTCGATCAGCGTGTGCTGCACCGCGCGGATCGATTCGCGCACGAATACCGTCGGGTCCCACACGGGGCGGTATGCGACGCCGGGCGGGAAGCGCTTCGACAGCTCGTCGAGCTTCGCATACACGGCCTTCGCGACGTCGAGCGCGTTCGCGCCCGGCGACAGGAAGATGCCGACCACGGCCGAATGCCTGTCGTTGAAATACGAACGCAGCGTGTAGTCGCCCGCGCCGAGCTCGATGCGGGCGACGTCGGACAGCTTCACGACCTGGCCGTCGTCGCCGTTGCGCAGCACGATGTCGCCGAATTCCTGCACCGTGCGCAGACGGCCGCGCACGTTGATCGACACGAGGAAGTCGTTTTTCTTCGGCGACGGCTCCGCGCCGAGTTGACCTGCCGACACCTGCACGTTCTGCTCGCGCACGGCCGCGATCACGTCGCTCGCGGTCAAGCCGCGCGACGCGAGCCGGTTCGGGTCGAGCCACAGCCGCATCGCGTAATCGCCGGAGCCGTACACGCCGACGTCGCCGATGCCGGTGAGCCGCGACAGTTCGTCCTTCACGTGCAGCGTCAGGTAGTTGCGCAGGTACAGCGAATCGCGGCTGTTGTCCGGCGAATAGAGGCTCACGTACATCAGCGGCGTCGGCGACTGCTTCTGCGTGGTCACGCCGTACTGGCGCACCTCGTCGGGCAGGCGCGACAGCGCCTGGCTCACGCGGTTCTGCACGCGCACGGCGGCCGTGTCGGGGTCGACGCCTTGCAGGAACGTGACGACGACCTGCAGGCTGCCGTCCGAACCGGCGACCGACTTCATGTACATGATGCCTTCGACGCCGTTGATCGCCTCTTCCAGCGGCTCGGCCACCGACTCGGCGATTTCCTTCGGGTTCGCGCCCGGGTACGTTGCACGCACGACGACGCTCGGCGGCACGACTTCCGGATATTCGCCGGCCGGCAGCATCGGGATCGAGATCAGGCCGATCGCGAAGATGACGATCGACAGCACGACCGCGAAGATCGGCCGGTCGATGAAGAATCGGGAGAAATCCATCGTATCGCTCCCGTCATTGCGCGGCAGGCGTGCCGGCATCGGCGACCGCCTGCGTCGCGCTGCCCGCATCGGCGCGCGCGGGCAGCGCCTTCGGCTTCACCTGCGCGCCCGGATAGTAGATGCGCTGCACGCCGTCGACGACCACGCGGTCGCCCGCCTGCAGCCCCTTCTCGACGATCCGCTCGCCGTCGAGTTCGCGGCCGATCGTCACGTCGCGGCGCAGCGCCTTGTCGCCCGCGCCGATCACGTACACGTACTTGCGGTCCTGGTCGGTCAGCACGGCCTTGTCGTCGACCAGCAATGCGCTCTGGTCGCGGCCGCTGACGAGCTGCACGCGCGCATACAGGCCCGGCGTAAACGCATGGTCCGCATTCGGCAGCCGCACGCGTGCGCGGATCGTGCCGGTCTGCGGATCGAGCCGGTTGTCGAGGAAATCGACGGTGCCCGCATGCGGGAAGCCCGTCTCGTTCGCGAGGCCGATGCGCACCGGATCGGCGCCGATCGCGCGATGTTTCGGGTCGGCGCGCCGCGCGTTGTAGCGCAGGTAGCTCTGCTCGTCGCAATCGAAATATACGTAGACCGGATCCTGCGACACGACGGTCGTCAGCAGCGTGTCGTCCGCACGCGCGAGATTGCCGACGGTCGCGACCGCGCGGCCGACGCGGCCGGCGATCGGCGCGCGCACTTCGGTGAAACCGAGATTGAGCTTCGCGTCGGCAACGGCCGCATCGGCCGCCTGCAGATCGGCGCGTGCCTGTTCGGCAGTCGCGCGCGCGTTGTCGAGTTCTTCCTGCGACGTCGCATGCGCATCGATCAGCGTCTGCACGCGCTTGAGCTGCACGTTCGCGAGGCTCGCAGCCGCACGGGCGCGCTGCTGCTGCGCATTCGCACGGTCGAGCGCGATCCGGTACGGGCGCGGATCGATCTCGAACAGCAGCGCGCCCTGCGCGACCACGTCGCCTTCCTTGTACGCGACACGCTGCAGATAGCCGCTCACGCGCGGCCGCAGCTCGACCGCGTCGACCGCTTCGACGCGTCCGATGAATTCGTCCGCGAGGCGGACGGTGCGCGGCGCGACGGTGGCGACGCCGACTTCGGGAAGAGGATGGGCCGACGATGCGCCTTTGCCGTCGTGACAACCCGACAACGCCAGCAACAGGGCGCAGGCAGCGCCCAAAGGCGACGTCCTGCGTAGGGAAAAGGAGAACATGATACCTCGCGACGGGTTAAACTGCCGCGTAGCATAAAAGTTCAAGTTAACTTCAAGTCAAGCTTTTCCGGAGGGTGTCATGGGTATCCAGGAAACCCCGCAATGGCCGCTGATGTCGATCCGCGAAGTGGCCGCGCGCAGCGGCGTGCCGGCGTCGACGCTGCGCTTCTACGAGATGCGCGGGTTGATCAAGTCGCACCGCAACGGCTCGAGTCATCGCCACTATTCGCGCGCGGTGCTGCGGCTGATCGCGTTCATCGTGTTCGCGCAGAAGATCGGCTATTCGCTCGACGAAATCGCCGAACAGCTCGTCAGCCTGCCCGAGGACACCGCGCCGAGCAACAAGGACTGGCAGCGGCTGTCGCGCGGCTGGAAGCAGCGCGTCGCAAGCCGGATCGAGGAGCTGCAGCGGCTCTACATCAATCTCGACGAATGCATCGGCTGCGGCTGCCTGTCGCTGAAACGCTGCAAGCTGACCAACCCGGACGACCGCGCGGGCCGCAACGGCCCCGGCGCGCGACGCTGGCTCGGCGACAAGCCGCCGACCGACGCCGAATGACGCGCAGGCCGCGCGCGTCCTGCATCACCCGACGCGCCAGCCGCCGTTCACCGCGATCGTCGCGCCCGTGACGAACGACGCGCGCGGCCCGGCGAGCCAGGCGACCACATCGGCGATGTCGTCCGGCTGTCCGGCGCGGCCGACCGGCGTCTGCTCGCGGATCGTCGCCGCGACGGCCGGCGCGACCCCGCTGTCGCCGAAGAAACGCGTATCGGCGACATAGCCGGGCGCGACCGTGTTGACCGTCGCCCCGCGCGGCCCGAGTTCGCGCGCCAGCGCGACGGTGAAGCCTTCGACGCCGGCCTTCGCGGCCGCATACGCGAGGCCGCCCGGCAACAGGCTGCCGGCGCGCGCCGCGATCGAGCCGATGTTGACGATGCGCGCGGCATGGTCGGCCAGATGCGGCAGCACGGCCATCGTCGTCAGAAACAGGCTTTTCAGGTTCGCATGGAGCACCGCGTCCCATACGGCCTCAGCCTCCGCCGCTTCGGTATCCGCGCCGACGCGCCCGGTCAGCCCCGCGTTGTTGACCAGCACGTCGATGCGCGGCCATCGCGCGACGATCGCCGCGACGGCCGCTTGCGCGTCGCGCCGCACGCCCAGGTCGCCGGCCTGCCCGATCGCCGCGCCGCCCAGACGCTCGACGGCCGCCTTCAGCCGCGCCACGTCGCGCCCGACGATCGCGACGCGATACCCGTCCTCGACCAGCCGGCGCGCGATCGCGAAACCGATCCCGCTCGATCCGCCCGTGACGATCGCCGTGCGTTGTCGTTCGTTGCCCGTCATGACCTGCCCTCCTTTCCTCGGTGTTGACGATTGGTGACGTTTGCAGTGTGGGCAACGGACGGCGATAGGTAAAATACGAATTCGATGACATATTGATACGCAAAAGGTATCGCCATGATCGATCTGCGCCAGTTCCGGCAATTCATCGCGGTCGCCGAAACGCTCAGCTTCCGGCGCGCTGCCGAGCGGCTGCACATGGCCCAGCCGCCGCTCAGCGCGGCGATCCGCAAGCTCGAGGACGAACTGGGCGTCGCCTTGCTCGACCGCGACACGCGCGGCTCGCGGCTCACGCCGGCCGGCGAAGCATTCCTGCTCGAAGCGCGGCGCGCGCTCGAACAGGCCGAGCGCGCGGTGGCCGCGGCGCGCCGCGCGGGCGCCGGCCTCGGCGGCACGCTGCGGCTGCGCTTCGTCGACAGCACGGTCAATGCGCTGTTGCCGCTGATCCTGCGCGCGTTCCAGGAACGGCATCCGGGCGTCGATTTCCAGCTCGAGGAAGGCACGACGGCCGAGCAGGTGCTCGCGCTGCGTCACGATCGCACGGACGTCGGCCTCGTCGTGCTGCCGGTGGCCGATGCCGGCGACGTGCGTATCGAACCGCTGCTGCGCGACCGGATGGTGGCCGCGCTGCCCGACGGCCACCGGCTCGCGCGCCGCCGCCGCATCGCGCTGGCCGAGCTGGCGGACGAACCGTGGGTCATGTTTGCCGCGCACCACGGGCCCGGCATGCATGCGCTGATCGTGACGGCATGCGCGCAGGCCGGCTTCGCGCCGCGCGTGGTCCAGCAACCGCGCCAGATGCAGACGACGGCCGGGCTCGTCGCGGGCGGCATCGGCATCGCGCTGATGCCGCGCCTGTTCGTGCCGATGCAGCCGCAAGGCATTACGTTCTGCGAACTGAAGGATGCGGGCAGCCCGCTCGCGTACGAACTGGCGCTCGCTTACCGCACGCCGTCGCCGCTCGTCGATGCGCTGCGCGAGAGCGCGCGCGAGGCGGTGCGCGAACTGGGGCTGGTCGCCGCGACGTGACCGCGCGCATCGCGCGCGGCGCTCAGTCGCCGAGGAAGTTGAGCGCGACGCCGAGCACGGCCTGCCGGAATGCCTCCGGCCGCGTCGGCAGCGACGTGAACTCCAGCATCATGTGGCGATACGACACCGTCATGCCCACGGCGCTCGCGATCATGAAGAACAGCACGTTCGGATCGACCGGACGGATCGCGCCGGCCTCGACCGCATCCGCCAAGAGCGGCAACATCGCGTCGTGATACGGGCGCACGATTCGCTCCTGCAGCCGATCGAGCCGCCCGCCCTCCTCGGTCGCCGCCGTCGAGAAGAACATGCCGATATCCGGCTCCGCGAACTCGTGATCGACGCACAGCTCGAGCGCGCGCCGCACGCGGTCGCGGTGCGGCAGCGACGACGTGCGCAGCGCGCGCAGCGCGTCGAACATCGGTTCGGCCAACTCGACGATCTGCTCGACGACCGCCAGCCACAACGTTTCCTTCGTGCCGAAGTGATGGGCGATCAGCGCCGCGTCGATGCCCAGCTCGCGCGCGACTTCGCGCACGCTCGTCGCGTCGTAGCCGCGCTTCGCGAACGTGCGGCGCGCGGCCCGCAATATCACGTCCGGGCCGACGGACGCATCCGCCAGCGGCCGTCCGCGCGTACGCCGCTTCGACGGCGCGCGCTCAGTGACTTCTGCCACGTTTTTCCTGCTCCTTGAACGATTCGAATGCCCGTGCCCGGTACCCGGTTTCACGTACCGGAAGCGGGCGGCCTGCCCCGCTGCGTTGACACGCCGAGCCGGGAAGCGCTAGGATCATACCTTATTCATCACGTGATGATTTATCAATGACAACCCCTACACGCATCGTCATCGTCGGCGGCGGGATCGCCGGATTGCAGCTCGCGACCCGTCTGGGCGAGCGCCTCGGCCGGTCCGGGCGGGCGCAGATTACGGTCGTCGACCGCAGTCCCACGCATATCTGGAAGCCGATGCTGCACACGATCGCGGCCGGTACGCGCGACGTCCAGCAGCAACAGGTGATCTTCCTCGCCCACGCCCGCGATCACGGCTACGCGTACCAGCCCGGCGAACTGAAGGGGCTCGATCGCGCGCGCCGCCGCGTGCAGCTCGGCGAGATCCGCTCCCAGGACGGCGACGTGGTGATCGACGCACGCGAACTCGAATACGACGTGCTGATCCTCGCGCTCGGCAGCCAGGCCAACGATTTCGGCGTGCCGGGCGTGCGCGAGCACTGCTACTTCATCGACAGCCAGCAGCAAGCGGAGACCTTCAACGAAGCGTTGCGGATGCGCGTGTTCCGCAGCATCGCGCGCGACGAGCCATTTCGCGTCGCGATCGTCGGCGCGGGCGCGACGGGCGTTGAACTCGCGGCCGAGTTGAGCCGTCTGCTGGAAGTGGCGCAGGCGTACGGTGACGAAACGGTGCGCGAGCGGCTGCAGCTCACGCTGCTCGAAAGCGGCCCGCGCATCCTCAACGCGTTTCCGGCGCGGATTTCCGCGTCGGCCCAGCGGCGGCTCGAACAGATCGGCTTTCACGTGCTGACGTCGACGCGCGTCACGTCGGCCGACGCGAACGGCTTCCATTACGGCGACGGTTCGTTCGCCGAAGCGGACCTGATGGTCTGGGCGGCCGGCGTGAAGGCGCCCGATTTCATGCAGGCGCTGGGCGGGCTCGACACGAACCGCGCGAACCAGATCGTGATCGGCCCCACGCTGCAGGCGACCGGCGACGAGCACGTGTTCGCGATCGGCGATTGCGGAAGCCTGCTGCCCGACGGCCACGAACGGCCGCTGCCGCCGACCGCCCAGGTCGCGACGCAGCAAGCCGAGCATCTCGCGAAGCACCTTCCCGCGTGGCTCGACGGCACGCCGATTCCGCCGTTCGCGTTCCGCGATTTCGGCGCGCTGGTGTCGATCAGCGATTACGACGCGTTCGGCACGCTCGGGCAGTTCGGGTTCTTCCGCGGCGGCTTCATCCAGGGGCGCTTCGCGCAGTTCAGCCACCTGATGCTCTACCGGCGGCACCAGCAGGCGCTGCACGGTTTCCCCAAGGCCACCTTGCTGTGGATCGCCGAACGGATCAACGGCTGGGTGCAGCCGCGCATCCGCCTGTCGTGATGCCGCGCGTCGCGGCACCGCGTAACGTTTCGAGGAACAGAGACATGAACAACCGTGCAGCGCCCTGGCTCATGACCGTCGCCGCAATCGGCCGCTTCGACATGCCGTCCGTCTCGTGGGGCGGCCCGCGGCGGCGCAGCGTCACGCGCGACCGGCTGCCGTCGTGGGACGCGACGAGCAAGCCGACCATCAGCGTGCTCGAACGGCCCACGGCCGACACCGTGATGATCTCGTGGTGCGACGCGTGCACCGGGCACTACGGCTACCAGAAGTGGCGCCTGTTCACGACGCGCAAGCGCGGCGTGTGCGCGCTGTCGGGGCGATCGATCGAGATCGGCGACAGCGTCTATGCGCCGCAACTGCTCGGCTCGACGCCGGGCAACGCCGCCGCGATGGTGCTCGCGGCCTGCATCGACGACGCCCTGGCGGCCTGATCGTCAGGTCGACGTGGGCTGCCCGGCGCCATAGGCCGGCGCATCGTTCTGCCGTTCGAGCTGGGCGTCGAGATGCGCGGCATGCGCGTTCGCTTCGGACTCCGACATCAGCTCGCCTTCCCACTTCGCGACCACCGCGCTGGCGATCGAGTTGCCCACCGCATTGGTGGCCGAGCGACCCATGTCGAGGAACGTGTCGACGCCGAGAATCAGCAGCAGCCCGGCTTCCGGGATGTTGAACTGGTGCAGCGTCGCCGCGATCACGACGAGCGATGCGCGCGGCACGCCGGCCATCCCCTTCGACGTCAGCATCAGGATCAGCAGCATCGTGACCTGCGTGCCGAACGACAGGTGGATGTTGTACGCCTGCGCGATGAACAGCGACGCGAACGTGCAGTACATCATCGACCCGTCGAGGTTGAACGAATAGCCCA
>NZ_LPDI01000085.1:0-258295 GCF_001528895.1 Burkholderia sp. MSMB1078WGS | reverse complement strand
TGGAAGGTCGGGAAGGTCGGGAAGGTCGGGAAGGTCGGGAAGGTCGGGAAGGTCGGGAAGGTCGGGAAGGTCGGGAAAGTCGGGAAAGTCGGGAAAGTCGGGAAAGTCGGGAAAGTCGGGAAAGTCGGGAAAGTCGGGAAAGTCGGGACGGCCGGGGAGATCGGGCGGCCCGGGCAGGGCAGGCAGATCGGGAAGATCGGCATGCCCGCGCGTCCGGGCTACCGCTTCCCGTCGAGCGTGTCCGACGGCGATTCGCCGAACTTCTCCCGATACGCCATGGCGAACCGGCCGAGGTGTGTAAATCCGCAATCGAGCGCGATATCGGCGATCCGCCGGTCGGACGCCGCGCCGCGCAGCAGTTCGCGCGCGTGCGCGAGCCGCGTCGCGCGCAGGTATTGCATCGGGCTCATGCCGCGGAATTGCAGGAACGCGTCGCGCAGCGTTCGTTCGGGCACGTTGGCGGCCTGGACGATATCGGCGAGCTGCAGCGGCTGCGCATAGTGCGCATCGACGAATTCCTGCGCGCGCCGGACGAAGCCCGGCGCGGGGTCGCGATGCGACGCCTGCAGCGCGGACGGCGGATGACCTTCGATCAGCAGGTCGATCAGCAGATGCTCGAGCTGCGATGCGACCCGCGGGTTCGCGTTCGCGCGTTCGAGCAGCTCGGGCGACCGCGCGACGAGCATCAGTTGCTGGCGCCACGCCGCGAGCGCGGCGTCGCTGATGTGCAGCACGGGGTCGAGCGTCGCACGCGGATCGCCGGTCAGCGAACCGACGGTCGCCGCGTCGATGCGCAGCACGAACTGTTCGCAATCGGCCGACAGCATCGCGTCGAAGCGCTCGCCGGGCGCGCACAGCACGCCGGTCTGCCCGTCGACGCCGAGCTGCCGCCCCATCGCGCGCACTTGTGCCTGACCGGACAGGCAGAACATCAGCAGGTAGTAGCCGTCGACGGCGTCGACCTGCACGCGCATCGCGTCGCCGAACGCGATCGTGCCGATCCCGAGGCCGCCCAGCCTGACGAAATCCATGTGCGACGCACCGTGCACGCGGCCGTTCGGCAGCAGCGCGTGCGGCTGCATCACACGCGAGATCCGCTCGCGCGTCTCGTCGAGATCGCGGGATTCGAACAGCCGGTGCGCACGCAGCGCGAGCGGCTCGAACGACGTTGGGGACATGGGCCTCAGCCTTGGTATGGACGACGCGCGCTTCGATCCGACGAATGGGCCGCGCTCGTGCGCCGGTCGCGTGTGCCGTCATGCTAGCGCAGAAATCCGCCGAAAGTGGATATTGCGCCGCGGCAATCGCACTTTCCGGATAGACGCCGAATATTAGCGTTTCAAAAATCGGCTCCATGCATTCAACGCAACGGATCGACAAGGAGTCCGACATGGAGCAGACAGAATCGCCCGTCGTTTTCGCCGCGCGCGGCGACGCATCCGACGTGACCTTCCCGCACGACGACGGCTCGCGCGTGCCGTACAAGGTGTTCAGCTCGCAGGCGGTCTACGAACGCGAGCAGGAACGCATCTTCCGCGGGCCGACGTGGAATTTCGTCGCGCTCGAAGCGGAAATCCCGAACGCGGGCGACTTCAAGAGCACGTTCGTCGGCGATACGCCGGTGGTCGTCACCCGCACCGAGGACGGCGCGCTGTCCGCGTGGGTGAACCGCTGTGCGCACCGCGGCGCGCAGGTGTGCCGCAAGTCGCGCGGCAATGCGAGTTCGCACACGTGCGTCTATCACCAGTGGAGCTTCGACAACCAGGGCAACCTGCTCGGCGTGCCGTTCCGGCGCGGCCAGAAGGGCATGACCGGGATGCCGGCCGATTTCGATCCGAAACGGCACGGGCTGCGCAAGCTGCGCGTCGACAGCTATCGCGGGCTCGTGTTCGCGACCTTCAGCGACGAGGTCGCGCCGCTGCCCGAGTATCTCGGCGAGCAGATGCGCCCGTGGATCGACCGGATCTTCCACAAGCCGATCGAGTATCTCGGCTGCACGCGCCAGTATTCGAAGTCGAACTGGAAGCTGTACATGGAGAACGTGAAGGACCCGTATCACGCGAGCATGCTGCACCTGTTCCATACGACCTTCAACATCTTCCGCGTCGGGATGAAGGCGCGCTCGATTCCGGACGCGAACCACGGGCTGCACAGCATCATCACGGTGACGAAGACGGGCGACGATACGTCGGCGGCGTACAAGCAGCAGAACATCCGTTCGTTCGACGAGGGCTTTCATCTGGAGGACGAATCGATTCTCGATCTCGTGTCGGAATACGACGAGGACTGCACGAACCATATCCAGCCGATCTTCCCGCAGCTCGTGATCCAGCAGATCCACAACACGCTGGTCGCGCGCCAGATCCTGCCGAAGGGGCCGGACAACTTCGAGCTGATCTTCCACTTCTTCGGTTATACGGACGACACGCCCGAGCTGCGCGCGCTGCGCATCAAGCAGGCGAACCTCGTCGGGCCGGCCGGCTATATCTCGATGGAGGACACGGAAGCGACCGAGCTCGTGCAGCGCGGCACGGTGCGCGACGCGGATGCGACGTCGGTGATCGAGATGTCGCGCGGCAATCCGGACCAGCAGGACACGGTGATCACCGAGAGCCTGATCCGCAAGTTCTGGGTCGGCTACCAGAAGCTGATGGGCTATTGAGGCAGGAGCAGAAAATGACGGAAGACATGAAGACGTGGTTCGAGATTTACATGCTCCAGAACCGCTACATCGGGCACCTCGACAATGATCGGCTCGAACACTGGCCGGAAATGTTCACCGAGGACTGCACGTACGAAATCGTGCCGAAGGAGAACGCCGATCTCGGGCTGCCGGTCGGGATCGTGCACTGCACGAATCAGCGGATGCTGCGCGACCGCGTGGTGTCGCTGCGGCACGCGAACATCTACGAAGCGCATACGTACCGGCACATGACGTCGGGCCTGACGATCGTCGCCGAACGCGACGGCGAAATCGACACCGAGAGCAACTACGTGGTCGTGCAGACCCGCAGCAACGGCGAATCGAACGTGTACCAGGCCGGCAAGTACTACGACACGGTCGTGCGCACGCCCGATGGGTTGCGCTACAAGACCAAGCGCGTGATCTACGACACGTCGCGCGTGCAGACGCTGCTCGCGACGCCGATCTGACCGATCCGACCGATCTGAAGAAGCAAGGAATCGACATGACCGAAGCAACGCTGGCCGAGTGGCATCCGCTCGGCGCTTTCGACGAATTCTCCGAAGACGAACCGGCGGCGCGCGTCGCCGGCCAGAAGCCGATCGCCGTGTTCCGGATCGGCGACGAACTGTTCGCGATGCACGACCTTTGCACGCACGGGCATGCGCGGCTGTCCGAAGGCTATGTGGAGGACGGCTGCGTCGAATGCCCGCTGCACCAGGGGCTGATCGACATTCGCACCGGCGCGCCGAAATGCGCGCCGATCACCGAGCCGGTGCGGACCTATCCGATCCGGATCGTCGACGGACAGGTGGAAGTCAATGTCGGCTGATCCGTTCGTGATCGTCGGCGCCGGCCATGCGGCGCGGCGCACGGCCGAGGCGCTGCGCGAGCGCGACGCCGCGGCGCGCATAGTGATGATCGGCGCGGAGCGCGAGTTGCCGTACGACCGGCCGGCGCTGTCGAAGGATGCGCTGTTGAGCGACGGCGGCGAGCAGCGTGCGTTCATCCGCGATGCCGCGTGGTACGACGCGCAACGCATCGAGCTGCGGCTCGGCGCGCGCGTCGAAGCGATCGAGCGGGACGCACGGCGCGTGCGGCTCGACGACGGTGCGACGTTGCCGTACGCGAAGCTCGTGCTCGCGACGGGCTCGCGCGTGCGGACGTTCGGCGGCCCGGTCGACGCAGGTATCGTGCCGCATTACGTGCGTACCGTGGCGGATGCGCGTGCGTTGCGTGCGCAACTTGCGCCCGGACGCCGCGTGGCGGTGCTCGGCGGCGGCTTCATCGGCCTCGAGGTCGCGGCGGCCGCACGCCAGCTCGGCTGCGACGTGACGGTGATCGACCCGGCCGCGCGCCTGCTGCAGCGTGCGTTACCGGAAGCCGTCGGCGCGTATGCGCGGCAATTGCACGATGCGCGCGGCGTGCGTTTCCGGATGGCGACGCTGCCGCGCGCGATTCGCCGCGCGCCGGACGGCGGCGCCGTCGTCGAAACCGATCGCGGCGACGTGCCGGCCGACATCGTCGTGGTCGGTATCGGCGTCGTGCCCAACGTCGAACTGGCGCAGGCCGCCGGGCTCGACGTCGACAACGGGATACGCGTCGACGCGGGCTGCCGCACGGCCGATGCCGCGATCTTCGCGGCGGGCGAGGTGACGATGCACTTCAATCCGCTGCTTGAGCGCCACGTACGGATCGAATCGTGGCAGGTGGCCGAAAACCAGCCGGCCGTCGCGGCCGCGAACCTGCTCGGCGCCGACGAGCGCTATGCCGAGCTGCCGTGGCTGTGGTCCGATCAGTACGATTGCAACCTGCAGATGCTCGGGCTGTTCGGCAGCGAACGCACGACCGTCGTGCGCGGCGATCCCGCGAGCGGGCCGTTCACGGTGTTCGGGCTCGGCGACGACGGCAGGATCGTCGCGGTGCCCGATCCGGCGAAGCTGGCCGATCCGGCGGTCAATCTGAAGACGTTCATGTAGCGGCGGCGCGCGCGGCGCGTGTGCGCTGGGTGCGCCGGGCGTGCCGGGCGTGCCGGGCGCGGCGGCGGGTTTGTCGGTTGCGGCGAAATCGGGGATATTAGCGGCATCGCCGATTCGCCCGTCCTCCATGACGCCAGACAAAGCCCTCGAACTGAAACGAAGCAAGCGCCGTGCGCTGTGGCTGCTGCTGGCGGCCGTCGCGGTGTTCGTCGCCACCATCCTGCTGCCGCGCGGCCCGTGGGTCGACGGCTTCAAGGCGGTGGCCGAAGCCGCGATGGTCGGCGCGCTCGCCGACTGGTTCGCGGTCGTCGCGTTGTTCCGCCGCGTGCCGATCCCGTTCGTGTCGCGCCATACCGAAATCATTCCGAAGAACAAGGACAAGATTGCCGACAACCTCGCGGTGTTCGTGCGCGAGAAATTCCTCGGCCCGGACGCGCTCGCCGCGCAGATCCGCCAGCACGATCCCGCGCAGAAGCTCGGCGCGTGGCTCGGCGAGCCGGCGAATACCGACGCGCTCGGCGGCTACGTGACGAAGCTGACGAGCTTCGCGCTCGACATGACCGACGACGCGCGGATCCAGTCGTTCGTCCACGATGCGTTCCGCGCGGTGATCGACCGGGTCGACCTGTCGCAATCGGCCGGCGCGATCCTCGACACGCTGACGAAGGACGGCCGCCACCAGGCGCTGCTCGACGACGCGATCGAACAGGTGGTCGACGTGCTCGACAAGGAAGAGAACCGCGAGGTGATCGCGGGCTTCATCGTCGAATGGCTGAAGATGCAATACCCGAAGGTCGAGAAGATCATGCCGACGCAGTGGTTCGGCGAGAACGGCGCGCGAATGCTCGCGAGCGCGGTGAGCCGCGTGCTCGAAGGCGTTGCCGCCGATCCCGGGCACGAGTTGCGGCAACGCTTCGACCGGACGGTCGTGCGGCTGACCGAGCGGCTGAAGCACGACCCCGCGTTCATCGCGAAGGGCGAGGAGATCAAGCGCTATATTCGCGACGGCGATGCGTTCAACGAGTATGTGCGCGACTTGTGGGACCAGTTGCGCGCGTGGCTGAAGGCCGATCTCGCGCGCCCCGATTCGGCGCTGCACCGGCAGGCCGCGACGCTCGGCGGCTGGCTCGGTGCGCGGCTCGCCGAGAGCCCGGCGCTGCGTGCGTCGCTGAACGAGCACGTCGAGAAGGCCGTGCACGAGATGGCGCCCGATTTCGCCGATTTCCTGATGCGTCACATTCGCGACACGGTGCGCAACTGGGATGCGCGCGAGATGTCGCGGCAGATCGAGCTGAACATCGGCAAGGATCTCCAGTACATCCGCATCAACGGCACGCTGGTCGGCGGGCTGATCGGGCTCGGGTTGTATCTGGTGTCGCTCGCGCCGCGCTGGGCGGCCGGGTGGCTGCATTGACGCGGGCACGCGAACGAACGGCGGACTGCGTGCCTACGCGTGCGTGCGTTCGCGCGGTTCGACCTTGCGGTCGATCTCGCTGCGCGTCGGCAGCGTCTTGAGGTCGTACGTGGCTTGCAGGTTCAGCCAGAATTCCGGCGACGTATCGAAGTAGCGCCCGAGCCGGTAGGCCGTATCGGCCGTGATTCCGCGCCGTTCCTTGACGATTTCGTGCAACCGCGTTGCCGGCACGTTCAACGCGAGCGCCAGCGCGTTGACGCTCAGTTCCAGCGGAACGAGGAATTCTTCCCGAAGGATTTCGCCCGGATGAATCGGGCGCATTCCGTTCTTGAGCATGCGAAGCTCCAGTCAGTGATAGTCGACGATCTCGACCTGGGCGGGGCCATCGTCGCTCCATACGAAACAAATCCGCCATCGCTCGTTGATGCGGATGCTGTGCTGACCTTCCCGATCGCCTTGCAACGCCTCGAGCCTGTTGCCGGAAGGCGCCCGCAAATCGCGCAGTTCCTTCGCTGCGGCAATCATTTGCAGTTTCCGGGGCAACCGTTTCGATCGCGCGGAAGCGCTTGGGCGTTTCTCCTGCGAAAAGCAACTGCGTGTCTTTGCATCGGAACGAATCGATCATTACGGTCAGGGTATTACGTTTAGCGTAATACGTCAATGGGAATGAAATGACTTCGGCGATGCGCGCGCCGAAGCGTTGTCGCGTGAGATGAACAACAGGAGACCTACCAGATTGGAAATCAATGGAGGTCGACGCGTGACGACAGGCGTAGCCGATGCGTGCCCACCGGTTTCTGTCGTCCCGACGAGTATGGAGGTGTTCGATGCCTTTAAGGGGCCGATATACCATCCGGACGACCGGACGCATCGATGGCACGCAGGCCGGCGGGCTGATCGGGCAAGGGTCGTATCGGGTGTCGCTCGCGCCGCGCTGGGCGGCCGGCTGGCTGCATTGACGCGGGCACGGACGTTGCGCGGGCAGCGCGACGCCGTGCGCCGCCAGGTCACGCGGCAGCCTTGGCGCCGTGCAATTGCAGGCCGAGCGCCTTGATGACTTTCAGGATCGTGCCGAAGCTCGGATTGCCGTCGTGCGACAGCGCCTTGTACAGCCCTTCGCGCGACAGGCCCGCATCGCGCGCGACCTGCGACAGGCCGCGTGCGCGGGCGATCACGCCGAGCGCGTGCGCGATGAAGGCCGGATCGTCGCCGGCTTCCTGCAGGCATGCGTCGAAGTAGTCGGCCATGTCGTCTTCGGTTTTCAGGTGTTCGGCCGAATCCCACGGCCGCGTCTTGATCTTGTTCATCGATCACTCCATGTCGAGGTGCGCGAGCATTGCATGCGCGGCGCGTATGTCGGCCTGCTGCGTCGATTTATCGCCGCCGCCAAGCAGGACGACCCAGATCGTCGCGCGCCGGACGTAGTAGACGCGGTAGCCGGGCCCATGATCGATGCGCATTTCGACGACGGGCGCGCCGGCGGATTTCCAGTCGCCGGGATTGCCCATCGACAGGCGGTCGATGCGCGCCTGATGCGGCGCTTGGCGATGCGATCAGGCAGGCCGGCAAACCAGGCGTCGAAGGCGTCGGTGGTCCGGATGCTGAATGCCGGGCAACTGTAGGGCATGAATGGCAATGTGTCAACCATGGTTCACATGTCTGTCGAATTGAACATCGTTGCCATTACAGCCCGGCCGGGGGCATCGCCGGACGTTTCCCGGCCGTCCGGCCGATCTTTCCGCTGCCGGAGTCGGCCATCCGGCCGAAGCCGGAATTTCGCGAATCCGTCTACAATCGAAAACGTCTTTGCCGTCCGCGCGTGCTTGCTGCGCGGGCGGGTCCGTTCGTCCTCCGGCATCCGGAGGCGCCGCCGCGCAGCACGCATCTGGTATTGCGTCTTGCGCGGCGAGCAGTGCCGTGGTCAGTGTCCAGTAGGTAAGGCGTCCGCGTGCCGTAGGCCGGCGCGCGTCCTGAACGCCGCGTGTCCGTAGGCCGGGCAGACGGCATAACCGAGAGTCCCCATGAAAGCATCGGATCTGTTCGTGAAGGCGCTGGAAGCCGAAGGCGTCGAGTACGTGTTCGGCATTCCAGGCGAAGAAAACCTCGATCTGCTCGAATCGCTGCGGCGATCGAAGATCAAGCTCGTGCTGACCCGGCACGAGCAAGCCGCCGGGTTCATGGCCGCCACCTACGGCCGCCTCACGGGCCGCACCGGCGTGTGTCTCGCGACGCTCGGGCCGGGCGCGACGAACTTCGTGACGGCCGCCGCGTATGCGCAGCTCGGCGGGATGCCGATGCTGATGATCACCGGGCAGAAGCCGATCAAGTCCAGCAAGCAGGGCCATTTCCAGATCGTCGACGTGGTCGACATGATGCAGCCGCTCACGAAGTTCACGCGGCAAATCGTGTCGATCGGCAACATTCCGTCGGCCGTGCGCGAAGCGTTCCGCCGCGCGGAGGAAGAGCGCCCGGGCGCCGCGCACCTCGAGCTGCCCGAAGACATCGCGCACGAAGAGGGCGACGGCAAGCCGATTCCGCGCAGCTACAGCCGGCGGCCGGTGGCGGAGGAGAAGGCGGTCGCGCACGCGGTCGACGCGATCCAGGCCGCGCGCCATCCGCTGCTGATGATCGGCGCGGGCGGCAACCGCAAGACCACCTGCAAGATGCTGCTCGAATTCGTCGACAAGACGGGCATCCCGTTCTTCACGACGCAGATGGGCAAGGGCGTGATCGACGAGACGCACCCGCTGTGGCTCGGCAACGCGACGCTGTCCGACGGCGACTTCGTGCATCGCGCGATCGAGCATGCGGATTGCATCATCAACGTCGGCCACGACGTGATCGAGAAGCCGCCGTTCTTCATGCGCACCGACGACAAGACCGTGATCCACGTGAACTTCCTCGGCGCGCAGGTCGACCCCGTCTATTTTCCGCAGATCGAGGTGGTCGGCGACATCGCGAACGCGGTGTGGCAGATGAAGGAAGCGGTGAAGCCGCAACCGCATTGGGATTTCGAGCGCTTCGCGATGATCAAGACGCATTTCGACGCGCATCTGGAAAAGGGCCAGCACGATCCGCGCTTCCCGATGTATCCGGTGCGGATCGTGAACGACCTGTACAACGCGCTGCCGCTCGACGGCATCGTCTGCCTCGACAACGGGATGTACAAGATCTGGTTCGCGCGCTACTGGCGTGCGCACGAGCCGAATTCGCTGCTGCTCGACAACGCGCTCGCGTCGATGGGCGCGGGCCTGCCGTCGGCGATCGCGACGAAGATCGTGCATCCGCAGCGCAAGGTGATCGCCGTGTGCGGCGACGGCGGCTTCATGATGAATTCGCAGGAGCTCGAAACGGCCGTGCGGCTGAAGCTCGACATCGTCGTGATGATCCTGCGCGACGATGCGTTCGGGATGATCCGCTGGAAGCAGGAGAACATGAATTTCCCCGATTTCGCGATGACGCTGAAGAATCCCGACTTCGTGTCGTACGCGCAGAGCTACGGCGCGCACGGGCATCGCGTCGAATCGGCCGACGATCTAGAGCCGTTGCTGCGCGAGTGCTTCTCGTCGCCGGGCGTGCACGTGATCGACGTGCCGATCGACTACTCCGACAACGAGCGCGTGCTGAACCGCGAGATCAAGCGCCTGTCGGCGCAACTCTGAATGCCCCGTTCACAGGAAGGAGTCGTTCCATGTTGAAGGAAACCTATCCGTACTACCTCGCCAACGAAGCTGTCTACGCGAACACCGATCTGGAGGTGACCGACAAGTTCAGCGGCAAGGTCGCCACGCGCGTCGCGCTGGCCGACGCGAAGGCGATCGATGCGGCGATCGCCGCGGCCGTCGACGCCACGAAGCCGATGCGCGAGATGCCCGCCTACCGGCGGCAGGCCGTGCTCGATCATTGCGTCGCGCGGTTTCGCGAACGTTTCGACGAGCTGGCCGAGGCGCTGTGCATCGAGGCCGGCAAGCCGATCAACGATTCGAAGGGCGAAGTCACGCGGCTGATCGATACGTTCCGCGTCGCGTCCGAGGAATCGGTGCGCATCGACGGCGAGATCGTCAACCTCGAGATCTCCGCGCGTGCGCAGGGCTATACGGGCTACACGAAGCGCGTGCCGATCGGCCCGTGCTCGTTCATCTCGCCGTTCAACTTCCCGTTGAACCTCGCCGCGCACAAGGTCGCGCCCGCGCTCGCGGCCGGCTGTCCGTTCGTGCTGAAGCCGGCGAGCCGCACGCCGATCGGCGCGCTGATCATCGGCGAGGTGCTCGCGGAAACCGACCTGCCGAAGGGCGCGTTCTCGGTGCTGCCCGCGCATCGCGACGGCGCCGACCTGTTCACGACCGACGAGCGCTTCAAGCTGCTGTCGTTCACCGGTTCGCCCGCCGTCGGCTGGGCGCTGAAGGAGAAGGCCGGCAAGAAGAAAGTCGTGCTGGAGCTCGGCGGCAACGCGGCCGCGATCGTCGATGCCGACCAGCGCGAGCGGCTCGACTACGTGGTCGAGCGGCTCGCGTTCGGCGCGTACTACCAGTCGGGCCAGAGCTGCATCGGCGTGCAGCGGATCCTCGTGCATGCCGACCTTTACGATGCGTTGCGCGAGAAGCTGATCGCGAAGACGCGTTCGCTGAAGATGGGCGATCCGAAGGATCCGTCGACGTTCGTCGGCCCGATGATCTCCGAATCCGAGTCGCGCCGGCTGTCGGGCTGGATGGACGCGGCCGTCGCGGCGGGGGCGAAGATCGTCGCGGGCGGCAAGGTCGACGGCGCGATGTTCGAGGCGACGCTGCTGGAAAACGTCGGCCGCGAGCAGGACCTGTACCGGAAGGAGGCGTTCGGCCCGGTCGCGATCCTCGAGAAGTTCGACCGCTTCGACGACGCGCTGGCACGCGTGAACGACAGCGACTTCGGGCTGCAGGCCGGCGTGTTCACCGATTCGCTCACGCATGCGCAGCGCGCGTGGGACGAACTGGAGGTCGGCGGCGTCGTGATCAACGACGTGCCGTCGTTCCGCGTCGACAACATGCCGTACGGCGGCGTGAAGGATTCGGGCCTCGGCCGCGAAGGCGTCCGCTACGCGATCGAAGACATGACCGAGCTGCGGCTGATGGTGGTGCGGCGTCGGTAACGCGCGGCAGGCGGCGCGGCGCCGCGACGGCACGCGGGCGGGCGATCGGGCCGGCCCGCGTGCCGTTTTTCATGGCGGCGCGCGGGGCGGCACGGCGCCGCGCGTGTCGTCCGCGTACCCTGCGCGTTCGCCGGAAACAGGCTCGACTACGGGCGTCGCCTCGTGATGTAATCGCGCGAAACTGCCGACCGGGGTACGACGCCGGAACGCGCGAATTCATTCTTCACGAGGTCGATTCATGTCCCCCGTCTCGGCATTCAAGCTGGTTCTGTTGTCATTCCTCGCGATCGTCGCGCTCGAATGCATCGCCAAGCGGCTGCGGCTGCCGCCCGCGGCCGCGCTGCTGATCGGCGGCATCGGCATCGCGTTCATCCCCGGTCTGCCGCCGATCAACCTCGATCCCGAACTGGTGCTGCTGGTGTTCCTGCCGCCGCTGTTGATGGACGGTGCGTACTTCTCCGTGTGGGAAGAATTCAAGCGCAATGTCGGCGGCATTCTGATGCTGGCGATCGGCGCGGTCGTGTTCACGACGTTCGCGGTCGGCTTCGCCGTGCACTGGGTGGTGCCGGCGCTGCCGTGGGCCGCGTGCTTCGCGCTCGGCGCGATCGTGTCGCCGCCCGACGCGGTCGCCGCGAAGGCCGTGCTCGAACGCGTCGCGCTGCCGCGCCGGCTGATGGTGCTGCTCGAAGGCGAAAGCTTGCTGAACGACGCGGCCGGCCTCGTGCTGTTCCGCTTCGCGGTCGCGGCCGCGCTCACCGGCGCGTTCAGCCTCGAGCACGCGGTCGTGCGCTTCGCGGAGCTCGGGCTCGGCGGCGTGGTGGTCGGCTTCGTGATCGGCAAGCTCGTCGTGTGGTTCCTGAAGCTGCTCGATGACGACTACCTCGTGATCACCGTCGCGGTGATTGCCGGATGGATCGCGTACATCGCGGGCGAAATGGTCGAGGTGTCGGGCGTGATCGCGACGGTGACGGCCGGCATGATCGTCGGCTGGCATCAGCACGAGGTGTTCTCGGCGGCCGTGCGCACGCGCGGCACCGCGTTCTGGCAGGTCATCGTGTTCCTGCTCGAGGCGATGGTGTTCGTGCTGATCGGGCTGTCGCTGCGCGGCGCGATCCATCGGCTCGGTGGCTTCGAGCAGGTGCTCGGCACGATGGTGCCGCCCGTGCTCGCGGTGCTGGCGGCGGTGATCGTGTCGCGCTTCGTGTGGATCTATGCGGTCGAGGCGCTGAAGTGGCCGGTGCGCGGCTTCGCACGGCGCGGGCCGGCGCCCGACTGGAAGGCCGCGACGGTCATGAGCTGGGCCGGCATGCGCGGCGTGGTGACGCTGGCGATCGCGTTGTCGCTGCCCGAGGCGCTGCCCGGCCGCGACGTGATCCTGGTCGCATCGTTCGCGGTGATTCTCGTCACCGTGCTGTTGCAGGGCACGACGATCGGGCCGCTGATCCGGCTGCTGCGCATGCCGCAGCGCGACGAGCGTGCCGCGCACCACCTGAGCGAGCCGCAGACGTGGGCGTACGTCGAGGCCGCGCAACTCGCGGCGATCCAGCCGCTCGTGCGCGACGAGAACGGGGTCGTGATCCATCCGCGCCTGCTCGAGCAATACACGTATCGCGCCGAGCTGACCGAACGCACGAAGAACGAGCCCGCGTATCCGGCGGAAGTGCGCGCCGCGCACTACGACGTGGTGCTGGCCGCGATCCGGGCCGGGCGCGCCGAACTGTTGCGCCTGCACCGGTCCGGGCGCATCCACGACGAGATGCTGCACACGCTCGAACGCGATCTCGACCTGCAGGAAGTGTCCGCGCAGCACGCGCGCGGCTAGGGCGGCCAGCTCACGCATCGCACGGGTCGGCGTTGTGCCGGCCCCGAAACGCGTGCGGGTCGAGCCACCCGTCGCGCGATTTTTCCCTCCCATCCGCCGATTCGGTGCATTCGAATCCGGCCCTCAATATGACCGACTCCGAGCCTTGCAGCGCATGCAAACCTCGTCGCGGCGGTCCCGCAAACGTTATCGTCTTTCGAATCCGGAAATGATCTGATTTATCTGTTTCCGTCTCTTTCTGCATATTTGGCAAAACTAAACCGGAAGGAGATAGATGCTGTGTTCTAATTTCATTTAGAATCAGCCGGTTATGTTTATTGAGAGAAAGAATGCAGAGGTAATACGGTCGTCGACGGGGAAACAAGCGGCGTCCGAAGCCCTGCAAGGCAGTGCCGACAGGCCAAATCGGCGAAATCAGGCGGGTTTTACAACTGCCAATATAAGATAGTGTCCAAGTCGGATAAACAACTCCTATGAAAGAATCGATTGGAGATTCGGCGTTTGAAACTGTATTTATGAAAGAATCGAGCAGTGATAATGCCTCGGATTGCCTCGAATCGGGGTTATCGGTCCTCCTCGTCGACGACCAGCCGTTCGTCGGCGAGGTGATCCGTCGCGCGTTGCGCAGCGAGCACGACATCGACCTGCACGTGTGCACCGACGCACATCGGGCGATGGCGGTCGCGCGCGACGTGAAGCCGACGGTCATCCTGCAGGATCTCGTGATGCCGGAGATCGACGGCCTCGATCTCGTGCGCGCGTGGCGCGCGGACGCCGGCACCGCACGCGTGCCGATCATCGTGCTGTCCGCGAAGGAGGAGCCGATCGTCAAGCGCGAGGCGTTCATCGCCGGCGCGAACGACTATCTGGTGAAGCTTCCCGACGCGATGGAGCTGACCGCGCGCATCCGCTATCACTCGAATTCGTACCTGATGTCGCGGCAGCGTGACGAGGCGCTCGATTTCCTGTCGCACGACATGCGCTCGCCGCAAACGTCGATCCTCGCGCTGCTCGACGTCTACCGGGCCGAACACGGCGACATGCCGGCGATCATGGAGCGCATCGCCGGCCACGCGCGGCGCGCGCTCGCGCTCGCCGACGGCTTCATCCACCTCACCCGCGCGCAGTCCGAGCGCCGCGCGCCCGAGGTCGTGAGTCTCAACGAGATCGTGCTCGACGCCGTCGACCAGCTGTGGGAGAAGGCGGCCGGGCTCGGCTGCCGGGTGATCGCGCACGTGCCCGATACCGAGTGCGTGACGATGGGCGACCGCATGATGCTGACGCGCGCGGTTGCGAACCTGATCGACAACGGGCTGAAGTACGGCCCGGCCGGGATGGACGTACATTGCACGCTGAGCGGCGACGACGGCGCCTGGCTGATCGGCGTCGAGGATGCCGGCGCCGGCATCGCGCCGGAACAGCGCACGGCCGCGACCGAGTCGTTCGTGCAGCTCGAATCCGCGCACGGCGCGGCGCGCAGCGGTTTCGGCCTCGGCCTCGCGTTCGTCCGCGCGACGGCGGCGCGGCATCGCGGCCAGATCCTGATGCGCAATACGGCGCGCGGCTTCATGGTCGCGCTTCGGCTGCCGGCGCAAGCGGAGCGGTGATTTCGCGGCGCGGCCTGCCGGCGCCGCGCCGCCCGCGAGACCCCGATGCGCTCGTGGCGCGCCACCCGGCGCGCAGGCGGGCGCGGATTTTTTCAACGCTGAATTTAGAAAGCCCATAACGAACATGGCCACCGTGACGCCCCGCACGACCAATGAAAGCCTGCATCCGACGATCGGCGCTGCCCGGCTGACGCTCGGCAATCGCATCCTGCTCAGCTTCGGCGTGCTGTTCGTGCTGATGCTGGTGACAGCCGGCGTGTCGTACGAGCGACTGCGCGCGATCAACGCCGAAGCCGTCAGCATCGAGCGCGACTCGCTGCCCGGCGTCTACCTCGCGTCGACGCTGCGCGGCTCGGTCAACGAATCGTTCACGCTGCTGCAGCAGGCGACCTTCGTCGATACCGAACCCGAAGCCGTGCAGCGCGATCTCGCCAGGATTCCCGACGTGCTGAAGGACATCGAGTCGCTGTCGGTGGACTACCAGAACACGACGTTCCGCGACGACGACCGGCAGCGCTTCGCGGCGTTCCGCGGCGCCTACGATCACTACGTGCCGCTGCTGAACGAAGCGGTACGGAAGAGCCGCGCGTCGCGAGACGAAGCGGTCGCCGCCTACGCGAAGGTGCAGCCCGCGTGGACCGAGGTCGTGCGCAACGCGAACGTGCTGGTGCAGGAGAACCGCAAGTTCGCCGAGCAATCGGCGAAGCTGATTCGCGAATCGGTGCAGGACACCGAGATCGTGCTCGCGACCGCGCTGGCGTTCGTGCTGCTGTCCGCGCTCGGGCTCGGCTACGTGCTGTACCGTTCGGTCACCGTACCGATGGCGCGGCTCGTCGAGGTGCACGACGTGATGCGCACGGGCAACCTGACGCGTCGCCTCGACCTGCGCCGTCGCGACGAATTCGGCACGCTCGAGACGGGCTTCAACCGGATGGCCGACGAATTGACCGAGCTGGTCGCGCGCGCGCAGCAGTCGTCGATGCAGGTGACGACGTCGGTGGCCGAGATCGCCGCGACGTCGCGCGAGCAGCAGGCCACCGCGAACGAGACCGCGGCGACGACCACCGAGATCGGCGCGACCTCGCGCGAGATCTTCGCGACGTCGCGCGACCTGCTGCGCACGATGAACGAGGTGGCCGGCGTTGCCGAGCAGTCGGCGACGCTCGCGGGCGTGAGCCAGAGCGGGCTCACGCGGATGGGCGAGACGATGCGCAGCGTGATGGACGCGGCCGGCTCGGTGAACGCGAAGCTCGCGATCCTCAACGAGAAGGCGCTGAACATCAACCAGGTGGTCGCGACGATCACCAAGGTGGCCGACCAGACCAACCTGCTGTCGCTGAACGCGGCGATCGAGGCCGAGAAGGCCGGCGAATACGGTCGCGGCTTCGCGGTCGTCGCGACCGAGATCCGCCGCCTGGCCGACCAGACGGCGGTGGCGACCTATGACATCGAGCAGACGGTGAAGGAGATCCAGTCGGCGGTGTCGGCGGGCGTGATGGGGATGGACAAGTTCTCCGAGGAAGTGCGCCGCGGGATGCTCGACGTGCAGCAGGTCGGCGGGCAGCTGTCGCAGATCATCGCCGAGGTGCAGACGCTCGCGCCGCGCTTCCAGATGGTCAACGAAGGGATGCAGACGCAGGCGAACGGCGCCGAGCAGATCACGCAGGCGCTGTCGCAACTGTCGGAGGCCGCGCAGCAGACGGCCGAGTCGCTGCGCCAGTCGTCGCAGGCGATCGACGACCTGACGCTCGTCGCGAACCAGTTGCGCACCAGCGTGTCGCGCTTCAAGGTCGACGCGTGACGCGCGCCGATCCGCAGCACGGCGCCCATGCGCTGTTCCTGATGTTCGAGCTCGACGGCGAGCGTTATGCGCTCGACGCGGCCGGCATCGAAGAGGTGCTGCCGCTCGCCGTTACGAAGGCGGTGCCCGGCGCGCCCGACTGGATCGCCGGGCTGCTGATGCGCGGCGGCCAGCCGGTGCCGGTGATCGACGTGCCGATGCTGGCGCTCGGGCGGCGCGCGCAGGCGCTGCGCTCGACGCGGCTCGTGATGGTCCGCCATCGCGCCGGTCACGCCGATGGCGAGCGCACGATCGGCCTGATCGTCGAGCGTGCGACGCAGACGATGCGGATCGACCGCACGGCGTTCCGCGCCAGCGGCGTCTCGACCGCGCGCACGCGCTGGCTCGGGCAGGTCGCGAACACGCCCGACGGCGTCGTGCAGCAGATCTCCGTGTCCGACCTGATCGACGACGTTGCCCGCCTGTATCTGTTCGACGGCCTGTCGGGCCACGGGGAGGAATCCGCATGAACGCGTCCGAATCGCGATTTCGCGGCTGGCTGCTGCGGGAGACCGGCATCGACCCCGATTCGCTCGGCAACGATTTCCTGATGCGGGCGCTGACGGATCGCGTGCATGCGTTGCAGGCGGACGGCGAGCGCGTGCCGTCGGCGGCGCGGCCGACCGTGACGCCGGAAGCGCTCGACGCGTACTGGCAGCACCTCAACGCGTCGGCTGACGAACGGCGCGCGCTGATCGAGCTGTTCGTCGTCCCGGAGACGTGGTTCTTCCGCGACCGCGAAGCCTTCGCCACGCTCGCGCGGCAGGCCGCCGAACGGCTCGCCGCGATGCCGGGCCGCGTGATCCGCGTGCTGAGCGCGCCGTGCTCGACGGGCGAGGAGCCGTATTCGGCGGCGATGGCGTTGCTGGATGCGGGGCTCGAGCCGTCCAGCTTCGCGATCGACGCGATCGACCTGAGCGCGCGCGCGATCGAGCAGGCGCGGCTCGGCTGTTACGGACGCAATGCGTTTCGCGGGACGGCGACGGAGTTTCGTACGCGGTATTTCACGCCGACCCGCGACGGCTGGCTGCTCGACGAGCGCGTGCGCGCGTGCGTGCAGTTCAGTCACGCGAACCTCGTCGAACCGGTTGCCGACAACGGCATTCGCTACGACTTCGTGTTCTGCCGCAACGTGCTGATCTATTTCGACCGCGACGCGCAGGATCGCGTGATCCGCTCGCTCGACGCGCGTCTCGCCGACGACGGCATGCTGTTCGTCGGGCCGGCGGAGACGGGCGTCGCGATGCGGCACGGGATGCGCTCGGCGCGCGTGCCGCTGGCGTTCGCGTTTCATCGCGAGTCGGCCGGTGCGGCGGCGGCCGATGCATGTGCGGCCCGGCCGGTTGCGTCGCTGTCCGCGGCGGCGCCGTACCGGCGCGCGGAGCGCGTCACGGTCGCATCGCTCGCCGCGCTGCACCCGGTGGCGGCCGTCGAGCCGCCCGCCTGGCTTGGCGACGTGCGTCAGCCGTTCGCGGCGGCGCCGGCCGTGCCGACGGCCGCAATCGACGTACGGGCCGAGCTTGCCGTGGCAACCGCCGTGGCGGCCGCGCCGGCCTACGACGGCATCGCGCCGACGATCGACGACGCGCCGACGCTGGAGGATGCACAGGCCCTGGCGAACGCGGGTGCGTTCGACGAGGCCGAGCGCGTGCTCGCGCAGTTCTCCGCGCGCGTCGGCCCGCATGCCGACGCGTTCTACCTGAACGGACTGATCGCGGATGCGCGCGGGCGCGCCGCGGAGGCGAGCGACTTCTACCGGAAGGCGCTGTACCTGCGCCCCACGCATCACGAGGCGCTGACGCATCTCGCGACGCTGCTCGACGTCGGCGGCGATCGTGCGGGCGCGCAATGGCTGCTCGAACGCGCCCGGCGTTCGGCCGGCTGACACGACGACGGGAATGGGACCGACACCGCGATGACCAGAGGAATTCATGAACCGCGCCGCCGCTGCCACTGACGACGCGACGCTCGACGTCGACGATTGCTGGAACCGGATCGGCACGCGCGGCGACCGCTCGTGCGAGCGGCTGAACGACTGCCTGCGCTGCCTGAACTGCCCGGTCTACGCCAGTCACGCGGCGAAGCTGCTCGAGCGTCCGCTCGACGTCGCCGAGATGACGGACGTCACGCGCCGGATGAGCGCGTTCGACACCGCGCATGCGCGCGACGACGACGGCGATACGCGCCATGCGGCGCTCGCGTTCCGGGTGGCCGACGAATGGCTCGCGCTGCCGATCGGCGTGCTGCGCGAGATCGCCGGCACGCGCCCGATTCATTCTCTGCCGCATCGCCGCCATTCGGCCGTGCGCGGGGTGGTCAACATCCGCGGCACGCTGCGCATCGCGATCTCGATCGGTGCGCTGCTCGGCCTCGATGCCGGCAAGACCGGCAGCGGCAGTGGCGGCGACGGCCGTTTCACGCGGCTGCTGGTGGCCGCGCACCAGGGCGAACCGGTCGTGTTTCCGGTCGACGAAGTCGAGGGCGTGCTGCGCTTCGGCGCCTCCGACTGGGTGCCGGTGCCTGCCACGGTCGGGCGCGCGAGCGCCGGCCTGTCGCGCGGCGTGCTGTCGTGGCGCGGCAGGTCGGTGGGGCTGCTCGACGACGATCGTCTGTTCGACGCCGTGACACGGAGCATGCGATGAGCGGCGATGACGACCTGAGCCACCTGTCGCTGCTCGAGCTGTATCGCGAGGAGACGCGCACGCAGACCCAGGCGCTGTCGGAGCGGCTGCTCGCGCTCGAATCGGGCGAGCCCGATTCCGTCGCGCTCGAAGCGTGCATGCGCGCCGCGCATTCGCTGAAGGGCGCCGCGCGCATCGTCGGCGTGCCACTCGGCGTCGAGATCGCCGGGCGGATGGAGGAATGCTTCGTCGCCGCGCAGGCCGGCACGATCGCGCTGACGGCCACGCACGTCGACGTGCTGCTGGCCGGTGTCGATTTGCTGGTGCGCGTCGGCGATCCGCAGGGGCAGCCCGTGTCCCAGACCGAGATCGACGGGTTCGCGGCGGCGCTGACAGGCGCCGACGGCGCGCAGACGATGCAGGCGCCGGCCGCCGTGCCGCCGCCGGTGCCGCCGTCGTTGGTGCCGTATCGCGAACACGACGGCGCCGCGAACGAGCCGGTCGGGGCAAGTGCCGCGGTACCGCCGCTCGCCGTGTCGGGCACGGCGCCCGATCCGGTCCAGGCTGGCCGCGTGGCGGGCGCCGGTGCGATGCGCCGCGTGCGCGCCGATACGCTGAACCGGCTGTTGAGCCTGTCCGGCGAATCGCTGGTCGAATCGCGCTGGCTCAAGCCGTTCGCCGAATCGATGCTGCGCGTGAAGCGCGCGCAGCGCGACGCGGCCCGTTCGCTCGACCTGATGTACGAACAGTACGCCGACGATCTCGACGCCGGCATGCTCGCGTCGATGAACGAAGTGCGGCACATGCTCAACGACCTGCAGCGCTCGCTCGCCGAGCGCATGGACGAATTCGACCGCTTCGAGCGGCGCAGCACGCATATCGCCGAGCAACTGTACGACGAGGCGCTTCAATGCCGGATGCGGCCGTTCGGCGACGCGACGCGCGCGTATCCGCGTATCGTCCGCGATCTCGCGCGCTCGCTCGGCAAGCAGGTGCGTTTCTCGATCGTCGGCGAAGGCACGCAGGTCGATCGCGACATCCTCGACCTGCTGGACGCGCCGCTCGGCCACCTGTTGCGCAACGCGATCGACCACGGCGTCGATTCGCCCGACGCGCGCCAGGCGCGCGGCAAGCCGGCCGAGGCGAGCGTCACGCTCGAGGCGCGCCACAGCGCGGGCTCGCTGCTCGTCAGCGTGATCGACGACGGGCCGGGCGTCGACATGGATGCGCTGCGCGCGGCCGTCGTGCGCCAGCGCCTGACCGACGACGAGACGGCCGCGCGGTTGTCCGATCCCGAACTGCTCGAATTCCTGCTGCTGCCGGGCTTCTCGATGCGCGATGCGGTGACCGACGTGTCGGGGCGCGGCGTGGGCCTCGACGCGGTGCAGGAGATGGTGCGCGGCGTGCGCGGCGCGGTGCGGATCTTCAACGAGCCGGGCGCCGGCATGCGCTTCGTGCTGCAGTTGCCGCTCACGCTGTCGGTGATCCGCAGCCTGCTCGTCGAGGTCGGCGGCGAGCCGTATGCGTTCCCGCTCGCGCATGTGCGACGCACGCTCGAACTCGCACACGACGACATCGACGTGCTCGAAGGGCAGCCGCATTTTCCGTTCGACGGCCGGCGCGCGGGCCTCGTCGCCGCGCACCAGTTGCTCGACGCGGGCGAGCCCGATGTCGCGCGCGCCACCACCGCGGTGGTGGTCGTCGGCGGCGAACCCGAGCTGTACGGCGTCGCGGTCGACCGCTTCCTCGGCGAACGGATGCTCGTGGTGCAGCCGCTCGACAGCCGCCTGAACAAGATCCAGAACATCGCGGCCGGCGCATTGCTCGAGAACGGCGACCCGGTGCTGATCGTCGACGTCGAGGACCTGATCCGCTCGGTCGACAAGCTCGTGCGCGGCGGCCAGCTCGCGCGGCTCACGCGCGATCCGCAACTCGCGCTCGCCGACCGGCGTCGCCGCGTGCTCGTCGTCGACGATTCGCTGACGGTGCGCGAGCTCGAACGCAAGCTCCTGGAAAAGCGCGGCTACGACGTGACGGTGGCGGTCGACGGGATGGAGGGGTGGAACGCGGTGCGCAGCGATGCGTTCGATCTCGTCGTGACCGACGTCGACATGCCGCGCATGGACGGCATCGAACTCGTCACGCTGATCAAGAGCGACCCGATGCTCAAGCGCGTGCCGGTGATGATCGTGTCGTACAAGGATCGCGACGAGGATCGCCGGCGCGGGCTCGATGCCGGCGCCGATTACTATCTCGCGAAGAGCAGCTTCCACGACGAGGCGCTGCTCGATGCCGTGCACGACCTGATCGGGGACGCGCACCGATGAACATCGGCATCGTCAACGATCTGCCGCTGGCCGTGGAGGCGCTGCGCCGCGTGATCGCGCTGCGCGCCGACCATCGCGTGCTGTGGGTGGCGACCGATGGCGACGAGGCCGTGGATTTCTGCGTCGCGCATCCGCCCGACGTCGTCCTGATGGATCTCGTGATGCCGAAGGTCGACGGCGTCGCCGCGACGCGCCGGATCATGGCGCGCGCGCCGTGCGCGATCCTGATCGTGACGGCGAGCGTCAGCGCGAACACGTCGTCGGTGTACGAGGCGATGGGCGCGGGCGCGCTCGACGCGGTCGATACGCCGACGCTCGCGCTCGGGCTGTCGACCGATGCGTCGCCGCAGGCGCTGCTCGCGAAGATCGACCAGATCGGCCGGCTGCTCGAAAGCCGCACCGCGGCGCTCGTGCCGCCGGGGCCGGCGCCCGCGCGCGGACAGCCGACGCTCGTCGCGATCGGTGCGTCGGCGGGCGGGCCGACCGCGCTCACCGCGCTGCTGCGCGCGCTGCCGGCCGACTTTCCGGCCGCGATCGTGATCGTTCAGCACGTCGACCAGGCATTCGCGTACGGCATGGCCGAATGGCTCGACGGCTATACGCGGCTGCCGGTGCGCGTCGCACGACAGGGCAGTGTGCCGGAAGCGGGCAAGGTGCTGCTCGCGGCGACCAACGACCATCTGATGCTATCGCCGCGCGGCGTGCTCGGCTATACGCGGCATCCGGCCGAAACGCCGTACCGGCCGTCGATCGACGTGTTTTTCAACAGTGTCGCGGACGGCTGGCAGGGCGATGCGCTGGGCGTGCTGCTGACGGGCATGGGACGCGACGGCGCGCTCGGCCTGAAGGCGATGCGCGCGAAGGGCTGCTATACGATCGCGCAGGACGAAGCGACCAGCGCCGTGTACGGGATGCCGAAGGCGGCCGCGGCGATCGGCGCGGCGTCGGCGATCCTGCCGCTCGAACAGATCGCGCCGCAGTTGATCGCGCGGATCGCGCTCGCGCCGCGCGACTGACGGCGCACCGGCCGCGCGCCGTCGTTTCGCGGCGCGCCGGCGTCTGCATTGCGTGCGTGGCGCGGCGTCGCGTACAATCGCAGCCTGCGGAGATGGCATGCCTCCCTGCGGTCGTTCGCGGCGCGTGGCGCGCGCGGTGCGGCCCTCAACCGCCGGTTTGCCCGGCTGATGATGCCTGCGTGTTCCTGGGTCGTCAGGAGGTCGCAGGCCGTCCATCCGGCATTCTGCCGCCCAGGTTTGATGTTCCGTCGAATCTGGAAATCATGTTTTTCACCACTTCTGCCGATCTTTTCGCGACCCTGCGCTATGTGTGCCGCTGGCTCGCGCTTTCAGCGCTGCTCGGCGCGCTGGCCGGTACGGCATCCGCCGTGTTCCTGATCGCGCTCGACTGGGCGACCGGCACGCGGGTCGCGCATCCGTGGCTGCTGTGGGGGCTGCCGGCCGCCGGTTTCGCCACCGGCTGGATCTACCATCGCTTCGGCCAGTCGGTCGCGCGCGGCAACAACCTGCTGATCGACGAGATTCACGACCCGAAGGCGCTCGTGCCGAAGCGGATGGCGCCGCTCGTGCTCGTCGCGACCGTCGTCACGCACCTGTTCGGCGGGTCGGCCGGCCGCGAGGGCACGGCCGTGCAGATGGGCGGCGCGCTCGCCGATCGCATCACGCACCTGTTTCGTCTCGATCGCGAGCATCGCCGCGTGCTGCTGATGGGCGGCATCGCGGCCGGCTTCGCGTCGGTATTCGGCACGCCGCTCGCGGGCGCCGTGTTCGGGCTCGAGGTGCTCGCGATCGGGCGCGTGCGATACGACGCGCTGCTGGCCTGCGTTGCGTCGGCGATCGTCGCGGACGCCGTGTGCCGTGCGTGGGGCATCCATCACACCGCCTATGCGATTCCGTTCGTGCCGACCGTATCGGCGACGAGGCTGGCCGCGACGGTCGTCGCGGGCATCGCGTTCGGCGTGGTCGGGAGGCTGTTCGCGTTTGCGACGCATGCGCTGACCGCGTGGTTTCGCCGCGCGATCCGCCATGCGCCGTTGCAGCCGGTGCTCGGCGGCCTGCTGGTCGCCGTGGCCGCGACCGTGCTGAACGTGCCGCAGTATCTCGGCCTCGGCATCCCGACGATCGAGGCCGCGTTTCATGGCCCGCTGCCGCTTTACGATTTCGCGGGCAAGTTCGCGTTCACCGTCGTCACGCTCGCGTCGGGATTCAAGGGCGGCGAAGTGACGCCGCTGTTCTACATCGGCGCGACGCTCGGCAACGCGCTCGGCCAGGTGCTGGCGCTGCCGGTGCCGGTGCTCGCGGGGCTCGGCTTCGTCGCGGTGTTCGCGGGCGCGGCGAACACGCCGATCGCGTCGACGATCATGGCGATCGAATTGTTCGGCGCGGATATCGGCGTCTATGCGATCGTCGCCTGTGTCGTCGCGTATCTGTTCTCCGGCCCCGCGGGGATTTATCGCGCGCAGCGCGTGGCGGTGGGGAAGGGGGCGCGGGTGGGGGTGGAGTGAGGCGGGGGCCGCGGTCGATGTCGTTCGATCGCGGCGGTGCGATGCGATACCCGGGACGCTGAAAAGAGAGGCATCCAATGACGTCGGACGATTTTCTGAACGAAGCGAAGCGGCTTGCGAGGCCGTGCCGTCAGTACCGCTTCGCGGACGACGGCGAACCCGTCACCGGCTACTGGCATGGAGTTGATGCCGGCGCGTTGTGCATTTCCGTCGAGCGCGATGGCGTCTGGCTGAACGTATATCTCGACGATGGCGGCACGTCAGGCCGCGTGGAGACTTCCACGCAACCTGTCCGCTCCGCCCGCCCGCTGTGCCGATCCGACGCGATGTCGCTTCCATCGGTCGACGCGGTGTTCCGCTTCGGCTCCGCCGCGATCGGCGCGTACCTCGACGCACACGGCTGGCAGCGCGACTGGGGATTCAACGGTAACTTCAAGGGCGCGGCCGCGCACGACTACGAGCGCGAATGGATGGCGCAATGCCCGCTCTATACAGGCGGCGTGGTGGCCGTCGCGGGCGGATGGAACATGCCGTGGCCCGACGATGACTGGAATGAACTGATCGACCTCGAACTCGTTCTCTGGACGTTCGAGGAATCGGAACCGTGGGTCGAGGTGTTTTCCGATGGAAGCAGGTATTCGGTGATCCAGCGGATCACCTAGCTCACGTGTCGCTGCGATCACCGTGCACCAACACCGCCTTGGCGCCCTCGGCCGATTCGTACCGCATCGCCTCTTCGATTTGATCGAGGCGAAACATGTCGCCGATTTTCGTTCTGAACAACGGATCGTCAATCACCTGTTCCAGGTTGCCGAGCGCGCGGACAAGGTTGTCGGGTTCCTTCACCGTGCGGCTGTCGAAATTGCTGAACCGCTTCATCGTCAGATTTTTTGACATGAATAGGACGGAAGGAATCACGACCGGCGACGCAGCGCCCAGAAAGCCGTACACGTAGACCGTCGGGTTCGGCGGCAGCACCGGCAACACGTGACTGAGCAATTCGCCGCCGACGCCGTCAAAAACGGCTGTCGCGTTCAGTTCCGCCGCGAGCGAAGCAAACTCGCGCTCGAATCCTTCTCGCGTGACGATCACGTGCTCAACGCCGGACGCGCGCAACGTGTCGCGCGCGGCGTCGCCACGAACCAGAAAGATCGCTTGCAGTTGTCTGTCGCGCACGAGCGCCGCGATCCCACGGCCTGTTGCCGAATTGCCAGCCGTCACGATGACACCCTTGTGCCCGTCCCTTTCGGCTTCGTCGAGAAATGCGTAAGCCGTCATCGCGTTCACGAGCGAGCCGCAATAATCTCGCGCACAAACGTGCTCGGGCAAAATCAGGCACGTGCTGTAGGGCACGTGTGCGCGCTCGGACCACAAGCCGACGCTGCGTGGGCTTCGAGCCAGCGAGCGATAAATCGCCACCTGTTTGCCGAGGTATTTTTGCGGCACACCGTCGCCGACGGAGACGACTCTTCCGGCACCGGATGCGCCCCAGACAGCGTGTTCGCTCAACGGCAACGCAAGACCCGCCGCTGCCGGCCTTGTGAGGAACGTCTTGTCGCCGTGGTTGATGGCTGACGCATCCATGTCGATCAACACATGCTCGGGTGCGGCGTCGAGTGGCGTGGGAATGTCGCGCAGTTCGAGTTCGCGGTCGGGCGTCACACTGAGTGCTTTCATGGTCGGTCGTGTCGGTTGGCTGAACAACCGTGAATCTACGGCGATTTCGATATTGCCGAAACGGCATGTTTCGACATACCATCAATTCCATTTTGGAATCGCCGGGAATCCCGCTGATGGATCGTCTGGATGCAATTCGGCTGTTTGTCCGCCTTGTCGAATGCGGCAATTTCTCGGCCGTGGGGCGCGAACATGGAATAGGACAGCCTGCCGTCAGCAAGAAAATCGGTGCGCTCGAAACTCACCTTGGCGCGCAGCTTCTGATGCGCACGTCGCGCAAGGTCATCGTCACCGATGCGGGGCTCGCGTTCTACGAGTCAGCCAAGCAACTCATTGACGATTTTGACGTGCTCGAAGCGTCAGTGGGCGACCGTCAGCGCGCCCCCAAGGGCGTCGTCAGGGTCAACACGGCGCCGGCACACGGACGGCTGTGCATTACCCCGTTGTTGCCGGAATTCTTCAAGCGCTACCCGGACGTAAGCGTCGAATTATCGGTTTCCGAGCGGCTGGTCGATCTGGTTGGCGATGGCGTCGATCTTGGCATCCGGCACGGGCAGTTGATGGATTCGTCACTCACCGCCAAAAAACTGACCGACGCGGATTTCCTGCTCGTCGCCAGTTCGGACTACGTTGCCGCACGTGGCGAGCCACAGCGACTTTCCGACCTCGATCGGCACGCGTGCGTGGTATTTTCGAAAGATCGCGAGCCGAAACCGTGGGCGTTCAAGGTCAAAAAGGAAACCGTCTCCTACGTGCCGCACGGCTCGCTGATGACGGGCGACGCCGAACACATCCGGGCGTCCGTTCTATGCGACCTTGGCATTGCGCAAGCGCCGTCCTGGTTGTTCGAGGAAGACATTCGATCCGGCAAGGTTCGCGTCCTGCTGCCGCAGTTGCAGCCTGAACGCTTCCCCATCCATCTCGTGTACCCCGCAGGCCGACGCCTTCCGATGCGGGTCCGGGTGCTCGTCGAATTTCTGGTTGCGGCCTTCAAGAACGGCAAGCCTTGACCGGTCGGAGCGCCACGGACGAATAAGCCTGCGTTCCCACGCGACATACCGTGGCACGCAGGTCATCGACCTTTACTGCTTCGGCAGCCGCGCGACATTGCGCGCCAGCAGTTCCTCGATATCGATGCCTTTTTCCGCCAGCAGCGCGGTGACGACGCCGTTCAATTCGCCGAGCGTTTCCTTGACCGATTCCCGGATCGTATCCACGACGACCTGGGTGCTGCGCTCGATCTCGATGTTGACCGTGTCGTTGACGCCCTTCGCATCGAACGTGGTCGCGCGGCGCGTTTCGGGAATCAGCCAGACGTCGAACCAGCCTTCGTCGCGATTGACGTCTGACACGGTGAGGCTGCAGCCGTTGATCGCGATGTAGCCCTTCGCGAACACATAGCGCTTGAACTCGGCAGGTACGCCGATGCGGATCATCCGGTTGTGCTCGGACGATGCGACGTGCACGATGGTCCCGGTGAAATCGACATGACCGGACAGCGGATGTCCACCGATCTCCGCACCGTCCTTCGCGGCGCGCTCGACGTTGACCCGCGCGCCGGTCGCGAGCTCGGCCAGCGTCGTGATTCGCAGGCTCGGCAGCATGACGTCGAAGTCGATCAGCGTCGGCGAATGGATGGTCGTCACCGTCAGGCACACGCCATCGACCGACACGCTCGCGCCGATCTCGATATCGTCGGTGAACCGCTCGGGGAATGCGATGCTGAAGGTCCTCAGCTCGCCGTGATCCTTGATGGCGTCGATGGTGCCGACGCCCTGAACAATGCCTGTAAACATGGTCTGCCTTTCGTCGCGAATTGCCTGGCCGACATGATAAGTGATCCCGGCGGCAGACACGCCGTGGCGCGCGGTTGTCCGGCGCCGCCGAGCCGGCGCCGCAGACACAAAAAAAGGCCGTGCGCATGGCACGGCCTCGATCCGGAACCGGTTGCCGCCGCGTGGCCCGGCGGCGGCGACTGCGCCGCCGCGCCGGATCGCGACGCGCTTGCATCAGACCTCCGCCGGCTCTCCCAGCGGCCCGGCATTGCGATCCGCCGTGCGTCGCGGCGAATCGGCGAGCCCCTTCGCCAGCTCCAGCGCCTGCCGCTCGAACAGCCGGCGATAGATGCCGCCGTCGATGCGGATCAGCGCGTCGTGGTTGCCTTCCTCGATCACCTTGCCGCGATCGAGCACCAGCAGCCGATCGAGCGCGCGCACGGTCGACAGCCGGTGCGCGACGACGAGCGTCGTGCGGCCGACCATCAGCCGCTCCATCGCCTGCTGGATCAGCAGCTCGCTTTCGCTGTCGAGGCTCGACGTCGCTTCGTCGAGGATCAGGATCGGCGCATCCGCGAGGAACGCGCGCGCGATCGCGACGCGCTGGCGCTCGCCGCCCGACAGCTTGATCCCGCGTTCGCCGACGAGCGTGTCATAGCCGTCCGGCAGCGCGGCGATGAAGTCGTGCGCGCTGGCCAGGCGCGCGGCGCGCTCGATCTCGGCGCGGCTCGCGTCGGGGCGCGCATACGCGATGTTCTCCGCGAGCGTGCGGTGGAACAGCACGGGCTCCTGCTGGACGATCGCGATCTGGCTGCGCAGCGAATCCTGCCGCACCTGCGCGATGTCCTGGCCGTCGATCGTGATGCGCCCGCCCGATACGTCGTACAGGCGCTGGATCAGCTTGATGAACGTCGTCTTGCCCGACCCCGAATGCCCGACGAGGCCCACGCGTTCGCCGGGCGCGATCCGCATCGAGAAATCGTCGTACAGCGGCACCGGATGGTTGCCGTAGCGGAACGTCACGTGCTCGAAGCGGATCTCGCCTTGCCCGATCCGGATGGCCGGTGCGCCGGGCCGATCGTCGATGCCGAGCGGCTGGCGTTCGAGCGCGACGAGTTCTTCCATGTCGTTTACCGAGCGCTGCAGGTTGCGGATATGCATGCCGACGTCGCGCAGGTAACCCTGCAGCATGAAGAACATCGTCAGCGCGAACGCGATGTCGCCGACGCTCGCCTCGTCGTTCATCCACAGCCGCAGGGCGACGCCGATCATCGCGGCCTGCATCGCGACGAGCATCGCGCCCTGCAACCCGCCGTTGAACGTGCCGCGCACCCACGTGCGGCGCGTGCGCTGCCGCCACTTACCGATCACGCGCGCGAGCCGCGCTTCCTCGCGCACTTCCGCGCCGAACGCTTTCACCACCGCGTTGCAGCTCACCGCATCGGCGAGCGCGCCGCCCATGCGCGTGTCCCACAGGTTGCCGAGCCGGGCGGCCGGCGCGACGATGCCGAGCGACACCGCGACCGTCACCGCGATGTACAGCAGCGACCCCGCGCCGACGACGAGCCCCATCACGGGCCAGTGCGTGCCGAGCAGCACGGTCGCGCCGACCAGCATCGCGACCGACGGCAGCAGCGCGATCAGCACGGTGTCGTTGAGCAGGTCGAGCGCCCAGATTCCGCGCGTGATCTTGCGCACGGTCGAGCCCGCGAAGCTGTTCGCGTGCCAGTCGGTCGAGAAGCGCTGCACGCGGTGGAACGAGGCGGCGGCGATCTCGCTCATCATCTTCAGCGTGAGCGTGATGATGTTCAGGTAGACGCCCTGGCGCAGCACCGTCGCGCCGATGCCGAGCGCGGCGAGCGTGCCGAACGCGACGAGGGCCGAATGCCACGCGGCGGCACGGTCGGTCAGGCCGCTCGACAGCGCGTCGACGAGGCGGCCGGCGAACAGCGGCGTGAGGACGTCGGCGAGCGCGGCGAGCAGCGCGAGGCTGGCGACCGCGGCGATGCGCACCGGCTGCTTGCGCCAGTAACGGAGGGTGAAGCCGAAGACGGCCTGGAATGCATGGCCGCCCAGATGGGAGGTTTTTCTGGTCATGTATCGTTGCCCGGCGCGTCGCGCGACGGGACTTTCCGGTTCGGAGAACGTCGAAAACGCAACAGCCGGGCCGCGCGAAACACGCGGGCGGAACGAAACGGGCTGTCGGGAAAAGCGCGGCTGACGGGTCAGCGGAAAACTCGGGAGCCGGCGCGGACGGCGGGCTGGATCAACTGCGCCGTGAGACCACGTTCGGGAAGGTTGCTGGCATTCGGAACATCTGCACCTCCCTGAAGTGAACGGTTGAAAGGACGCCGAAAAGACGTGTGGCGATTTTATCAGGAGTGTCGCGCGCGCCGCAACGTCTGACGAATGCGGCGTTGCAGCGTCGATACGGTTAGTATTCAGGGTTTTGGCCCCTTTTCGCGTACGTTTCGCGATGGCGGGCACGGGTTGCGGCGGACGCATCGATTACACTTCGGCGTCCGCGGCGCGCGACGAGGCGCGCCTACCCGGATCCATTCCGAACCATTCCCGAGGAAACGATGAGCGACGTTCAGCAAGGCATCCTGGCTCCGATCGATACGGCAGCGCGATACCTCACTTTCACGATGTCGAATGACGGCAATATCGCCGCGGCGCTGGCCGCGCTGCGCGAGATCGTCGACGGACGCGACACGGTCGTCGGCTTCGGGCACACGCTGGCTGCCTATCTCGGACATCCGGTGCCGGGCCTGACCGACTATCCGGCGTTCGCGGTGAACGACCGCACGCTGCCGGCGACGCCGGCCGACGTGTGGGTCTGGCTGCGCTCGGACGACCGCGGCGAGATCGTGCTGCGCGCGCGGGCGATCGAACGCGCGCTCGCGCCGGCGTTCGCGCTGCAGGAGGCCGTCGACGGCTTCCGCTATTCGAACGATCGCGACCTGTCGGGCTACGAGGACGGCACCGAGAACCCGGAAGGCGACGACGCGATCGCCGCGGCGATCGTGACGGGGCAGGGCGCGGGGCTCGACGGTTCGAGCTTCGTCGCGGTGCAGCAGTGGGTGCACGATTTCGACCGGATGGAGCGCATTCCGTCGGGTGAGATGGATCACATCATCGGGCGTCGCCGTTCGGACAACGAGGAACTCGACGACGCGCCCGAATTCGCGCACGTGAAGCGCACCGCGCAAGAGAGCTTCGCGCCCGAGGCGTTCATGCTGCGCCGTTCGTCGCCGTGGTCGGACACGCGCCGCGCGGGCCTCTATTTCGTCGCGTTCGGCTGCTCGTTCCGCGCGTTCGACGTGCAGATGCGCCGGATGAGCGGCGCGGAAGACGGGATCGTCGACGGCCTGTTCCGCTTCACGCGGCCGCTGACGGGCGCGTATTTCTGGTGCCCGCCGATGAAGGACGGCAAGCTGGACCTGTCCGCGCTCGGACTGTAAGCGCCGGGCGGGATCGGCGAACGGGCGGGGCGCGCCGGATGCGCGGACCGCCCGTTCCGTTTCACGCGGCAGGCCGTGCGGCCTGCCGCGTGCGTCAGTTCAACGTCGTGTCGATCCGCGTGCCGCGCTTGATGAATTGCGTCACCGGCGTCTTCTCGCAGATTTCCGCGAGACGCTGGCGTTGCGCGTCGTCGAGCGGGCCGTCGAGCGTCACGACGCGGCGCACGTACTGCACGCCTTCGCGATCGGCATGCAGCTCGGTGCGCACCGTGATGCGCACGGCCGGCCACGCCTTGCGCTGCATGTACATGCGCAGCGTCGCGGCCGTGCATTGCGCAAGCCCGGCCAGCACGAACTCGTACGGCGCCGGCCCGCGATCCTGGCCGCCTTCGCGCGGCGCTTCGTCGCCGGTCAGCGCATGCGTGCCGGCCTGCAACCGGACGACGTAGTCGGGCGCGTCGGCATCGAGGACGGCGGCGGCGTGGATGAGGGACATGGGAAGTCTCCGGTAGCGGATGAGGGGAGAGGGCGCCGTGTGGCGGCGCGCAGCCGCCAGCATACCGTCGCGGTCGCGCGCTTGCGTGCTGCGCCGCTACGTGTCGGCGCTGCCGGCGCTGCTGCGCACGAGCGCGGCGATGCGTTCGCGCACCCACCGATGCGCGCGGTCGGTGTCGCGCGACTCGTGCCAGTACGCGAGCAGCGGGAACGGCTTGAGCCGCAGCGGCAGCGGCCGCACGGCGATCGGCAGCAGCGCGGCCATGCGCCGCGCATAGGTGTGCGGCAGCGTGACGAGCAGATTGCCGGCCGCGGCGATCTGGCAGGCGGCGAAATAGTGCTGGCAGGTGAGCCGGATGTCGCGCAAGCGCCCGTCGTTGCCGAGCAGGACGTCGAGCGATTGCGGCGCGCCGAGCGACGACACGGCGATATGCTGCGCCGCGAAATAGTCGCCGCGTCGCAGCGGGTCGCGCGCCAGCGGATGATCGCGGCTCATCGCGACGACGAGCGAATCGTCGAGCAGGTGTTCGGTGGCGATGCGCGGGCCGGTCGGCACGCGGCGATCGACGACGAGATCGAGGTTGCCCGACGCCAGTTCGCGTTCGATGTCGGGCACCGCGATGCGGCGGCTGACGAGCCGCAAGCCCGGCGCTTCGTCGGCGAACGCGGCGACGATGCGCGGCAATGCGATGGATTCGAGCACGTCGCGAATGCCGACCGCGATGCTCAGGTCGAGCGTCGCGGGATCGAAGGCGGACGGATCGCGCGCGGTGCCTTGCAGGCCCTTCAGGTGCCGCTGCACGTCCGCGATGATCGACCGCGTGCGCTCGGTCGGCACGACGCGATTGCCCTGGCGCACGAACAGCGGATCGTCGAAATGCGCGCGCAGCCGGTTGAGCGCATGCGTGACGGCCGGTTGCGTCAGATGCAGCGCGCGGGCGGCCGCGCCAATGCCGCCATGCACGTAGACGGCGTCGAGCACGCGAAACAGGTTCAGGTCGAGACGGTGATCGGCGGGCACGGAGCGCGGGCGGCGTGGTGAAGGACGGATCGATTCTAAATCTAAAGGATGCGCAGACAACCGATGCGCGGGTCGGCATACGCGCCGATCGCACGCGTTCGATGCGTGTCGACGCCGTTCGCGCCGATACGCGAGCGCCCGCTCGACCGCTACGCAACGCCATCGAACACGCACGTCATGACGCATGACGGCCGCAATGGTCGGCCGCATCGCATACGCAATTCCATGCCGGCATACCGGCGGCGCACGGCAGCCTGTAGTAATCCGCCATCATGCTGTCCCCGTCGGCCATTTGGCGCCAAAGGCACTACCCGTTCGGCTAAGATGCCGTCGCTTCATATTTCGGGATAGCCGTCCTGTCGCACGCATTCAAACCAAATATAAGCCTGACAGTTCGACGGTATTAGAAGAAGTCGAACAAGTCGGGGGCTTGGCCAGTGAATGCAGCAGATCAGCGGTGGGTCGTTATCTATTTGAGTACGGGGTTTTCGTTGGCCCAGGCCGCGCGTCTCGGCGAAGCCTTCAACCTGGCGAATCGCCTGCATGGGTACGGCGCGGATTATCAGCTCAAGTACGTATCCGAAAGCGGGGGACTGTTGCAGTCGTCGTCCGGCGTGAGAATCGCGGCCGAGCCGCTCGGCGACGAACACAGCCGCCGTGCGCTCGCGTTCTTTCATCTTCATGGCGACCTGGTGGCCGTCAACTGGGACGACGCATTGCAACGGCGCCTGACCGACATTCGCCGGCATGCGCGCTGGATCGTCGACGCGATGGATCTGCCCGCGCTCGCCGCCACGCGGCGGTCGTCGTCGATCGACGTGCGGCCGGGCCGGGCGGGGCGCCGGGCCCCCACGACGATCGAATCGCGGGCCGGCGAAACCGACGTGTTTGCCGCCGCGCTCGACATGTTCCGCGCCGACCTCGGCGACAGCGCCGCGCAGGAGATCGCCAGCAACATGATGCGGCCGGTCGAGCAGCGCTATGTGCAGTCGATGTGGGCGTTCCGCGAACTCAGCGCGAGCCCGTCGATCCGGATGTCCGCGCAGCGGCTGCGCGCGCAGAGCGTGAACCGCGTCTCGATCGCGAACGCCGCGCAGGCGGCCGCGATGAGCGAGCGCAATTTCCTGCGGCGCTTCAAGAAGGAAATCGGCGTGACGCCGACCGAGTTCGTCCAGCACGTGCGGCTCGAACGTGCGTGCCACATGCTGATCCATACGACGCTGCCGGCCGACAAGGTCGCGCGGCGCACCGGGTTCGGCAGCGGCGAGCGGCTCGCGAAGCTGTTTCGCCAGCGCCTGTTGATGTCGCCGACCGAATTCCGCGTCGCCGGGCGGGAAAAAATCCTCGCGCACGGCGCGGCGTCGCCCGGTTCGGAAGACGGCCGCGCCGCCGCATGTTGCGACGGCGACGGGCTGGGTTGCGACGCGTGCGCGGCCGAGCGCGGGAAAACGGGCCGGATACCCGTAGAATCGTCGTGTCGCGATCTCGATTCCCGGTTTCCATGCCCTTCCTCCCCACTACCGCCACCGCCCCTTTCTGCCCGTCGGAAGTAAAGGGCAGCATCACGATCGACGCCGCCGCGCCGCGCTGGCGCAAGCTCAGGCGCTTTTTCGGCCCCGGCCTGCTGGTCGCGATCGGCTACATGGATCCCGGCAACTGGGCGACCGATATCCAGGCCGGCTCGCAGTTCGGCTATTCGTTGCTGTGGGTCGTCGCGTTCTCGAGCCTCGCGGCGATCTTCCTGCAGATGCTCGCGGCGCGGCTCGGCCTCGTCGCGGGCAAGGATCTCGCGCAAGCCAGCTACGACCGCTACGGGCGCTTCGGCCGCGTCGTGCAGTGGATCACCGCCGAAGTGTCGATCATCGCGTGCGACATCGCGGAAGTGCTCGGCTGCGCGCTCGCGTTCAAGCTGCTGCTCGGCGTGCCGCTCGCGTGGGGCGTCGTGCTGACCGCGCTCGACACGGTGATCGTGCTCGGCCTGCAGGGCAAGGGGTTCCGGCAGATCGAGGCGATCGTGCTCGGGTTGATCGCGACGATGGCGTTCTGCTTCGTCGCGCAGGTGGCGATCACGCCGCCCGACTGGCATGCGGTGGTCGGCGGGCTCGTGCCGGGCGATCCCGGCCACGACCGCAAGGACGCGATCGTGCTCGCGCTCGGCATCGTCGGCGCGACGATCATGCCGCACAACCTGTACCTGCATTCGTCGGTCGTGCAGACGCGGCACGTCGTCGGCGGCGCGCGCGGCGTGATCCGCGACACGCTCGCACTCGTGCGCATCGATACCTGCGTGTCGCTGTTCGTCGCGATGCTCGTCAATGCGGCGATCCTCGTCGTCGCGGGTGCGGCATTTCATGCGACCGGCCAGCACAACGTGACCGACATCGAGCAGGCGTACCGGCTGATCACGCCGATCGCGGGCGGCGCGGCCGCGCTGTTGTTCGGCATCGCGCTGCTCGCGTCGGGGCAGAGCTCGACGCTGACCGGCACGATCGCCGGCCAGGTCATCATGGACGGTTTCCTGCATACGAAGATTCCGTGCTACCAGCGCCGGCTGATCACGCGCGGGCTCGCGCTCGTGCCGGCGCTGATCGGCGTGCTGTGGCTCGGCGACGGCTCGGTCGGGCAACTGCTCGTATGGAGCCAGGTGCTGCTGAGCCTGCAGTTGCCGTTCGCGATGTGGCCGCTGATCCGCTCGGTCAGCGACCGCGGCACGATGGGCGAACATGCGATCGGCCGCGGGATGCAGGTGGCCGCATGGGCGCTGTTCGTCGTGATCACCGGCACGAACCTGCTGTTGCTTACCGGTGTCGCGGGCTGATACAGCCTGTCACAGGCTGACACAGGTGCGCTGCGCGCTTGCGGTAAACTGCGGCCTTTCGATCGTCCCCGAAGTCCGTTATGTGGAGTGAAATCAGCAACATCGGCGATGCCGCGCTGACCTTGCCGATCGCGCTGACCTGCGCGGCATGGCTCGCGCTGACCGACTGGCGCCTCGCCGCCCGCTGGGGTGTGCTGCTGGCCGCCGGCATGGGCGTCGTCGGCGCCACGAAAATCCTCTATGCCGGATGCGGCATCGAGCTGCCGCAATTCGACTTCCGCGTGATCAGCGGCCATACGATGCTGTCGACGTCCGTGTGGACGGTCGCGCTGTCGATGCTGTGGCAGGCGTTCCGGCCGGGCAAGGCGCCCGGTATCGCGGCCGGGCTGACCATCGGCGCGGTCACGGCCGTCGCGCGCGTGTTCGATCATTCGCACACCGTGCCGGAAGTCGTCGTCGGCTGGATGCTCGGCGCGCTGGTCGCGCTGGTGTTCCTGCGCGGCTACGACGGCGCGCGGCAGCGCGCGTTTTCGCCGCGCGTCGCGGCGGTTTGCCTGCTGCTCGTGTCGGGCATCGCGTACGGGCACCGTGCACCGTTCCAGCGGATGATCGACACGCACTCGCCGCAGCTCTGCGCGTTCGTGCGCGCGCCGTCGGGCGACGGATTCTGACGGTCGCCGATGGCGGGCGCTCCGGCGCCGCCTGCTTGACGCCTTCTTGCCGCCGGCGTTCGTCCGGCGTTTTCCGGCGGATTGCACGATGCCGCGCCGGATCGTCTTCCCGATTGCGTTCTCGTCCGTGCGGAACGCAACGCCCGTTCTCCCGATGATCGACTGCCGACGCAATCCATCCGAGCGGCTGCGCCGGGCTGTTCGCGCACGGGCGCCGGTACGTGCAAGTCATGAGCCATGCCTATGACCGGGTATAACGAATATTCATTTCATCGATCGGCAGCATTCGCGTACGCTGGCTGTCGTTTCATCGCAGGCAAGCTGCACGGCCGGTCCGGCGTGCGTCGCGGCCATCTCGATATACTCGCGGGAACCGTGCATTGCGTCGCCGTGTCGGCGCACCGGCGACCGGCACAGGTCGGCTGGACCATGCACGGAAACCCCGTCGCGGCAGCGTTCCGCGACGACGATTCACGACAGGAGGAGGTCACATGACAATCGTTGCTCCGCGCCTCGCCGGCAAGTGCGCATACATCACGGGCGCCGCGGGCGGCCTCGGCCGTGCGATCGCGCGCCGGATGGTCGAGCAGGGCGCGCGCGTGTTCCTGACCGACATCGCGGAAGCAGCGGTGCTCGATGCGTTCGCGCAGGAACTCAATGCGGGCCGTGCGGCGCCGGTCGCGTTCGCCGCAATCCAGGACGTGCGCGACGAAGCGCGCTGGCAGGCGCTGCTCGCGCAGGCGACCGATGCGATGGGCGGGCTGTCGGTGCTCGTCAACAACGCGGGCGTCGGCTCGATCGGCTCGCCCGCGCAAATCGAGCTGGACGAATGGCGGCGCGTGATGGCGATCAACGTCGAGAGCATCGTGCTCGGCTGCAAGCATGCACTGTCGTACCTGGCCGAGAGCCGTCCCGCGTCGATCATCAACATCTCGTCGGTCGCGGCGTTCAAGGTCGAGCCGGACTTCACCGCATACAACGCGTCGAAGGCGGCGGTCGCGTCGCTGACAAAGTCGGTCGCGATCGATTGCGCGCGCCGCGAGATCGACGTGCGCTGCAATTCGATTCACCCGGCGTTCATCCGCACAGGGATCGTCGAGCCACTGTTCCAGTCGCTCGGCGAACGCGACGCGACGCGCAAGCTCGCGCGCGGCATTCCGCTGCGCCGGCTCGGCGAGCCGGACGACGTCGCGCACGCGGCCGTGTATCTCGCATCCGACGAGAGCCGCTTCATGACGGCCGCCGAACTCGTGATCGACGGCGGCATGTGCGCGGTCTGACGCGCATCCCGAACCACGACGATTGGAGGAGAACATCATGTCGACACCCGTGAATCGCCAACTGCTGCTGAAGACGCGCCCGGAAGGGCGGGTCGGCCGTGAACACTTCTCGCTCGTCGAGATGCCGGTGCCGGCGCTCGCCGACGGCGAGGTGCTCGTGCGCGTGCTGTATCTGTCGATGGACCCGACCAACCGCGTGTGGATGAGCGACGTGCCGCAGTACCTGCCGCCCGTCGCGATCGGCGAGGTGATGCGCGCGCTCGGTATCGGCCGCGTGGTCGCGTCGCGCCATGCGGGGTTCGCGGAAGGCGAGCTCGTGCAGGGGCTCGTCGGCTGGCAGGACTATGCGGTCGTGCCGGCCGAGCAGGCCGCGCAGCTCGTGAAGCTGCCCGCGCAGTCCGGCCTGCCGCTGCCGACGCTGCTCGGCGCGTGCGGGATGAGCGGGCTGACCGCGTACTACGGGTTGACCGACATCGCGCCGGTGCAGCCGGGCGAAACGCTCGTCGTGTCGGCGGCGGCCGGCTCGGTCGGCTCGATCGCCGGGCAGATCGGCAAGATTCACGGCGCACGGGTGGTCGGCATCGCGGGCGGCGCGGACAAGTGCCGCTACCTGACCGAGACGCTCGGCTTCGACGCGGCCGTCGACTACAAGGCCGACGATTTCCGCCAGCAACTGAAGGCGGCGACGCCGGACGGCGTGCACGTGAACTTCGAGAACGTCGGCGGCGAGGTGATGCGCGCGGTGCTGTCGCGGATGGTGATCGGCGGGCGCGTCGCGTTGTGCGGCGTGATCTCGAACTACAACAGCGGCCGCGCGGCCGACGACGTCGGCGTGCTGATCTCGAAGCGGCTGACGATGCGCGGCTTCCTGATCCTCGATTACCGCAAGAGCCGCGAAGCCGTGCAGACGCTCGCGGGCTGGCTGCGCGACGGCCGGCTCAAGGCCGAGGAAACCGTGGCCGACGGTCTCGAAAATGCGCCCGACGTGCTGAACCGCCTGTTCGACGGCGACCATCGCGGCAAGCTCGTGCTGCGCGTCGATCCGGACGCGTGACGGGCGCGCGACACCGGTCGCATCGGGCTGCTGGGCCGTGTCGACTACGCTGAGTTCGATCAATCCGGCTGCAGTTTAGGACTTGTCCCATATATTGTCCGGGCCGCTCTCCTTACAGTGAATGCCAGCACACGGGCGGCGTGACCGACGCGTCACGCCGCCCGTTTTTCCGGTAACGCGGCAGAGGAGAGGGAACATGCGCAACAACGCGAAGCGATCGGCATCGGCGGCGGCAGCGGGCGCCGGCGTCGTGCGAACGATGGTGTTCGCGCTCGGTGTCGTACTCGCGACGTCGAATGCAATGCCGAACGCGATGGCGGCCGGACAGCCCGCGTCGGATGGCGTCGTGCGGTTCGTCGGGTCGCTCGTCGATCTCTACGACGTGACGCTCGATGCTCCGGCGGCCGTGCAGGTCGACGCGCGGGACGCGGCCGGCGGCGCGGCAACGGCCACGCTCCGGTTCGATGCGCATGGCCGGCGCCTGGCCGGTGCGCAGGTGGCGCTGGTCGGGCCCGACGGCGCGCCGTTCGCGTCGGACGGCGGCGCGGCGGTGCGGGTGACGTGGCGCGATGCGCGCGACGAACGAAGCGTGCCGCTGGCGCCGGGCCGGGTTCATCGCGTCGGCCCGTATGGCGGCGTGATGACGGTCGCGGCGGATGAAGCAACGGGCGCCGCGGCGCCCGTCTTGATCCATATCCGTCATCCGTGACCGGCGGTTTCCGCACGCGTGCGGCGCGCCGGCGGCCGCACGCGCGTCATTCGCCCTGTTCGGCGCGCGCGTAGATGTCCCAGCTCGCCATGAACAACGCGGCGACGAGCGGCCCGATCACGAAGCCGTTGATGCCGAACAACGCCATCCCGCCGAGCGTCGAGATCAGCACGACCCAGTCGGGCATCTTCGTGTCCTTGCCGACGAGGATCGGGCGCAGCAGGTTGTCGACGAGGCCGATCACGCCGACGCAGAACACGACGAGGATCACGCACTTCCAGACCGAGCCGATCATCAGCAGGTAGAGTGCGGCCGGCACCCACACGAGGCCTGCGCCGATCGCGGGCAGCAGCGACAGGAACGCCATCAGCGCACCCCACAGCACGACGCCCTCGATCCCGAGGATCCAGAAGATCAGGCCGCCGAGCGCGCCTTGCACGAGCGCGACCGCGATGTTGCCCTTCACGGTCGCACGCACGACCGTCGTGAATTTCGCGAGCAGCAGGTTCTTGTGCTCGTCGTCGAGCGGCAGCGCGCGGCGCACGCGGCGGCCGATCTCGCCGCCGTCGCGCAGCAGGAAGAACACCATGTACAGCATCACGCCGAAGCTCACGATGAACTGGAACGTGTTCTGGCCGATGCTGAGCGCCTGGGTCGCCGCGAACTGGCTGATCTGCGCGGCGCCATCGGTGAGCTTCTTCTGGATGCCCGGAATGTTGGTCAGCCCGTATTTCTGCAGCAGATGCTGGATCGACGACGGCAGTGCGTGAACGATGTCCTGGAAGTACTGCGAATAGTTCGGCTGCGCGGTCTTGATTTCCTGGTACACGTACGCGATTTCCTGCACGAGCGTGCCCGCCACGAACACGAGCGGCAGGATCACGATCAGGATGATCAACGACAACGTGACGAGCGCGGCCAGGTTGCGCCGCTTGCCGAAGCGCGCGGCCAGCCAGCGCTGCACGGGCTGGAACAGGATCGCGAGAATGGTGCCCCAGAACACGGCGCCGAAGAACGGCGCGAGGATCCAGCAGAGTCCGACGGTGACCGCGAACAGCAGGAAATAGAAGAATTTTTGGTGATCTTGTCCGCTATCCATGGGTGACATTCGCGCAGATTGATGCGTGGTTTGATTGAATTTCGTTGCCCTGTGCGCGATCGATTCGCGAACGTCGCGGTTCGCGGCGAAACGCGTTGCGGGGCGGCCCACGCGGAGTATGCCCGCAAAGATGCCGCCATCATAGCCGCTGCGTGAGAGACATGCGAAAACGCCGCGGCCGGGGCCGCGGCGCTGCCGGGAAGCGAACGCGGTGCGAGGCCGCGTGCCGCGTCGTCAGATGTGGAGCTTGGTGACCTTCGTGCCGTTCACCGACAGGTCGCCCATCAGGCCCGCGTTGGTCAGGACCAGCACTTCCACCGGGGCGGTGGCCGTGGTGGTGTCGACCGCGCCGTTCGCGCCGACCTTCACGACCGCGACCGACGCGTCGGCGCCGGCCGACCAGCCGTCCGACTTGCGGAACGAGTCGAGCGCATCCTGCGTCATGAACAGGAACACGACCGCCTTCGACTGCGCGCCGGCCTGCAGCCCGACCGACAGCGACGACGTGTTGTAGTAGCCGACGGTACTGCCGCCGACGCGCAGCGCGCCGTTGCCGGACTGGGCGCCGACGATGAAGCCGGCTTGCAGCACGTTCGGGAACACGAGGACGCCGCGTGCTTTCGAGACCAGATCGCGCGAGCCCGGCACCGTCGAATACAGGCGCGACAGCGTGGCATTCACGCTGGCGTCGATCGACTGGCGTTTCGACGCGCTGGCTGCCGCGCTATCGGGTTTGTCGGAGGTGGTCGTGCAGCCGGCGAGGGCGAGGCTGCCGAGCATCACGGCAGCGGCGGCTTTCATGGCGAGGGATTTCTGCATGGCGGTTTCTCCTTCGTTGTCTGATTGAGAGCGAACGGGGCGGGCGGGGGTGCGGGTGGCCCTGTTCAACGGCGGGAAAGGAGCAGCCCCGCGACGAATGCGAGACCCGCGACGACGCCGGCGGTCTGCCACGGATTGTCGTGTACGACCTGCGACATGCGTTCGGCCGAATCGCGCAGCCGGGCGGCCGCGCTGCCCGACGCGTAGTCGAGCGCGCCGCGTGCTTCGTCGATCCGGGACTGGATGCGTTTGCGCAGGGCGGCGATATCGCCATCGCCGTCGTTTTTCAGCAAATCTTCCAGTTCGTCGACCAGCCCGCGCAGATCGTCGCTCACGTCGGCGTGCAGGTCGCGGGCGGCGGAGCGGGTCGTACGGCCAACGCGTCGGCCGGTGCGGCGGATGTCGGACAGGCCGCGATCCAGCTTGTGTTCGATCGAGTCGGTAAGCGCCATGGTGTTTATCCTCCTTCGATTCCAGGGCTAATTTGAAGATAAGACGAATCCCAGCAACTAGTGTGATTCACCTGATCCGCTTGAGTTTCGAGACAAATTTTCAATTCGTCGGCGGGATCGCCCGAAAGCCCCGTCACGCGGGGCGGGGCGGCGGTTGAAAAAATTTCGCGTCTCGGCCGACGCAGCATGTCGAGCAGCGGATCGCAGTGAAAGCCCGGTAAATATGGCGTTGCCGGGCCATCGGGTAAATAGTGCCGTTGCAGGTCGCGTACTGATGCAATTGCACTAATCGACGACAGATCGAGGCGCATGATTCGTGCCCGGAGCCGATCGCCCGCCGCTGCCGTCCAGCGCGACGTCGATGACGACGGGATCGTGGTCCGACGAGCGGTACGCGTCGGGCGCGTAATAAGCCGACCGTCGCGCGGACGTTTTGTAATCGGGCACGGGTTGCAGGACGAGCGGTTCGTCCGCGTTGATGTGCCAGAACTGCACGGCCTTCACGCGTGCGGCGAGCGGCGGCGTGGCAAGCGCGTGATCGAGATTGCCGGCTTCGCCGCGAAATACGTAGCTGTACGCAGCATCGCCGACGAAGCGCGCAACCAGGTTCGCATAGCCGCGCGCTTCGAGCGTGCGAACCGGGTCTTCCTTCGCATAACTGTTCAGATCGCCGATCAACAGCACGCCGTCGGCCGCGACGCCCGTCGGCGAGGTGGCGAGCCAGTCGGCGACGCGCGCGGCCGCCTGGGTACGCGCCACATTCCAGCAACCCTGGCCGTCGGACTGATCGAGATCGGCGCCGCTCGCATGCGGGCAGTTCTTCGACTTCAGGTGATTGACCGCGACCGTGAACGCGCGCGTGCCGCCGATGCGCCGGAACGTCTGCGCGAGCGGCGGGCGGTGCCGGCCGCCGAGTGCGACGGTGGCGGCGCGCCCGACCGGCTCGACCGTGCGGCTGTCGTACAGCAGCGCGACCGCGATCGCGTCCCGGCCCAGCCGCGCGGTGCCGGGATCGACCGCGCGCCAGCCCGCGCCGAGTTGCGCGGCGAGACGCGTGACGGCGCTCGCGTCGCCGTGGCCGTTGTTCGCGATTTCCATCAGCCCGATCACGTCGGCGCGCAGCGCGCGCAACGCCGCGACGATCTTCGCTTCCTGCCGCGCGAACGCGGCAGGCGTTTTCGCGCCGCGGTCGGCCGGCGCGTCGAATCCGCCGCCACGGCCGTCGCCGTTGAAATAGTTGAAGACGTTGAACGATACGACGCGCACGTCGGCCTCGGGATGCCGGGCCGGTGCCGCGGTGCGCGGGTTCGCGGCGGCATCGAACACCGGTGCCGTGCCAGCCACCGGTTGCAGCCGCCATGCGCCGTGGCGCCACTCGAGCACGCCTTCGACGCCGCGTACCGTGTAGCCCGCGCGCAGCGTGTTGGCCGCGCTCAGCGCGGGCGGCGGATAGCGGACGGCCGCCGGGTCGCGGCGGCTTGAACCGTCGTCGAGCACGATGCGGTTCAGTGCGTTGGCTGCCGCCAGTGCGGCAGCATCGGCCGGCAATGCGACCTGGGTCGGTACGCGCAGCCGGCCGAGGCTCAGCACGAGGCTGCCGTAGCGGCCGAGTTCGTAGGTATCGCTGACCGTCAGCGTTTGCGGCAGGCGTACGCGCATGGCTTCGTGCGCGGCCAGCACGGCGGGCGACGCGACCGGCAGCACGAGCGTTGCCGGCGTGACCGTCTGGCCGCGCGCGCAGACGGTCACGCGGCCCGACAGGGTGAACTGCGTCCGGCCGTATTTTTCGTTGACCTTGCCGGTCAGATGCACGAGATCGCCGGGTTCGGCGCGCGCGTTCGGTGCATGGACGAACAGGCCTTCCGGAACGCCCGGCCGGCGCTGCCGCTGCGCGTCGGCCTGCTGGACGAAGAAGCCGCCCAGGCCGTCGGGGCCGCCGAACGCCGCGGTGACGACCGCTTCGATCGACGTCGTTTGCCCGGCGAACGGCGACGGGCGGCCGGCGCGGCGGATCTCGGCAATCGCCGTGACCGCACCGCCGCAGCCGCTGCTGACCGGCAGCGCGGCGACGGCCGGCCGGGCGAAGAGGGGCGCGCAGGGCACGACGGACAACGCCGCGAACAGCACAACGGCGAACAGGAGGAGCGGGCGTGACATGAGACGGTCCAAAGGATGAAAATCCGACAGTTCGGGACCGCATCCTGAAGGCAAACTGTCAGGCTGCGACCGAAATGGCCGTCCGGCCAGTGCCGGTTGGCCAACGATGCGGCAAGCCGTCCCGCGGCTGTTACGCTTTCGCATCGGCCGTCGCATGCCGCTCGCCCGGCGCATGCCGCGGCGCCCCGTCCCCCACAGGAGAAATTCATGTCTTACATGCTGTTGATTGTCGAACCGACCGAACAGCGCGCCGAGCGCACGCTCGACGAAGGTCAGGCGCTTTATGCGCGAATGGTCGATTTCGCCGAGTCGCTGAAGGCGCGCGGCGTGCTGCGCGGCGTCGAGTCGCTGGAGCGGTCCGAGCGCGGTACGCGCGTGCAGGTGCGCGACGGCGAGACGCGCCTGCTCGACGGCCCGTTCGCGGAGGCGAAGGAGATGATCGGAGGCTTCTTCCTCGTCGACGTCGACACGCGCGAGGAAGCGATCGAGATCGCGCGCCAGTGCCCGGCCGCGCAATGGTGCACGGTCGAGGTGCGCGCGGTCGGCCCGTGCTTCCTCTGAGCGTCGCGACTCGGTATTTACCCTGATTTGTCGTGGCGCGTGTCGATCCGGCCGTCTTCCGCCCGTCGTCCGGATAAGGCGCCGCGGAACGGGCGCCGCCTTCCACCGACGACAAGGAGTAAACGATGCGATTCATGATCATGATCCGGGCGAACGCCGTCAGCGAATCCGACGCGTTGCCGGATAACCGGCTGGTCGAGGCCATGACGGTCTATCACGAGGAACTGGCGAAGGCCGGCGTGCTGCTCGACGCCAACGGCCTGAGGCCGAGCGCCCATGGCTGGCGCGTGCGCTACACGGGCGGCAAGGGCACGGTGATCGACGGCCCGTTCGCCGAAACGAAGGAACTGATCGCCGGCTATACGCTGATCCAGGTGCGTTCGCGCGACGAAGCGCTCGAATGGACGCGCCGGTTCCCCGCGCCGTTCGGCGCCGAGCTCGATTGCGAGATCGAGGTGCGGCCGCTGTTCGAGCTCGACGACCTGACGCCGAGCGACGCGGTCGAGCGGTTCCGCGATCTCCACGTCGGCCGTAGCCACGCCTGAATCCAACCTCACCGGGAGCACCCGTCATGCACAAGATGGTTTTCATCAATCTGCCGGTAGCCGACTTGCCGCGCGCGAAGACGTTCTACCAGGCGCTCGGCTTCGAGGTCGTGCCGGCCTATACCAACGATCAGGCCGCCTGCATCCGGATCGGCGACGCGATCTTCGCGATGCTGCTCGTGCGGCCGTTTTTCCAGACCTTCACCGACAAGACCATCATCGATCCGGCGACGCACATTCAGGTGTTGTCGTGCCTGTCGTGCGACAGCCGTGCCGAAGTCGACGCGATCGTCGCGAAGGCGCTGGCGGCAGGCGGGGCCGCGCCGCAGGCGCCGCGCGAGTACCCGAACATGTACGGCCACGGGTTCACCGATCCGGACGGTCACACGTGGGAACTGATGGCCATGCCGCTGGATGCGTCCGCCCAGGGGCAGGCGTCGTGACGCATGAAGCGACTCATCGTGCGATCGAAGCGGTCTGGCGAATCGAGGCGCCGAAGATCATCGCGCGCGCCGCGCGCGTGGTGCGCGACGTCGGCGTGGCCGAGGAGCTGGCGCAGGACACGCTCGTCGCGGCGCTCGAGCATTGGCCCGTCGACGGCGTGCCCGACAACCCGGCCGCCTGGCTGATGACGGCCGTGAAGCGTCGCGCGCTCGACCGGGTCCGGCAGGAGTCGCTTCATGCGGCGAAGCGCGACCAGCTTGGTCACGAGATGGACGCGCTCGAAGCGCATGTCGTCCCCGATATCGCGGACGCACTCGCCGACGCGCGCGACGACGACATCGGCGACGACCTCCTCCGGCTGATCTTCACGTCGTGCCACCCGGTGCTGTCGACCGACGCGCGCGTCGCGCTGACGCTGCGGCTGCTCGGCGGGCTGACGACGGGCGAGATCGCGCGTGCGTTCCTGACGCCCGAGCCGACGATCGCGCAGCGGATCGTGCGCGCGAAGCGCACGCTCGCGGCGGCGCACGTGCCGTTCGAGGTGCCGGCCGCCGATGCGCGGCCCGCGCGGCTCGCATCGGTGCTCGAAGTGATCTATCTCGTGTTCAACGAAGGCCATGCGGCGACGGCAGGCGACGACTGGATGCGTCCGACGCTATGCGACGAGGCGTTGCGGCTCGGCCGCGTGCTCGCCGGGCTCGCGCCGGACGAAAGCGAAGTGCTCGGGCTCGTCGCGCTGATGGAGCTGCAGGCGTCGCGCATGCATGCACGCGTCGACGCGCAGGGCCGGCCCGTGCTGCTGCTCGACCAGGACCGCAGCCGCTGGGATCCGTTGCTGATCCGGCGCGGCCTCGCGGCGCTGGAGCGGGCGACGAAGCTCGGCGGCGTGCGCGGGCCGTATGCGCTGCAGGCGGCGCTCGCCGCGTGCCACGCGCGTGCGCGGCAGGCTTCGGACACCGACTGGGTGCAGATCGTCGCGCTGTACGACGCGCTCGCCGAAGTCGCGCCGTCGCCGGTCGTCGAGCTGAATCGCGCGGTCGCGGTGGGGATGGCGTTCGGGCCGGCTGCGGCGCTCGAACTCGTCGACGTGCTGCGCGACGATCCGGCGCTTGCGCGCTATCACTGGCTGCCGAGCGTGCGCGGCGATCTGCTCGCGAAGCTCGGCCGCGCCGACGAGGCCAAGCGGGAGTTCCGTCGCGCGGCGGAACTGACGCGCAACGAGCGTGAGCGCGAATTGCTGCTCAAGCGGGCGATGGATGCATGACGCATGGCGCACGACCCGCGCGGCGCGGCGTGCGTCTTCCCGGCCATGTGCTGCGTTCCGCACCCGACAACCCGACACTATCGCCCGCATTGAAAAAGCCTATTGGGGGATGCGAACGCGAGCGCCTAGATTGAAGAGCACGATGCGCGCCCGGCGCATGCATCGTTCCCCACATATCTGATCGGCCCGGCGTCGCACGCGGCCGCGCCGACTCGAACGGAGGCGCAAATGGCTCAACTCAAGGGCAGCAAAACCGAAGAGAACCTGAAGGCCGCATTCGCGGGCGAATCGCAGGCGAATCGGCGCTATCTGTATTTCGCTTCGAAGGCCGACGTCGAGGGGCAGAACGACGTCGCCGCGCTGTTCCGCTCGACGGCCGAAGGCGAAACCGGCCATGCGCACGGCCATCTGGAATATCTGGAAGCCGTCGGCGATCCGGCCACGGGTTTGCCGTTCGGTTCGTCGCGGCTGAATCTCGAATCGGCGATCGCCGGCGAAACGCACGAATACACCGACATGTATCCGGGCATGGCGAAGACCGCGCGCGACGAAGGGTTCGACGAAATCGCGAACTGGTTCGAGACGCTCGCGAAGGCCGAACGCAGCCACGCGAACCGCTACACGAAGGCGTTGGACAGTCTCGTCGACTGACGGGCCGCCGCAGGTCGCACGGCAGCGCCGCGCGGCCGGCGGTTCGTTCATCGCCGCCCGCACCGCGCGGGCGGTGCGCCTGCGCACACGTACGCCACGCGGGAGCGCCCCATGCCCCACAAGGAAGGCAGTCTCGAAGCCCCGACCCGGCATCCGCTCGACTGGCAGTCCGAAGCGTTCTACGACCAGGCCGAGATCGATGCGGAAATGACGCGCGTATTCGACATCTGCGCCGGATGCCGGCGCTGCGTGTCGCTGTGCGGCGCGTTTCCGGCGCTGTTCGACCTGGTCGACGGCACGCCGACGGGCGACATCGAGGAAGTGCCGAAGGCCGCATTCGGCAAGGTCGTCGACCAGTGCTATCTGTGCGACCTCTGCTACATGACGAAATGCCCGTACGTGCCGCCGCACGCTTGGAACGTCGATTTTCCGCACCTGATGCTGCGCGGCAAGGCTGCGCGTTACAAGCGCGGCGAAGCGCCGCTGCGCGACAAGGTGCTGTCGAATACCGATGCGCTCGGCCGTTTCGCGGGCATTCCGGTCGTCACGCAGACGGTCAACGCGGTGAACCGCACGCCGCCTGCGCGCCACGCGCTCGAAGCGGTGCTCGGCGTCGATCGCCATGCGTGGCTGCCGGAATTCGCGCCGCGCACGTTCCGGCGCGCCGCCAGGCGCTCGGACACGCCGCCCGTGCGCGACGGCGAACGCACGCCCGGCAAGGTCGCGATCTACGCGACGTGCTACGTGAATTTCAACGAGCCGGGGATCGGCCACGACCTGCTCGCGATTCTCGCGCACAACGAGATCCCGTACGAGCTCGTCACGCGCGAAGCGTGCTGCGGGATGCCGTTGCTCGAGCAGGGCAATCTCGAGGGCGTCGCCGCGAAGCAGGCGGTCAACATCCCCGTGCTCGAACGCTACGCGCGTGAAGGCTATGCGCTGATCGGCGCGATCCCGAGCTGCGTGCTGATGTACAAGAGCGAGCTGCCGCTGATGTTCCCCGCCGACGCGGCCGTGCGCGCGGTGGCCGACGCATTCTGGGATCCGTTCGAGTACGTGATCGCGCGACATCGCGACGGGCTGCTGAAGACCGATTTCAAAACCGGCCTCGGCACCGTGTCGTATCACGTGCCGTGCCATGCGCGCGTGCAGAACATCGGCCGCAAGACGGCCGATGCGCTGTCGCTCGTGCCCGATACGCGCGTGAACGTCGTCGAGCGCTGCTCCGGCCACGCGGGCACGTTCGGCGTGAAGAAGGCGTTCCATGCGGATGCGATGCGGATCGGCGCGCCCGTGTTCAAGGCGATGGCCGAGCCGCAGCCGGACGTCGTGTCGTCCGACTGCGCGCTCGCCGGTCATCACATCGTGCAGGGCATCGACGAGAAGGGGCTGCCGCAAGCGCCGCTCGCGCATCCGCTGACGTTGCTGCGCCGCGCGTATGGCATCTGAGCCGCCGGCCACCCACGAGGACATCCATGACGCTGACCCGGGACTCCCTGCTGACGCTCGAAGCGTACGCGAAGATCCGCAAGGCCGAACACGCGCGGCTCGTCGCGTACAAGCGCCGCCGCGCGGTGGCGCTCGGCAATCACCTGCGTTTCCTGTTCGAGGACGAGACGACGATCCGCTACCAGATCCACGAGATGCTGCACATCGAGAAGATCTTCGACGAAGCCGGCATCGCAGCGGAGCTCGACGCGTATCTGCCGCTGGTGCCCGACGGCACCAACCTGAAGGCGACGATGCAGATCGAGTACGAGCACGAGGTCGAACGGCGCGCGGCGCTCGCGCGGCTGATCGGGGTCGAGGATCGCGTGTACCTGCGGGTCGACGGGCACGCGAGCGTCTACGCGATCGCCGACGAGGATCTCGAGCGCGACAACGCCGAAAAAACGTCGGCCGTGCACTTCGTCCGCTTCGAGTTCGATGCGCCGATGCGCGCTGCGCTCAAGGGCGGGGCGGCGCTGTCGATCGGCTGCGATCACCCGGCCTATACGATGCCGCCGCAGCGTATCGACGCGGACGTGGCCGCGGCGCTGGCCGGCGATCTGCGCTGAGGGGCGCCTGCCGCGCCTGCCGGCTCCCGCCTTTCCGTTCCGACCCGAAACCGGCGCGCCGCACGCGCTGGGGGGCGGCTGCTCGCCTGTTTCCCCGAAAATGTAACAACCGTGACGGATTTGCATGCGGGGACATAGTGGGCGCGCTGCGTCAGCGTATTTTCATTACTCGCAGAGAAACAATAAAAAGATTGTGCATGGAGATAATTCGATTCTCCGAAAATCGAATGATTTACCGATTCGTGAATATCTTGTTACGAATTTTTCCCTGATTTACCGATCTCGGGAAGCCATTTCGGGGAGTGTCGCGCGTGGGGTCGGAGCAGGCCGCAGCGGCCCGTTTCACGGCATTCTTCAGACGCTGCGAAGCCCCGCCAGACGGGCCTTTGCAGCCGCCGGCATAAAGATCTCGCAAAAAAATTCAAGCGTAAATGGATTGCTCGCCCATGGCAGGTTGTTTCAGTGCGTAACATTAAGTCATTGTCATATTGAGATAAACCCTGAGGATGGTATGCTTCGTGCACAAAAATTCCCACATTGGAGTGAGACCGCGATTTGTGCGCCATTGCCGGGAATCGCGGCACCGTGAAAGTGCGGTGTCGCCCGGTATGCACAACGCCGGATAACCATAATGTGCAACCTGGCCGCCCCGCGACGCGATGTGTCGCGACGGCGCCGCCAATCGCAGCCCCGGCCTGGCTGCGTGGAGAGATCGACTATGTTCTTCGATGAGCTTAACGATGAAGAGTGGTTTCGCCTTTCAGCGCTGATCGCCGATGAACCCATCCGGCTGAACCGTCGCGGGCGTCCGCGCGCCGAACCGCGCGTCGTCGCCAACGCGGTGCTCTGGATCCTGACGACCGGGGAAGCCTGGTCAAAGCTGCCTGGTCGCTATCCATCCGGGCCGACGTGCCGCCGCCGCTACGAAGAGTGGCTTGCGAACGGCACGCTGCTGAAGATGATCGACGTGCTGACCCAGTTCAGCGGGCGCACGTTCGCGTATATTCCGCCGCCGCCCGTCGCGGTCGCGCCGGCCCGCCGCGCGGAGCCCGTGCCCGACAACGACCGTCTGCGCGGCGTGTTCTGGCAGAACCCCGAGTCGTGGCAATTGCCGGTTGCGCAGGCAAACGTTTGGCCGGGCGAGGGTGCGTCGCTCAGCACGATGCGGGACGACCAGGTGGACGGCCGCTCCGACGTGTCGTTCACGGTGCCCGGCGCGCCGGCCACGGAGTTGCGCCATGTGCGGGCGTCGGCGGCGAGCTTCGCCGCGGCCGAGCCGCAGGTCGACGAATATCGTGGCTACACGATCAGCGGGATCGCGCAGCCCGTGCAGAACCTGATGTATCGCGCATGGGCCGAGATCTCGCAGGACGACCGGCGCGTCGAGCGCTCGGGCCTGATCGGCCCGCGCTTCACCGACGCCGAGGAAGCCGAGCAGTACGCGCTCGACTGGGCGCGCCAGTGGATCGATCGCCACGGTGCGAGCGACGCGCCGGCGCGCGAGCCGCAGGGCGAAGTGCTGGCCGGCTTGTCGGCCCTGGCGCGCGCGGAGTCGGACATCAAGCGCTTCATCGCCGAGCGTCGCGCGGGCGCGTTGTCGGAGAGCCGCAACGATCCCGTGCAGTCGGAACGTCGCGAATACGAGTACCGCGTGGGCTGATCGCCGTTGCCGTGCAACGCGCGGGCCGTCGTGCGCCACGACGCCCGCGCGCAAGTCCGGTGTCTCCTTCGGTGTCTCCATGTCTGCCTTGCCCGGGCGCCGCTGTCGAGGCGGCGCCCTTTCGTGCATGACGGCGACGCGTTACTGTCTGCCGTAGGTATCGTCGAAGCGGACGATGTCGTCCTCGCCGAGATACGCACCCGACTGCACTTCGATCAGCTCGAGCGGCATCTTGCCCGGGTTCTCCAGGCGGTGCGATACGCCGAGCGGAATGTACGTCGATTCGTTTTCGGACAGCAGGAACGTTTCGTCGCCGCGCGTGATGCGCGCGGTGCCGCGCACGACGATCCAGTGCTCGGCGCGGTGGTGGTGCATCTGCAGCGACAGTTGTGCGCCCGGCTTCACGACGATGCGTTTCACCTGGAAGCGCTCGCCCATGTCGACCGAGTCGTAGTGGCCCCACGGACGATGCACCTTGCGGTGATCGGTCGCTTCGGAGCCTTGTCGCGCCTTGATGTGCCCGACGATCTTCTTCACGTCCTGCACGCGCGATTTATCCGCGACGAGCACGGCGTCGGGCGTTTCGACGACGACCAGGTTCTGCGTGCCGACGCACGCGACGAGCCGGCTTTCCGAATGCGCGAACGTCGATTCGGCGCCTTCGAACAGCACGTGGCCGCGGCCGACGTTGCCGGTTTCGTCCTTCGGCGAGATCTGCCAGATCGCATCCCACGAACCGACGTCCGACCAGCCCGCGTCGAGCGGCACGACGACGCTCTCGCACAGTTGCGGCAGGCTCGCGAGCGGTTCCATCACCGCGTAGTCGATCGAGTTCGACGGCGATGCGGCGAATGCGTCGCGATCGACGCGGAAGAAGTCGCCGTCCTCCTTGCCCTGCGCGACGGCCCGTTCGCAGGCCGCGTAGATCGCGGGTTCGAGCTGCCGGATCGCCTTCAGCCAGACCGATGCGCGCACGATGAAGATCCCGCTGTTCCACCAGTATTCGCCCGAAGCGACGTACTGCTGCGCGAGTTCGAGGTGCGGCTTCTCGACGAAACGGTCGAGGCGGCGCACGTCGAGGGGGCCGGTTCCGGCGTCGCCGAGCGGCGCGCCGACGCGGATGTAGCCGTAGCCGGTTTCCGCGTGCGTCGGCACGATGCCCATCGTCGCGATCTTGCCTTGCGCGGCGCAGTGCACGCCGGCCGCGACGGCCGCGTGAAAGCGCGGCACGTCCGCGACCGCATGGTCGGCCGGCATCACGGTCATCACCGCGTCGTTGCCGCCGGCGACGAGTCGCAGCGCGGCGAGCGTCAGCGCCGGTGCGGTGTCGCGACCGAGCGGTTCGAGCATGATCGTCGCGTGCTTGGCCGTCAGGCGCAGTTGCTCGGCGGTCGTGAAGCGGTGATCCTCCCCGCAGACGATCAGCACGTCGTCGTTGAGCGGATGATCGGCCGTCAGGCCGTCGAGGCGCAGCGCGGTGGACTGCAGCAGCGAGTGATCGCCGAGCAGGCCGATCAGCTGTTTCGGAAAACGCTCGCGCGACATCGGCCACAGGCGCGTGCCGGAACCGCCGGCGAGAATCACGGGCTGCACGGCGAGACGCGTGCCGGCAGCGGGTGCGGCGGGTGCGGCGGAAGTAGAAGGGCGCGTTTCGGCGACCACTGCCGGAGCATTCATGATGACACTCTCCACGGTTGAAGTCAGTGCCTGTCGTTGTAGCATGAAGTAAATCGACAATAAAACCGGACCCAATGCCGGATATCCGCCGCGCATTCGTCCGGGAGAATTTTCCGCGATAGCACCGGCCGGCAATAAAAAAATAAAAAATAATTCCGGGTGCCGGCCGGACACGACCGCCCGCAAAGGGCGACCGGGAAGCGTAACGATTCCGAAAAAATCCCCGTTCCCGACCGATTCGGGAAAACCTGCCGATTTAATTAAAAAAGATCGCGGCAAGAATTTCCGATTATTTTTCGAAATACTTGTGCGCTTGAGGAGGAATTTTCTTGTCGCTTCAATAGCGTCATGCAACGTTTGAATCGAATGTGCGGCATGGGCTGCGCAAGGCGCTGTTCGGCAAACGCCTGTTCAAAGAAGAGGAAACAGACATGTTGAGCGTGCTGGCGAGAGTCATCGATATCGCGATGGTCGTGACGGGTGCGCTGATCGCGGCCGCGTTGCACGACGGCAGCATCGGGCTCAGCGACCTGCAGCGCACGACGGTGCTGTTCGACTGCCTGCTGGTCGTCGTGTTCTTTCCGGCCGTCGGCATCTACCAGTCGTGGCGCGGCAAGCGTCTCGTCGGGCTGGTGGTCCGCGTTGCGTTCGCGTGGCTCGCCGTGGAGCTCGCGGGCATCCTGCTGAGTTTCAGCTTTCACCAGTCGGGCGACCTGTCGCGGCTGTGGCTGGGCTACTGGGCGCTCGCGACGATGGCGCTGCTCGCATGTTCGAAAGCCTGCGTGCACGTGGTGCTGCGGCAATTGCGCCGCGGCGGCTACAACCTGAAGGCGGTCGCGATCGTCGGCGGCACGCCGGCGGCACGGCGGCTGATCGCGCAGATGCGGGCGCGGCCGGAAGCCGGCTTCAACCCGGTGTGCGTGTACGACGAAAGCGAGGCGCCGGGCGAAGTCGCGCTCGACGACGTGCGTATCGAGCGGCAGTTCGAATCGCTGGTGTGGCTGGTGCGCAGCCGCGCGATCAGCGAGCTGTGGCTCACGCTGCCGATCACGGAGGAGCGTCGGATTCACGAGATCGTGACGGTGTTCCGGCACGACTTCGTGAACATCCGCTTCATTCCGGACGTGCGCACGCTGTCGTTCTTCAACCAGGAAGTGGTCGAGGTGCTCGGCGTGCCGGCGATCAACCTCGCGGCGTCGCCGATCACCGACGTGCGGATCCTGCCGAAGTTCGTGTTCGACCGGCTGTTCGCGCTGGCGGCGCTCACGGCGCTCGCACCGGTGATGGTGCTGATCGCGGTTCTGATCAAGCTGACCTCGCGCGGGCCGGTGTTCTTTCGGCAGAAGCGCAAGGGCATCGACGGGCACGAATTCGAGATCTACAAGTTTCGCTCGATGAAGGTGCATCAGGAAGTGGCCGGGCAGGTCACGCAGGCAACGAAGAACGACTCGCGCGTGACGCCGGTCGGCCGGTTCCTGCGGCGCACGAGCCTCGACGAGCTGCCGCAGTTCATCAACGTGCTGAAGGGCGAGATGTCGGTGGTGGGTCCGCGCCCGCATGCGCTCGCGCACGACGACATCTACAAGGATCTGGTCAAGGGCTACATGTTCCGCTACCGGATCAAGCCGGGCATCACCGGGTGGGCGCAGATCAACGGCTTTCGCGGCGAGACCGACCAGATCGAGAAGATGATGGGCCGCGTGAAGCTCGACCTGTACTACATGCAGAACTGGTCGTTCTGGCTCGACATCAAGATCGTCGTGCTGACGCTGTGGAAAGGCTTCACCGGCAGCAACGCGTACTGACACCGACGCGCTGCGTCACGCAGGCATTCCGGTTTTCCGAATTTCGAATCATTGGTCAAGGGGTCCGACACATCATGAATCTGACTATCATCGGCAGCGGTTACGTAGGGCTTGTCACCGGCGCCTGTCTCGCCGACATCGGGCACGACGTGTTCTGTCTCGACGTCGACCAGGCGAAGATCGACATCCTGAACGGCGGCGGCGTGCCGATTCACGAGCCGGGCCTGAAGGAAGTCATCGCGCGCAACCGCTCGGCCGGCCGCCTGCGCTTCTCGACCGACATCGAGGCCGCGGTCGCGCACGGCGACGTGCAGTTCATCGCGGTCGGCACGCCGCCCGACGAGGACGGTTCGGCCGACCTGCAATACGTGCTCGCGGCGGCGCGCAACATCGGCCGCTACATGACCGGCTTCAAGGTAATCGTCGACAAGTCGACGGTGCCGGTCGGCACGGCCGAGCGCGTGCGCGCGGCGGTCGCCGAGGAGCTTGCGAAGCGCGGCGGCGACCAGATGTTCTCTGTCGTGTCGAATCCGGAATTCCTGAAGGAAGGCGCGGCCGTCGACGATTTCACGCGGCCGGACCGTATCGTGATCGGCTGCGACGACGACGTGCCGGGCGAGCGCGCCCGCGAGCTGATGAAGAAGCTCTACGCGCCGTTCAACCGCAATCACGAGCGCACGCTGTACATGGACGTGCGTTCGGCCGAGTTCACGAAATACGCGGCGAACGCGATGCTCGCGACGCGCATCTCGTTCATGAACGAACTGGCGAACCTCGCCGACCGCTTCGGCGCGGACATCGAGGCCGTGCGCCGCGGGATCGGCTCCGATCCGCGCATCGGCTATCACTTCCTGTATGCCGGCTGCGGCTACGGCGGCTCGTGCTTCCCGAAGGACGTCGAGGCGCTGATCCGCACGGCCGACGAGCACGGCCAGTCGCTGCAGATCCTGAAGGCGGTGTCGTCGGTCAACGCGACGCAAAAGCGCGTGCTCGCCGACAAGATCGTCGCGCGCTTCGGCGAGGACCTGAGCGGCCGCACGTTCGCGCTGTGGGGCCTCGCGTTCAAGCCGAACACCGACGATATGCGCGAGGCGCCGAGCCGCGAGTTGATCGCCGAGCTGCTCTCGCGCGGCGCGCGCGTCGCCGCCTACGACCCGGTCGCGCAGCAGGAAGCGCGCCGCGTGATCGCGCTCGATCTCGCCGATCACCCGAGCTGGCTCGAGCGCCTGACCTTCGTCGACGACGAGGCACAGGCCGCGCGAGACGCCGACGCGCTCGTGATCGTCACCGAATGGAAGGCGTTCAAGAGCCCCGACTTCGTCGCGCTCGGCCGCCTGTGGAAGACGCCCGTGATCTTCGACGGCCGCAACCTGTACGAGCCGGAGACGATGAGCGAGCAGGGCATCGAGTACCACCCGATCGGCCGGCCGGGCTCGCGCCAGGCCGTCGCCGCCCGCGTGCCGGGCGCCGCGCGCGCCGGCGCGTAACCCGTTTTCCGTCACTCGTTACGAGACGCCATGTTCCGGAACATCCTGATCGTCTGCCACGCGAACGTCTGCCGCAGCCCGGCGGCGGAAATGCTGTTCAAGTCGCACGCCGCGTCGCGCGGCGGCCCCCGCCCGACGTTCCATTCGGCCGGCGTGCATGCGAACGACGGCGACGGCATCGATCCGGTGATGCGGCAACTGCTGGCCGAGCGGGGCGTCGATGCGACGACCCATCGCTCGCGGCGGCTGTCGCGCCGGATCGTGCGCGACGCCGACCTGATTCTCGTCAGCGAGCGCGATCAGATCAAGGCCGTCGAATCGGTCGATCCGTTCGCGCGCGGCAAGGTCCACCTGCTGGGCAAGTGGGAGGACGCCGAGATCGCGGATCCGCATGGCGGCCCCGAGGCCGACTATCGCGAGAGCTACTCATTGATCGAACGTCTGGTTCAAGGATGGCTGCAAAAACTATGCTGAAACGTCCCATGCGCCCGCTGGCGCTCGCCGTCGCGCTGACGACATTCCTGTCGGCGTGTGCGACCGCGCCCGGCAACTACCTCGACTCGTCGAACCTGAAGGACGACGGCCGGCAGGAAGCGGCCGAGACCTATCCGGTTCATTACATCGACGCCAAAGTGGTGATGGATCAGCTGCAGAAAGCGCAGGTCGAACATCCGCTGCCGCCCGGGCGCTTTACCGATCCGTCGCAGTACACGTATCGCGTCGGCCCGCAGGACATTCTCGGCGTCACCGTGTGGGACCACCCGGAGCTGACGACGCCGCAGGGCCAGTCGTTCTCGAGCGGCGGCAACACGACGCAATCGGTCGCGGGCGCGCTGCAGCAGCCGTATACGACCGCGCTGCCGGGTCAGGCCGACCCGTACGGCCAGACCGTGGCGGCCGACGGCACGATCTTCTTCCCGTTCGTCGGCCGCATTCGCGTGGCGGGCAAGACGGTCGCGCAGATCCGCGACGAGATGGCGTCCAGCCTGTCGCGCTACGTGAAGAACCCGCAGCTCGACGTGCGCGTGCTGTCGTTCCGCAGCCAGAAGGTGCAGGTGACGGGCGAGGTGAAGCAGCCGGGCCCGCTCGCGGTGAGCGACGTGCCGCTCACGCTGGTCGACGCGATCTCGCGCTCGGGCGGCTCGACCGCCGAGGCCGACCTGCAGCGCGTGCGGCTCACGCGCGACGGCAAGCTGTACACGCTCGATGCGAACGGCGTGCTCGATCGCGGCGAGGTGAAGCAGAACGTGATGCTGCAGCCGGGCGACATCGTCAACGTGCCGGACCGCAGCGACAGCCGCGTGTTCATCATGGGCGAGGTCAAGACGCCGGTCACGGTGCCGATGCTCAAGGGCAAGCTGACCATCGCCGACGCGCTGACGGCCGGCGGCGGGATTCTCGACACCGACGCGAACCCGCGCAAGATCTACGTGATGCGCGGGATGCGCGACAACCCGACGAAGCCCGAAGTGTTCCGTCTCGACATGACGCAGCCCGATGCGCTGATGCTGTCGAGCCGCTTCCCGCTTCAACCGCTCGACGTCGTCTACGTCAGCACGGCCGGCTCGGTGCAGTTCAACCGTGTGCTGCAGCAGGTGCTGCCGACGATCCAGACGATCTTCTACATGCGGCAAATCACGCGCTGATAGCCCGCCGGGGTGGCGTCCGCCCCCCGGCACCACTCAAGCGGGAACGAATGGTGAACACGCAAGCGAAACACTCCTACGCGGACCTGACCGCGAAAACCGAGGAAGAGGACGTCGTTCTCGGCCAGTTGCTCCAGGTCATCCTGGACGACATCTGGCTGCTGCTCGGTATCGCGGTGATGGTCGTGGCGCTCGCCGGCCTCTATTGCTTCATCGCGAAGCCGGTCTACCAGGCGGACGTGCACGTGCGGGTCGAGGGCAACGACAACACGTCGCAGGCGCTCACGCAGACGCAGACGGGCGCGTCGATCAACAGCGGCCCGCAGCAGGCGCCGACCGATGCGGAAATCGAGATCATCAAGAGCCGCGGCGTCGTCACGCCGGTCGTCGAGCAGTTCAAGCTGAACTTCTCGGTCGCGCCGAAGACGCTGCCGGTGCTCGGCAGCCTCGCCGCGCGCCTCGCGACGCCGGGCCAGCCGTCGCGGCCGTGGCTCGGCCTGAAGTCGTATGCGTGGGGCGGCGAACTCGCCGACGTCGACTCGATCAGCGTCGTGCCGGCGCTCGAAGGCAAGAAGCTGACGCTGACGGCCGGCCCGAACGGCACCTATTCGCTGGTCGACGCGAACGGCACGCGGCTGCTGGCGGGCCGCGTCGGGGAATCGGCGCAGGGCGGCGGCGTGACGCTGCTCGTGCAGAAGCTCGTCGCGCGTCCCGGCACGCAGTTCACGGTGGTCCGCTACAACGATCTCGACGCGATCACCGGTTTCCAGTCGGGCATCCAGGTGACCGAGCAGGGCAAGCAGACGGGCGTCGTGCAGATCTCGCTCGAAGGCAAGGACCCGGACCAGACCGCCGCGATCGCGAACGCGCTCGCGCAGTCGTACCTGAACCAGCACGTGATCGCGAAGCAGGCGGAAGCGACCAAGATGCTCGACTTCCTGAAGGGCGAGGAGCCGCGCCTGAAGGCCGATCTCGAACGTGCGGAAGCCGCGTTGACGCAGTACCAGCGCACCTCGGGGTCGATCAACGCGAGCGACGAGGCGAAGGTCTACCTCGAAGGCAGCGTGCAGTACGAACAGCAGATCGCCGCGCAGCGCCTGCAGCTCGCGTCGCTCGCGCAGCGCTTCACCGATTCGCACCCGATGGTGATCGCCGCGAAGCAGCAGCTCGCGGAGCTGCAGGGCGAGAAGGACAAGTTCAGCAACCGCTTCCGCAGCCTGCCGGCGACCGAGGTGAAGGCGGTCCAGCTCCAGCGCGACGCGAAGGTCGCCGAGGACATCTACGTGCTGCTGCTGAACCGCGTGCAGGAGCTGTCGGTGCAGAAGGCCGGCACGGGCGGCAACATCCACCTCGTCGATTCGGCGCTGCGCCCGGGCGATCCGATCAAGCCGAAGAAGGCGCTGATCCTGTCGGCCGCCGTGTTCCTGGGGCTGATCCTCGGCACCGGCGTCGTGTTCCTGCGCCGCAACCTGTTCCAGGGCATCGAGGATCCGGACCGCGTCGAGCGGACGTTCAACCTGCCGCTGTACGGGCTCGTCCCGCAGAGCGCCGAGCAGGTGAAGCTCGATGCCGCGGCCGAGAAGGGCGGCGGTCGTGCACGGCCGATCCTCGCGAGCCTGCGTCCGAAGGACCTGAGCGTCGAAAGCATGCGCAGCCTGCGCACCGCGTTGCAGTTCGCGATGATGGACGCGAAGAACCGCGTGATCGTGCTGACCGGCCCGACGCCGGGCATCGGCAAGAGCTTCCTGACGGTCAACCTCGCGGTGCTGCTCGCGCATTCGGGCAAGCGCGTGCTGCTGATCGACGCCGACATGCGCCGCGGGATGCTCGACCGCTATTTCGGCCTCACCTCGCAGCCGGGGTTGTCGGAGCTGTTGAGCGACCAGTCCTCGCTCGAGGACGCGATCCGCGAGACGCCGGTGCAGGGCCTGTCGTTCATCGCGGCCGGCACGCGCCCGCCGAACCCGTCGGAGCTGCTGATGTCGACGCGCCTGCCGCAATACCTCGAAGGCCTCGGCAAGCGCTACGACGTCGTGCTGATCGATTCGCCGCCGGTGCTCGCGGTGACCGACGCGACCATCATCGGTCGCATGGCCGGCGCCACCTTCCTGGTGCTGCGCTCGGGCATGCATACGGAAGGCGAGATCGCCGACGCGATCAAGCGCTTGCGTACCGCGGGCGTCGATCTGGAAGGCGGGATCTTCAATGGCGTGCCGCCGAAGGCGCGCGGCTACGGCCGCGGCTATGCGGCCGTGCACGAATACCTGAGCGCTTGATCGCATTGCACGACACCGGGCCGGCGCGCGCCGCAACGGCCTGGCTGAATGGAGAACCCTCGATGAAAATTTCCGTGCTCGTTCCGACCTACCGGCGTCCCGCCGACCTCGCGCGCTGCCTGCTGGCGCTGCAGCGGCAGCAGCGGCTGCCCGACGAGGTGATCGTCGTCGCGCGCCCGGAGGACGACGCCACGCACGAACGGCTCGCCGATCCGGCGGTCGGCGGCGCGCTGCCGCTGCGCATCGTGCCGGTCGACGTGGCGGGGCAGGTCGCCGCGCTGAACAAGGGGCTCGACGCGTCGACCGGCGACATCGTCGCGATCACCGACGACGATGCGGCGCCGCACCCCGACTGGCTCGCACGCATCGAAGCCGCGTTCCTGTCCGACCCGCGCGTGGGCGCGGTCGGCGGCCGCGACTGGGTGCACGAGAAGGGCCGCCTGCTCGACGAATCGCGAGAGCAGGTCGGCCGGCTCACGCTGTCGGGCAAGATCATCGGCAATCATCACCTTGGCGTCGGCGGCGCGCGCACAGTCGACATGCTGAAAGGCGCGAACATGAGCTACCGCCGCGCGGCGATCGAACGGCTGCGCTTCGACACGCGGCTGCGCGGCGCCGGCGCGCAGGTGCACAACGACATGGCGTTCAGCATGGAAGTGCAGCGCGCGGGCTGGACGCTGCTGTATGACCCGGCGATCGCCGTCGATCATTTTCCGGCCGAGCGCTTCGACGACGACCGTCGCGATGCGGCCTCGCTGAACGCGATCAGCAACGGCGCGTACAACCTGCAGCTGACGCTGCGCGAGCATCTGCCGCCGGTACGGCGCGAGATCGCGTGGTGGTGGTGGACGCTGATCGGCACGCGCGTCTATCCGGGCTTCGCGCACGTGCTGTTGTCGCTGCCCACCGCGCGGCGCGCCCGCGTGCTCGCGCACTGGCGCGCGGTGCGCCGCGGCGCACGCGATGCGCGTCGCACGAATCTCGCCCCCCATCGTGCGGCGATGCCGCCGGTGACGTCTTGAACGGCCTGCGCACAATGCGCGCGGCCACGCCCGGAGGGCTCGCATGACCACGAAGGATGCAACGAAAGTTCACGTCCATTTGTTCTATGGCGCCGATCCGCGTACCTACCGGAAAGGCGACAACATCGGCTGCCTGTACGGCTATCACCACGCCGAATCCGACGAATTCCGGCTGACCTATTCGCAGGACGGCGGCGAGAACCGCGTCGTGAGCGTCGCGCGCCGTGCGCTGAAGGCGGCGCTCGGCTTCGACGTCGTGCATGCGTGGCGCAACCGCGCGGCGCTGCTCGATACCGACGTGATCTGGACCCACACCGAGCAGGAGCATCTGGCCGCCGCGCTGATCCTGAAGCTCGCCGGCGCGCAGGGCAAGCGCCCGCTGCTGCTCGCGCAGAGCGTGTGGCTGTTCGACAAATGGAACAGCTTCGGCGGCCCGCGCCGCTGGCTCTACCGCAAGCTGCTCGCGCGCGCCGACGTGCTGACCACGCTGGCTCGCGACAACGCCGACCTGTGCCGACGCTACCTCGGGCGCGAAGCCGAGTTCGTCTATTACGGGCTGAACACGCAGGATTTCCCGCCGGTCGAGCCGCAGCAATGGAAGCCGAACCGGCCGCTGCGGATCGCGGCGATCGGCAACGACCGCGACCGCGACTGGCGCACGTTCCTCGCCGCGTTCGGCGGCGACGAACGCTACGACGTGCGGCTCGCGACGCGCCGTCGCGTGCCGCGCGAGTGGCACGCGCCGAACGTGAAGATCGGCCCGGCGGCGGGGCTCGCGAAGCAGCACGAACTGTACGCGTGGGCCGACGTGATCGTCGTGCCGCTGCGGCCGAATTTCCACGCGTCGGGCATCACGGTGATGCTCGAGGCGGCGGCCGTCGGCAAGCCGATGATCGTGTCCGACGTGGGCGGCCTGAGCGACTACTTTCCGCACGATACGGCCGCCTATGTGCCGGCGTTCGACGCGCAGGCGATGCGCCAGGCCGCCGATCGCTTCGTCGCCGATCCGGTGGCGGCGCTCGACTGCGCGCGTGCGGCCGCCGCGTGCCTGCGCGAGCGCGACCTGACCACGCAGGCGTTCGCCGAGCAGCACGTGCGGATCACGCGCGACATGCTGCGCCGGCGCCGCACACCCGCGGCGGCTGGCGTGGCGATGCCGCTCGCCGATTCGCGTCCTTCGTCGCAGTGAGCGCGCATCGATGAGTACGATTGCCGCCGAACGCGCGCCGTCGCGCACCCGCAGCCGGTTCGCCGAGCCGAAGCACTGGGCCGGGCAGGCCGGGCTGTGGACGTTCACCGCCGCGCTGATCGCCGTCCACCAGGGCAAGGTGCTGACGCTCGCGTTCCCGGTGCTGGCCATCGGGGTGGGCGTCTGGCTGTATTTCAAGAGCCCGGCGCGCTATGTCGGCTTCATGTGGTGGGTGTGGTTCCTGAGCCCGGAAGTGCGACGCCTGGCCGACTGGTCGAAGGGCGCGTTCACGCCGACGAGTTTGATCCAGGTCGCGCCGCTCGCGGTGACGATGATCGCCGGCTTCGGGCTGCTCAGGCATTACCGCGTGCTCGCGCAGCGACGCGGGATTCCGGTGCTGCTGATCCTGTTCGGGCTCGTGTATGCGTATCTCGTCGGGATCGTGTCGAGCGGCGTGATGGCCGCGACCTACGACCTCGCGAACTGGCTGTACCCGATCCTGATCGGCTTTCACATCATGGTGAACGCGCGCAACTATCCGGAGTACCGCGACGTGCTGCTCTCCACCTTCATGTGGGGCATGCTCGTGATGGGCGTGTACGGCGTCGTGCAGTATTTCGTGATGCCGCAGTGGGACGTGCTGTGGATGGTCGGCTCGCAGATGGGTTCGCAGGGCGAGCCGGTGCCGTACGGCGTGCGCGTGTTCAGCACGATGAATTCGTCCGGACCGTTCGCGTTCGCGATGATGGGCGCGCTGGTGTTCGTGCTGGTCGCGCCGCAGAAGATCCGCTGGTTCGCGGGCGCGGCGGGCTTCGTGTCGTTCGCGCTGTGTCTCGTGCGCTCGACCTGGGGCGGCTGGGTGATCGCCCTCGCGATCCAGCTCGTGCAATCGAGCAACCGCGTGCGGATGCGGATCCTGATCAGCGGCGTCGTGCTGGTCGGGCTGTGCGTGCCGCTCCTGACCGTCGGGCCGGTGGCCGACCGGCTCGGCCAGCGCCTGCAGTCGATCGCGAACCTGAAGGACGACCGCAGCTACGACGACCGCAACAAGTTCTACGCGACCTTCGCGCAGACGGCATTCACCGACGTCGCCGGCGAAGGGATGGGCGCGACCGGCGCGTCCACGAAGCTGTCGAGCGACAGCGGCGAGCTCGGCAAGTACGGCAGCTTCGACAGCGGCGTGATGAACGTGCCGTTCGTGCTCGGCTGGCCCGGCACGCTGCTGTATCTCGCGGGCGTCGTGATGCTGTTCGGCCGCACGCTGCGCGCGGCGTTCAAGCTGCGCAAGGACAAGTTCGTCGGCGCGTGCCTGAGCCTGTGCCTGTCGACCTTCGCGATGCTCGTGTTCACGAACTCGCTGATCGGCACCGGCGGCCTGCTGATGTTCACGGCCATTTTTTCGATACTTGCCGCGGCGCACTGGCAGAAGGCGCAACGCCTGCTGGCCGCCGCGCGTTCACGGGGAGGCGACCATTGAGAATCGCGATCGTCACGCACGTCGTGCGACATAACGACGGGCAGGGCCGCGTCAATTACGAAATCGCGCGCGCGGCGCTGGCCGAAAACTACGAGGTCACGCTGGTCGCGTCGCATGTCGCGCCCGAGCTGCTGGCCGACCCGCGCGTGCGCTGGGTGCCGGTGAAGGTCGGCGGCTTCTGGCCGTCGAATCTCGTCAAGCAGCAGGTGTTCGCGCTGAAAAGCGCGGCATGGCTGCGCGCGCACCGCGGCGAATACGACGTGCTGCACGTGAACGGCTTCATTTCATGGATCAAGGCCGACGTGAATACCGCGCACTTCGTGCACGGCGGCTGGTTCAAGAGTCCGTACTATCCGTTCGGGCTGACGAAGGGGATGTGGTCGGCCTACCAGTACGTCTATACGCGCGTGAACACCGCGCTCGAGCGCTGGGCCTACCGGCGCTCGCGCGCGATCACGGCCGTGTCGCAGAAGGTGGCCGACGAAATCGCCGGGCTCGGCATCGACAGCCGCAAGATCAGCGTGATCTACAACGGCGTCGACGGCAGCGCATTCGCCGGCGCGCAGGCCGACCGTGCGGCGTTCAAGCTGCCGGACGACGCGTTCCTGCTGCTGTTCGTCGGCGACCTGCGCACGCCGCGCAAGAACCTCGGCACGGTGCTGAAGGCGCTGACGAAGCTGCCGCCCAACGTTCATCTCGCGGTGGCCGGCTACTTGCCCGGCAGCCCGTATCCCGACGAAGCGCGCGCGCTCGGCATCGATTCGCGCGTGCATTTCCTCGGTCTCGTGAAGAACATGCCGACGCTGATGCGCTCGGTCGACGCATATGTCTTTCCGTCGCGCTACGAAGCGATGAGCCTGTCGCTGCTGGAGGCGATGGCGGCCGGGCTGCCGGTCGTCACCGCGCGCACGGCGGGCGGCGCGGAAATCATCACGCGCGAATGCGGAATCGTGCTGGAGGATCCGGACGATCCGGCCGCGCTCGCGCAGGCGATCGGCTCGCTCGCGGCGTCGCGCGACACCTGTCGCGCGATGGGCGATGCGGCCCGCGAACTGATGACCCGTTTCGGCTGGGCGCACATGGGCGCCCAGTACGTCGCGCTTTACCGGCGCATCGGCCAACCCACGCAGCCGTCCGCCTTCGAGCGGGCCGAGCATGCGATCACGCAGGAGCAACCGTGATGTCCCAATCTTCCCGGCCGATCAAATCGTTGCAGATCGGCATGCACTGGTTCCCCGAACGCGCGGGCGGCCTCGACCGGATGTACTACTCGCTCGTCGGCGCGCTGCCCGGCGCGGGCGTCGAGGTGCGCGGGCTCGTCGCCGGCTCGCCGAAGGTCGCCGACGACACGGGCGGGGCGATCCAGGGCTTCGGGCCTGCGTCGCAGCCGCTCGCGCGCCGGATGCTCGCCGCGCGGCGCGCGCTGCGCGACGAGATCCGCAGCGAGCGGCCGGACGTGATTTCGTCGCACTTCGCGCTGTACACGTTTCCGGGCCTCGACGTGACGCGCGGGATTCCGCAGGTCTCGCACTTCCAGGGGCCGTGGGCCGACGAAAGCCAGGTCGAGGGCGCCGCGTCGCTCGGGCAGCGCGCGAAGCGCTATCTCGAACAGGCCGTCTATACGCGCTCGTCGCGGCTGATCGTGCTGTCGCAGGCGTTCGGCCAGATCCTGACGAACCGCTACGGGATCGATCCGTCGCGCGTGCGCGTGATTCCCGGCTGCGTCGATACCGCACAGTTCGACACGCCGCTCACGCCGGCCGAGGCGCGGCACAAGCTGCAACTGCCGCAGGACCGGCCGATCGTGCTGGCCGTGCGCCGGCTCGTGCGGCGCATGGGACTGGAGGACCTGATCGACGCGATCGGCCTCGTCAAGCGCCGTCACCCGGACATCCTGTTGCTGATCGCCGGCAAGGGCAAGATCGGCGAGGAACTGCAGCAGCGCATCGACGCAGCCGGGCTGCAGGACAACGTGAAGCTGCTCGGCTTCGTGCCCGACCACCATCTCGCGGCGCTGTACCGCGCGGCGACGGTCAGCGTCGTGCCGACGGTCGCGCTGGAGGGCTTCGGCTTGATCACCGTCGAATCGCTGGCATCCGGCACGCCGGTGCTGGTTACGCCGGTCGGCGGGCTGCCGGAGGCGGTCGCCGGGCTGTCGAACGATCTCGTGCTGCCGTCGACGGGCGCGGATGCGATCGCCGAAGGGCTCGGCGGTGCACTGTCGGGTGCGATCGCGCTGCCCGACGAGGCCGCGTGCAAGCGCTATGCGCGCGATCATTTCGACAACGCGGTGATCGCGCGGCGCGTGGCCGGCGTCTACGAAGAGGCGATCCGGGCGGCGGGCTGAACGTCTGCGGCGCGCCCCGCGCGCGCCGAACCGCAAGCCCGACGGGCGCGCGTGCGCGGCCGGTTCGCGTGCCGGACGCCCGCCGAGGGCGCGCCGGCTTTTCCCGTTCGATCCCCATGACCCGCGCGCGTCACGCGCGCCGCAGCGTCGCGGCCCATACGCCGAGCGCGGCCATGCTCACCACTGCACCGAGCCCGCAGACGCCGGTCCATCCGGCGCGCGCATACATCATCGTCGCCGCAATCGCACCGAGCCCGCTGCCGGCCGAATAGAACAGCATGTAGCAGCCGACGAGCCGCGCATGCGCGTCGGGCCGCGCGCCGAGAATCATGCTCTGATTGACGACGTGCACAGCCTGTCCGCCGACGTCGAGCAGCACGATGCCGACGATCAGCAGCGCAATCGACGTATTGCCGAACGCGAGCGGCAGCCATGAGCAGGCGAGCAGCGCGAGTGCGGCGCCGGTCGTCGCTTCGCCGCGCCCGCGATCCGCGAGCCGGCCCGCGCGGGCGGCGGCCGCCGCACCCAGTGCGCCGACGAGGCCGAATGCGCCGATCTGCGTGTGCGACATCGCGTGCGGCGGCGCGCTCAGCGGCAGCACGAGCGCGCTCCAGAAGATGCTGAACGCGGCGAACATCAGCAGCGCGATCGCGCCGCGCACGCGCAGCACGCGTTCGTCGCGCAGCAGCGACACCATCGAGCGCAGCAGCGCCGCATAACCGATGCGTTCGCGCGGTTCGTGCCGGTCCGGCAGCAGCCGCGACAGCACGACCAGCATCGCGATCGCGAGCCCGCCCGACACGAGATAGACCGCCCGCCATCCCGCGATGTCGGTGACGACGCCCGCCAGCGAGCGCGCGGCCAGCAACCCGACCACGACGCCGCCCTGCGCGGCGCCCACCACGCGCCCGCGTTCGCCTGCGCCGGCGAGGGTGGCCGAGCAGGCGATCAGCCCTTGCGTCATCGCGGTGCCGAGCAACCCGACCGCGACCATCCCGGCCAGCAGCGCGACGCGTGTCGACGCCACGGCCACGCCGATGCAGGCGGCGCTCAGCAGTACAAGCTGCACGGCGATCAGACGCTTGCGGTTCAGCAGGTCGCCGAGCGGCACGACGAACAGCAGCGCGAGCGCGCAGCCGAGCTGCGTCGCGGTGATGACGCCGCCGACCGCGGCTTGCGACACGCCGAAATCCCGCGCGATCGAATCGAGCAGCGGCTGCGCGTAGTAGACGTTCGCAACGCTCGCCGCGCAGCAGACGGCCAGGAGCGCGACGCGCGCCGACGACAGGCGGCCGCCCTCGGCCGGATGGCTCGCATCGGTTGGCGCGTTCGACGCAACGGTGCCGGAATGGCAGGACGATTCCATGGGTTTCCTCATGCAATGTAGTTGCAATTTGAAACTGGTTTGGAGTGTAGGGAAAGTAGTTTTAAAATGCAACCTGTTTGACGGCGGGCGTGGGGCCCGTGCACGGATGGTCGGCCGGCCCGCGAAGGCGGGCCGGCGCGATTGCGGAGAGGAACATGGCCAGGCAGAAAAGTCTTGCGGATTCGCCGTGCCCGGTGGCGCGCGCGACCGATATCGTCGGCGATCGCTGGGCGTTGCTGATCGTGCGCGACGCGTTCGACGGCGTGCGCCGCTTCGGCGATTTCCGCGCGAGCCTCGGCGTCGCGAGCAACATCCTGTCCGACCGGCTGAAGATGCTGGTGGACGCGGGCGTGTTCGACGTCGTGCCGGCCTCCGACGGCACCGCGTATCAGGAGTACGTGCTGACCAGGAAAGGCGAAGGGCTGTTTCCGGTCATCGTGATGCTGCGGCAGTGGGGCGAGGCCAACCTGTTCGCGCGCGGCGAGCCGCATTCGGTGCTGATCGACCGCGGCACCGGGCGCGCGATTCGCAAGCTCGCGCTGCGGCACGACGACGGCCGGCCTTTGAAGGCGGCCGAGACCGTCGTGAAGAAGATCGGTGACGAAGCGGGCACGGTGCGTCGGTGAGCGTCATGCGCGCCGGTTGCGCCGTCGGATGGCATTCGGCGTGGAAGCACGAGCGCGGTCCGGCCGGCTACGCGAGTCGATTCACGAAGATCTTCTTTCGTTGGCGTTACCCGATCCGACCTCGCCCCGGCGACGCATGGCCGCACGCGCGCGATCGGCCGGCGGCGTCGCACGAGTTGCCGGGGACGCGCCGCGACGCGCAGCGGCCCGCACACGGGTCGCGAGCAGCAGCATGACCGACACGGCGGTTTCGATCCGCAACGATGTTGACGGTGGCGACGACGCGCGCCAGCGCGGGCGGGAAAGCGGGGGATGGTGCGGTCGTATCCATGCGCCCATCGTAGGCGGCGACGGACAGGCGATGTTTCAGCGGGACGCGAAGCGTCGATACGGATGCCGCGCGTGCCGCCGGCTACGTGCGTCGATGCGTATTCAGCGCGCCACTGCGCTCAATGCCGTTCGCCGCGCCAGCGTCCGGGCGCCACGCCGAAGCGCTTCGTGAACGCATGCGTGAACGTGCTTTGATCCGAGAAGCCCACGCTACCCGCGATGTCGACGAGCGAATGCCGGCCGTCGGCGAGCAGCACGACCGCGGCGTCGAGCCGAAGCCGCTGCAGGTAGCGATGCGGCGTTTCGCCGAACGCGTCGACGAACAGTTGATGAAACCGGCGCATCCCGTAGCCGCAGTGCGCGGCGAGATCGGCGATGCGCAGCGGTTCGGCGAGCCGCGCGCGCAGCCAGCGGTCGATGCGCGCGAAATCGAGGCCCGACGCCGGCGCGGCGATGCCCGCATCGTCGAGCAGCGCGTCGCACAGGCGCGCGGCGGCCTGCCATTGAAAGCGGTGCGCGGCGGCCTGCCGTGCGTCGCCGGCCGGAGCATCGTGCTGTACGGCGGCCGCCGCGATCTGCGCGACGAGCGACGTGAGCGCGGGGTCGATCGACACGGCGCGCGCATGGTCGAACAGCCGCTGCGGTACCGCGAGCGACGCGGCGGGCAGGTCGATCACGAGCTGGCGATTCTCGCCGAGGCCCGCGTAGTCGTGGCGCGCGCCGGCCGGAATCAGCCAGGCCGCGTGCCGGTCGATGCGCCGGCCGATGCCGTCCACCGCCATCACCATCGCGCCATCGACGCCGAGCACGACCTGGTGGAAGTCGTGCACGTCCGACGCTTCGCACGTGGCGTAGCGGCGCAGCGCGATGGCAGGTGAGGCGATGCGTTCCATCGGGAGGGAAACGGCCGGAGGCGGGGTCAGACGTCGAGCAGTTCGACTTCGAACACGAGCGTCGCATTCGGCGGAATCACGCCGCCTGCGCCGCGCGGGCCGTAGCCGAGTTGCGGCGGGATCGTCAGGCGACGCACGCCGCCGACCTTCATGCCCTGCACGCCTTCGTCCCAGCCCTTGATGACCATGCCGCCGCCGAGCACGAACGCGAACGGGTCGTTGCGATCCTTGCTCGAATCGAATTTCTGACCGTCGGTCAGCCAGCCGGTGTAATGGACGCTGACGGTCTTGCCGGCTTGCGCTTGCGCGCCGGTGCCTTCGGTCAGGTCTTCGTACTTGAGGCCCGATTCGGTCGTGATGACGGACATGATTTCTCCTGAAAGAGCGTTGCGTGAAACCGCTATTGTAGGCGAGCGCGCAGCGGCCCGGCGCGCGTGGATTTCGTGCCGTCGTACGCGTGTCGGCGAGCGCGGCGGGCGCCGCGCGCGCGATCAACCGATCCGCAATTGGAACGCGCGTTTGAATTTTCCGCGAGCCGCGGGGCCGAGGTTGCACCACGGCAGTGCGCCACGCGTATGAATCGACGCTCCCGGCATGTGTTGCCGCATGCCGGGCGACCGTTGCCGGACGCGGCGAGATGCCCGGCGCACGGGGCTGGCGGGCCGATGGTGGGGCGCTGCGCCGCACGCGCCACCTCGCCCGTTCGCGCGCCGGCGCGTTCGAATCGCCAGCCGGCCGAGCGTCGTTCGAGCGCCGTTTTTTCCGCCTTTCCGACCGTGCCCTGTTTGGAAGCGCGCATCTACCGCGCGGCTTGCGTGCACCGGCGCGCGCGGCCTATCGTTACATTTGTCGATGTCAGGATTTTGGCGGCGCGCGACGCGTCGCCCGGGCTTGCGCCGGCCGCGTCCGACGATGCGCCGGGCCGCTCGGCAACAGGAGAACGATACACATGAAGTCAGCCGCTTCCGTCACCGCAGCCGGGATCATGCCGGTGCGCCGCGACCTGCGCTTCGACCTGCCGGTCGAACGCGCGAAGGACTGGCATGGCCTGGGGTCGCACGTGACCCATTTCTTCAACGCGCTGTCGCTGCTGTTTCCGGCCGGCGAGCGCTTCTTCATGGATTCGGTGCGCAACTACCGCGACCGGATCGACGATCCCGTGCTGAAGCAGCAGGTGCTGGGCTTCATCGGCCAGGAGGCGATGCACACGCGCGAGCACGTCGAATACAACGAGCTGATGCAGGCGAACCGGCTGCCCGCGCGCAAGCTCGACCGGCGCGTGTGGGCCGTGCTCGGCTACATGAAGCGCACGCTGCCGCATTCGGTGCAGCTCGCGCACACGGTGGCGGCCGAGCACTACACGGCGATGCTCGCCGACTGGCTGCTGCGCGACCCGACGCGCCTCGACGGCTCGGTCGAAGGCTACCGGCAGATGTGGATCTGGCATGCGCTGGAGGAAACCGAGCACAAGGCCGTGTCGTTCGACGTGTGGAACGCCGCGATGAAGCCGGGACTGCGCCGCTACATGATCCGCATCGGCGTGTATCTGCTGACGACGCTGACGTTCTGGCCGACCGTGTTCCTGATGCATGCGACGCTGCTGTGGCGCGATCGCGGCGCCGGCCATCACGTGCGCGGCCTGCTGCGGACGATCGCGTTCCTGTATGGGCCGCGCCGAGGGCTGTTCCCGCGCATCGCCGGCGAATGGCTGAGTTTTTTCCGGCCGGGCTTCCACCCGTGGGATCACGACAATCGCCACCATCTCGCGCGGGTCGACGCACTGGCCGCCACCTACGGCGAACACGGCGGCACGCCGGCCGGCCGCGGCCGCGCGAACGCGCCGGCGCCGCTCGCGTCGGGTCGCTGATCCGGGCCGCCCGCCGGCCGCCGCCCGCCGCTCGTCGCGCGGCGGGGCGCCGCGCATGTTGCGTTCGTGCATCGGCCGGCTTGTTCCGACGATTGACGAAAATCAACCGGAACCGGTTGCTTCGCGTTCGCATGCCCGGCACACCGGTTGCACGCGCATGCGCCAGTGCGCCGAACGGGCGTGCGCCCGTCCCACACCCATGCCTCGCGCCAGCACCGGCGCGGCTTTGCGCGCGCGGCACCGGTCCTTTCCGGCCGCGTGCGGCGCCCGCCACAGGGATAACACCCATCTAGCCGGAGGCCGGCCGCATCGATATACCGTTCATGACGACGTCGACGCCGGCGCGATTCATGCGCAGGGGGATTTTATTCGGACGGAAATACGCCCAATATGTCGATTCGATCGTGTCCGTCGTACGCGGCCGTGAGCCGGCGCGCGATACCAACGCCAAGCGGGGAACAACGATGGTTGCAAGGTCACCCGACGCAAACGGGCACGCGGCGCCCGAGATGACGGACGTGTCCGTCACCGCTCCCGAGGCCGGCCGCAAGCTGTTCGTGATCATGCGCACGCCCGACGAGCCGTTGCTGGCGCAACTGCGCGGGCTCGGCTGGGAGATCGCGGTCGCGAAGACGGCTGGCGCCGCGCAGAACATGACTTCCGGCGTGAGCGTGGCCGCCGGGCTGGTCGATTTCACCGGATTCACGTCGCGCGACTATCCCGCGCTGAAGATGTGTCTGAGCCAGCCGGCGATCGGCTGGATTTCCATCGCGCAGGCCGGCATCATGATCGGCCCCGCCGTGCGCGAACTGATCCGCAGCTATTGTTTCGATTACGTGACGCTGCCGCTGCCGTCCGAATGGATATCGCACGTATTGGGCCATGCGCGCGGGATGGCAGCGCTCGATCGCGTCGACGGCGCCGCCTATGCGGCGTCGATCGGCGAACACGGGATGATCGGCAACTGCGAGGCGATGCAGCAACTGTTCAGCACGATCCGCAAGGTCGCGAAGACCGACGCGAGCGTGTTCATCTCGGGCGAGTCGGGCACGGGCAAGGAGCTGACCGCGCTCGCGATTCACGAGCGCTCCAGCCGCGGCAAGGGGCCGTTCGTCGCGATCAATTGCGGAGCGATTCCGCATCACCTGCTGCAGTCCGAGCTGTTCGGCTATGAACGCGGCGCGTTCACCGGCGCGAACCAGCGGCGCGCGGGCCGGATCGAATCGGCGAACGGCGGCACGCTGTTTCTCGACGAGATCGGCGACATGCCGGTCGAAAGCCAGGCAAGCCTGCTGCGCTTCCTGCAGGAAGGCAAGATCGAGCGGCTCGGCGGGCACGAATCGATCGCGGTCGACGTGCGGATCATCTCGGCCACGCACGTCGATCTCGACGGCGCGGTCGAGGCCGGGCGCTTCCGCGCGGATCTCTATCACCGGCTGTGCGTGCTGCGCATCCACGAGCCGCCGCTGCGCGCACGCGGCAAGGACATCGAGATCCTCGCGCACTACGTGCTGCAGAAATTCAAGGCCGACAGCGGCCGCAAGATCAGCGGCTTCACGTCGGCCGCGCTCGACGCGATGCGGCGCTACGAGTGGCCCGGCAACGTGCGGGAGCTGATCAACCGCGTGCGGCGCGCGATCGTGATGGCCGAGAGCCGGTTGCTGACGCCGCACGATCTCGGGCTCGACACGCCCGGCGAAACCGAACCGGTGACGCTCGAACAGGCGCGGGCGCTGGCCGAGCGCACCGCAATCGAGAACGCGCTGCTGCGCAACGACCACCGGATCAACAAGGCAGCCGCCGAACTCGGCATTTCACGCGTGACGCTCTATCGGATGATGATCGAGCACGGGCTGAACGATCGCGACCACAACGGCGACAACGGCGGCAACGACGGCGCGCCGTCGGACGACGCCGGGCATCAGCGGGTCGGCTGAGCGGCGAGCGGTTCACAGACGGTGCGGCCCGAACGTGACGGGCGGCACGCACGGCACGACCGCGACGACGCTCCACGCGCTGGCGAGCCCTGGGCCGGCACGCCGAAGCGGATCGGCCCGGCGCGCTAGGCCGATCGTCGTGGGTGGGTCGCGCGGGCAGCGTGAGGGCGTGTGAAGCGGTGCCGCAGTATGGCCATGCGATCGGCCGCCGCGTCCGGCGTCCAGCCGCGACGTGCGGTGCGTCTCGCCGCCGGCGGCATGTAAAGCGCATGAAACGTTTCGCGTCGGCCGCCAGGCGGATTTCCGCGGCGAATCGGGCCGACCGGCCGGTCCGTCGCCGGTAAAAATTCCGTGCTCCATTGTTCAGCCTTATTCCGCAAGGCCCTGCCGTGACACGGCCGACGCGTGCCGCGACCCCGATGTTTCAGTTTCGTAACTTCCGGTACGTTACGCCCGCTGCGGCCGCGAGCCGGCCTGGTCGCCCCCTTGTCCGGCCGGGCTCGCGCAGCGCTGGCCCGGTCCTTGCGAAGAAGGGCATGCGAGAGTCGACGACGCGAGGTCCGTCCGGTCAGGCAACCAAAGCTTCCAGTACCGGCCAGGACGCAGTCCGCGGGGATGCGGCGGCCGCGCGCGGTGCAGCGGCCGCGTCGCGGCGAGCACGGCGCGTCGTCGTCTGATCGCCGAGGCATCGGCATCGGCCGGTTGCCGGAACAAACATCAGACAGCAAACGGGGTAGAAAAATGATCGATCGTCACACGCCGCGGCCCGCAGGCCGCGATCGCCGTGATTCGGGACATCGCCGCTCGAACGTCGCGCTTGCGGCCGACAGGCATGCCTCGACAGGCCATCTCTCCGCGCCCGGCGCGAGGCGGATCCGGCTGGTTGCCGGTCATCCGCGCCGGGTCGGTACTTTCCTGCACGCGAATCCGATCCGCATGGGCATGTGTACACGCGCGCCGGTACCGCGACGTCCGGTCTTCGCCTATTGATTCGAACGGTACGGCGTCCGCTCGCGTTGCCCGTTGTTGCCTCACGCGATTGATCGGGAATTCGAACGATCGACGAAGCGTCGTGCCGCGGGCCGCGTACGACGAACACGACAAACGACGCAACATGACGCGCATTCGATGCAACGGCGCACCACTCGACGTCGTTGGCATCCGGTTGAAGGGGAGGGGCGGTCGGACGCGCGCGACGGAAGCGGTCATCCGTACGCGCGCGACGCCGTTTTTCAGCCGCCGTAGATGTCGAAGTCGAAGTACTTCGATGCGAGCCGTTTGTAGGTGCCGTCCTTGACCATGTCGACGATCGCGCGGTCGATCTTCGCCTTCAGGTCGGTGTCCTCCTGGCGCAAGCCGATGCCGGCGCCGATGCCGAGCACCTTTTCGTCGACGAGTTCGGGCCCGACGAACGTATAGTTCGCGCCGCGCGGCGATTTCAGGAATCCGATCGCGGCCTGCACTTCATCCTGGAGCGCCGCGTCGAGGCGACCGGCGATCAGGTCGGCGTACACGCCGTCCTGGTTCTGGTACGACACGACGTTCGCGCCTTGCTTGCCCCAGTAGGCCTTCGCATACGTCTCCTGCGTCGTGCCCTGCTCGACGCCGATCGATTTGCCCTTCAGCGATTCGGCGGTCGGCAGCAGCGACGAGCCTTTCTTCACGACGAGCCGCGTCGGCTGGTTGTAGATCTTCGTCGTGAAGCCGATCTGCTGCGCGCGCTGCGGGGTGATCGACATCGACGACAGCACCGCATCGAACTTCTTCGCCTTCAGCGCGGGAATCATCCCGTCGAAGTCGTTCTCGAGCCACACGCATTTCGCCTTCAGGCGCGCGCAGATCTCGTTGCCGAGGTCGATGTCGAAGCCGACGAGCTTGCCGTCGGGCGCCTTCGACTCGAACGGCGCATAGCTGGCGTCGGTGCCGAAGCGGATCGTGGTCCAGTCCTTCGCGACGGCGGGGCCTGCGGATACCGCGAGCAGGGCGATCGAAACGGCGGCAATCAGTCTCTTCATGGTGCGTTCCTTGGCGTGGTGCATCCGGTTTCTGTGCGGCACGGTCTCCACGGACACGATCCGCGCCGTGACGCGGTGTCCGCACGGCCATTAACGCAGAAAATAAAATACGAGTCCAGAATGGACAAAAAATATCGATTTGCCGGATGCATGCACGCGATCGATGGGTGCGACCCTTGCAAAAATACGAGAATGGACTAATCTTGTTAGTGAATTCGTTTCGAGACTAACGATCATGTCACAGCCCGCGTACCATTCGCATCCCGCCGTGCCGCACGCTTCGGTCGCGCAGATGTCGGCGGCCGGCCTGCGCGCGTTTTTCAACATCGCGCGCGATTGGGAACTGACGATCGACGAGCAGATCGTGCTGCTCGGGTCGCCGGGCCGCTCGACGTTCTTCAAATGGAAGGCCGCGCCCGAATCGGCGCGCCTGCCGCGCGATACGCTCGAGCGGCTGTCGCTGCTACTCGGCATCTACAAGGGGTTGCAGATCCTGCTGCCGCAACCCGCCGCGGCCGATGCATGGGTCAAGCGGCCGAACGATGCGGCGCCGTTCGGCGGCAAGCGCGCACTCGACCGAATGCTGGCCGGCAACGTCGGCGATCTGGTGGCGGTCCGGCAATATCTCGACGCGATGCGGGGTGGCTGGGCGTGACGACACCGATCGAAGTCGGCCGGTGGCCCACGACCACCGTCGATTGGGCGCCCGCCTATCGCGTGATTCCCACCCGTTTTCCGGCCATCAACCTGTTCGACCGCGTCGCGTCGGCGGACGACTTCGACGCGCTCTACGCGCTCGAATCGCTGACCAACGACCGCATTCGCAACGAAGTCGGCACCCTCGATCTCGTGCCGCCCGCCGAGCGCCGCTACGGGCAGGGCTGGGGGCCGATCATGGCGGCGTTCACGCATCTGAATCCGCTGGGCAGCCGCTTTTCGGACGGCAGCTACGGCGTGTTCTACTGCACGCGCGCGCGCGACACGGCGATCGCCGAAACGCGCTATCACAGCGGGCTATTCCTCGCCGCGACGAAGGAGCCGCCGATGCGTCAGCAGATGCGGCTCTATACCGTGTTCGCGCACGGCGACGTCGCCGACGTGCGTACGTGGCCGCAGCGCGATCCCGCGTTGCTGGACCCGGTCGACTACAGCGCGGGACAGGCATTCGGCCGTGCGGTGCGCCGTGCAGGTGGCGCGGGGATCGTCTATCCGTCGGTGCGCGACCCGCGCGGCGAGTGTCTCGCTGCGTTCCGAACGACGCTGCTGCGCGACTGCCAGCATGCGGCCTATCTCGAGTACAACTGGAACGGTTCGGCCGTCGATGCGGTGTTCGAACTGAACCAGGTCGGCTAGCGTTCGCCTGGCCGGCGCGTCAGGGCAGCGGCCAGTCGCCCGCGTGGCGTTCGCGCGCTTCGGCCTGCGTCATCGACCACGTGCAGCCGGTGCGCGGCTCGGCGAGCGTGAGCCGGCCGGCGGGCGCGAACGCACCCGTATCGATGAACCATTGCGCGCCGATCCGTTGCGGCGCACGCACCGGCGTGTGTCCGGTGCAGGTCAGCGACAATCCGGCCTGCCGCGCCGGATCCGCGAGCCCCTGGACGAGGTCGCGGCCCCACATCAGCCGCTCGCGTACGTCGTGCGAATAATTGCCCGTATCGAGATCCGCGTCCGAGCCGAAGAATTCCGCATGCAGCACGTTGAAGCGCGTCGGGCCGTCGCCGATCACGCGCACGAGCGGCAGTGCGTCGACGCGCGCCGCATACGCGCGCAGTCGTTCCGGCGGCAGGTCGGCGCCCCAGTCGCCGCCGATGCCGCGCCACGCGTCTGGCGGCAGCTTGCCGCGCGCGACGAGGCTCAGCACTTCCTCGTGATTGCCGCGCACGACGTGGCACCACGGCCGGTCGAGCAGGTCGAGCGCGGTGTCGGAGGCCGGGCCGCGATCGACGAGATCGCCGACCGAGAACAGCCGGTCGCGGGCTGGATCGAAGCGGACGTCGTGCAGCAGCGCGCGCAGGACGTCGACGCAGCCGTGCAGGTCGCCGACGACGAAGTCGCGGCCGGTCGTATTCGCGGGATGGCGGCAGAGCAGGGCGGTGGCGGTCATCCCCTTATCTTAGGCGCTCCCGCCCATCGCCACGCCGCGACGGAATGGCGATAATCGGGGCGCGTTGCCCGCCGATGCCGTGCACCGGCCGAACCCTTTCCATCTGCTTTCGGAATCACACGATGACGTTTTATCCGCAGGTATTACGCAACCGGCCGCGCATGGTCGCGGCGTTCGTCGCCGGCGTGCTGTGCGCGGTGCTGCTGCCGTTTCCGCTGCGCCCGACCGCGCGGGCGCTGATCGGCTGGGATTGCGCGGTCTGGCTGTATCTGGTGCTGATGTGGGTGCGTATGGTCACCGCGCATCATCACAAGGTGCGCGAAGTCGCGATCCGCGAGGATGAAAACGCGACGACCGTGCTGACCGTCGTGTGCCTCGCGACTGTCGCGAGCGTGGCCGCGATCGCGATCGAACTCGCGACCGCGAAGAGCGTCGGCTTCAGCGCGGGACTCAGCCACTACGCGATCACGGGCGCGACGCTGTTCGGCGCGTGGTTCCTGATTCCGACGATCTTCACGCTGCACTATGCGCGGCTCTACTACGGCTCGCCGAGCAGCGATCGCGCGCTCCGTTTCCCGGACCGGAACCCGGAGCCCGATTACTGGGATTTCCTGTATTTCGCGTTCACGCTCGCGGTCGCGTCGCAGACGGCCGACGTGTCGCTCGCGAACCGCTCCGCGCGGCGCTCGGTGCTCGCGCAGTCGGTCCTGTCGTTCTACTTCAACATGGCCGTGCTCGGCTTGTCGATCAACGTCGCGGCGGGGTTGCTGAACTGACGCCGGTTACTTGAGCAGGTCGTACCGGCCGCCGCGTTCCAGCGCCCGCCGGTAGGCCGGCCGGGCATGGATCGTGTCGAGAAAGCGCGCGATCGCGGGATACCGGCTGCCGCCGCCGCGCGCGGTCGCGGCTTCGAGCGGAAAGCTCATCTGGATGTCGGCCGCGCTGAAGCCGTCGCCGACGAACCAGCCGGTGCGTGCCAGCGCGCCGTCGACATGGCCGAGATGCAGCGCGATCTGCGGATCGACGAAGCCCGACTGCAGCGTCGCGGCGATCTTGCGTGCGATCGGCCGCGCGAAGAACGGCATCGGCGCTTGCGCGATCCGCTGCGCGACGAGCTTGAGCAGCAGCGGCGGCATCGCGGACCCTTCCGCATAGTGAAGCCAGTACGTGTAGTCGTGCCGCTCGGGCGAGCCGGGCGGCGGCGCGAGGCGCCCGTCGGCGTAGCGTTCGACCAGGTATTCGACGATCGCGCCCGATTCGGCGAACGTGCGGCCGTCGTCGGTCACGACGGGCGACTTGCCGAGCGGATGGATCGCGCGCAATTCGGCCGGCGCGAGCATCGTCTTCGGATCGCGTTCGTAGCGCACGATCTCGTACGGCACATCCAGTTCTTCGAGCAGCCAGAGCACGCGCTGCGAACGCGAGTTGTTCAGATGATGGACGGTGAGCATGTCGAGGCCGAAAAGGGAGCGGGAACGACATCATACCGAGCGCATGCGTCGCGTTCGCGAATCGCACGGCGCGTGCCGTTGCGCGCCGCATCGAACCGTCATGCGCGCCGCACCGCGATCCACGCCCCCCAGAACAGGCTCGCGAAAAAACGCAGCGGCGCATCGAAGCCCGCTTCGCGCAGCAGCGCGAACACGGCGTCCTCGGACGCGGGCGGATCGGCGCCCTGCAGGATCTTCGCGAGCTGCGCGCGCACGGCGTCCGGCGTGGCGCCTTTCATGCGCCAGCGCTGCTGCCAGGCGTCGAGCAGGCGCGGGTGGTCCGCATAGCGTCGATGGTTGCCGGCGAGCACGAGCGGCGCGCCGGGCTTCAGGCGTCGTGCGATCGCGTGCAGCAGCGCGGCTTTCGCGTCGTCGCCCGGCACGTGATGCAGCACGCCGATCAGCGTCGCGCCGTCGAACGCGGGCGCGTCGGGCAACGCGTTGACGCCGGCCTCGACGAACGTCGTACGCGCGCCGAAACCCGCGGCTTCGACGTTAGAGCGCGCGAGCGCGAGCATCGGTGCGGACGGGTCGACGGCCGTGAACTGCCAGCCCGGTTCGAGCGCGGCCGCGACGCAGATTTCCTGTCCCGTGCCGCCCGCGCCTGCGACGAGCATCCGTGCATCGGGCACGCCGATCGCCGACGCGAGCATGCATGCGGCGAGTTCGTGGCAGGCATCGTAGCCGGCGAGCGCGATGCGCGATTGCTCGGCGTATTCGTGCGCGCGCGACGGATCGAATTTCGCGGCGCTGGCGGGAAGCGACATGGCGGAGTTCCTCGGGTCGGAAGCGGACGACGTGTCCGCGGGCATGACGCAGAGCGTAGGGGCGCGCGGCCGGCGCAACAAGGCGAGCAATCATTCCGGTATGCCGACTACCCGACTCGTCTGCCCGCACCGGCCGGTTTCCCGGGGTCGATTCGCATTTAAAAATGTCTGATCACGATGCATCGCGATGGCGAATCCGGCGCATACTCGTTTCTCTCTCCCGCCTGGCCGTCGCATGCCGGGCCCCGATGCGCTGCGCCATCGGCGCGGCCATGCCGCTCGGTACGCACGAGGAGCGCATGATGTCCGATTGTCCGCACGATCCGTACGCGCAGCACTACATCCATTGTTTGCCGTTTGGCGCGCAGCCTTGCGGCGCGCTCAGCACGACGCCGCGCACGCATTTCCGCGTATGGGCGCCCGGCAGCACCCACGTCCAGCTCGAACTCGATACCGGCTACGGCCCGACGCTCGTCCCGATGACGAGCGCCGGCCCGAACTGGTTCGAAGTCTTCGTCGACTGCGGCGCGGGTGCACGTTACCGCTATCGTCTCGACGATACGGTGTCGATTCCCGATCCCGCGTCACGCTCGCAACCCGAGGGGCTCAACGGCCCGAGCGAGGTCATCGATCCGCGTGCGTTCAAATGGCGCAATACGTTCTGGCACGGGCGCGCGTGGGAAGACATCGCGCTCTATGCGATCCGCCCGCACGCGGTGGGCGGCTTCGACGGCGTGCGCCGCCGCCTGCCGCAGCTCGCGCGCCTCGGCGTGACCGCGCTGGAGTTGCTCGCGTCGCCGCACGACAGCCTGCCGTTCGCGCCGCTCGCGGCCGAAGGCGGCCCCGACGCGCTGAAGGCGCTGATCGACGACGCGCACGGCCACGGTCTCGCGGTGCTGCTGGAGCTCGACTACGCGCGCTTCGGCAGCGGCACCGATGCGCTGCGCCACTACGCGGGGCCATTCTTCCACACGCGCGACGATCCGTTGCAGGCCGCGCCGCTCGCGCTCGACCATCCGGAAGTCTGCGATTTCTTCTGCGACAACGCGCTGTACTGGATCGACGAATACCGCTGCGACGGGCTGCGCCTGCGCGAAGCCGACCGGATCGGCGTGTCGTGGCTGCGCGAGATCGCGGATCGCGTGCGCGCCGCCGTGCCGGCCGACCGGCTGATCCATCTCGTACTCGGCAGCGAGCGGCATCCGGCCCATCTGGCCGATACCCATTTCGACGCACAGTGGAACGGCTGCGGCGAACGCGCGCTGCACCGGCTCACGGGGCGCGACACGTCGGCGCATGAAGGCATTTCCATGCACCAGTCGATTCACACGCTCGCCCGCGCGCTGACCGCGGCCGGCGCGGCGTACCGGCCGGCCGCGCCGGCTGACGGGATGGCCGCCGACGGCGGCCTGTCGCTGACGTCGCTCGTCCTGTCCGATGGCGCATGGCGCGACGGCGCCCCGGGCGATCGCGGGCAGGCGGCCGGTCTGGCCGGGCTGGCGCTGTCGCTGCTCACGCCGCAGATCCCGCTGATCTTCGACGAAACCGCGCGCGACATCGACCGCGCGCATTTCGTGCAGTCGGCGCTCGCGGTGCGCGCGAAGCTGATCGCGCCAAGGCTGTCCGATTGCCGGCCGCAGGACGCACGTGCGCTGAAAGCGGACGGCGACGGCGATGCCGACGCGCTGTGCGCATCGTGGCGGCTTGCCGACGACGAAACGTTGACGATCGCGTTGAACCTGTCGCCCGAGGCGGTGCCGTTCGACGCACCGCGAGGGCGCGTGGTGTTCGAGACGCCGGCGCGTGCGCGCGACCGGGTCGATGAAGGGGAGTTGCCGCCGTATTCGCTCGTCGCGTGGCTGACGGGCGACGTCAATCGCTACGCGCTGACGCACGATGTGCGTCGCATCGACGACGGTTCGTGGCGCGGGATGCGTCCGAACCTGAACGCGTGACGCGATGAACGCGTGACGCGCCGGAGCCGGGCGCGGTCCGGCCCGGCAGCGCTGCCGAAGGCGCAGAATTACCAGAACCCGCGGATGCCCGCGATGCCGTATGCGCCGTGACGGCGCGCCTCGTCGAGATGCGCGCGCGTCATGCCGCCGAGTGCGAACACGGGCATCGTGGCCTCGGCGGCCAGCGTGTCGAATTGCGCCCAGCCGAGCGTCGGCGCGCCGGGGTGGCTGAGCGTCGGCAGCACCGGCGACAGCGTGACGAAATCCGCGCCCGCGCGCGCGGCCAGCAGCAGATCGTCGCGCGAGTGGCACGCGGCGGACACGCGGCGGCCGGCCGGCAGCGGCCGTTGCGCGACGGCGCGCAAGGCGGCGCCGTCGAGATGCCAGCCGGCGCCGTCGAGCCGCATTACGCCGGCTGCATCGATCGGGCCGTTCAGCATCAGAGACGCGCCGGCTGCGTCGCAGCGCGCGAGCGCCGCGGCGGCCAGCGACGCGAACGCGGCCGCGTCGAGCGATTTCACACGCAGTTGCACGAGCGTTTCGCCGCGCGCGAGCACGGCCGACAGCCGGTCGAGAAACGCGGCCCGATCGGCCGCCGACGCGGACGCCGGTTCCGGCGTGATCACGCAGCAGCGCGGCAGCGGCGCGTTCATCGCGCGACGACGCGACGCGCGGCCGTCATTCGTCGGCCTCTTTCGCGATCTTCGGATAGACGCGCACGAGCACGATGCGCGGCCCGTTCATCTTCTTCACGACGACGTCGAAGCGGTCGAACGACACGCGCTGCCCTTCGGTCGGCAGGTCGCTGAGCGCCTGGATCACGAGGCCGCCGACCGATTCCGCGCGGCCTTCGTCGATGTCGATGCCGAGTGCCTGTTCGAGCGACACGACGGGCAGGCTGCCCTTGCCCATCAACGTGCCGTCGTCGAGGCGGCTCCAGTCGGCATCGCCCTGGCGGAACTCGTCGTGGATCTGGCCGACCAGCGCGCCGAGCAGGTTGTCGAGCGTCAGGAAGCCGATCGGCTTCTCGCCCTTGTTGCCCACCAGCGCGAAGTGCGGGGCGCCCTTGCGGAAGCGGCGGAACAGCTCGAGCGCCGGCGTGTCGGGCTTCACGTACTGGACCGGGCGCACGTAATCGGACAGGTCCTCGAGCGCGGCGCCCGCGTGACGTGCGAGCAACAGGTCCTTCAGGTGGATCAGCCCGCTCACCTGTTCGCGCGACGCATCCTCGAACAGCGGATAGCGGCTGAAGCGGTGCCGCGCGACGATCTCCATGTTGTCGGGCAGCGGCAGGTCGCGCCGCAGGCCGATCATTTCATGGGCCGGCCGCATCAGGTCCGACACCGTCATCGACGAAAAATCGAGCGAGTGCGCGAGCGTGTTCCACTCGTCGTTGCTGTACGTGCCGCGCGCCGGCTGGGCCGCATTGCCGGCCGCGCTGCGGCGGCTGCGCAGGATCAGCTTCAGCTCGTCGGTCGAATAGTGCGCATCGCCGCCGTGGTCGGCCGACAGCCCCGCAAGCCGCAGTACCGCGTTGGCGCTGGTATTGAGCACCCAGATCGCCGGGTACATCGCCCAGTAGAACGCGTAGAGCGGCAGCGCGACCCACAGGCCGACCTTCTCCGACTGGCGGATCGCCATCGATTTCGGCGCCAGTTCGCCGACGACGATGTGCAGGAACGAGATCAGCGAGAACGCGAACACGAGCGAGATCAGGTGCACGACGCGTTCGGAGTGGACGCCGATCAGGTCGAGCAGCGGGCCGATCAGTTGCGCGAACGCCGGTTCGCCGACCCAGCCGAGGCCGAGCGACGCGAGCGTGATGCCGAGCTGGCACGCGGAAAGATACGCATCGAGCCGGCCATGCACGATGCCGAGGATGCGCCCGCGCAGGCCGCGCTTGCGGGCGAGGGTCTTGACGCGCGTCGCGCGGAGTTTGACGAGGCCGAATTCGGCCGCAACGAAGAACCCGTTCAGGGCCACCAGGAACAACGCGCCGATGAGCGCGAAGATCTGTAACAAAGAATCGCTCCGGTTATGACAGGCCCATCAGTATAGAGCCGGAAAGGAATTTGTAATGTGTCGGCTGGCCGCTGGCTTACACCGGCGCCTCGCAGGGAATCGAGAACGTGAGGGTGGCGGCGGCGCCATCGGCGAACACGTCGTGAGCGAACGTGCCGCCATGCGCGAGTGCGACGCGCTGGCACAGCGCGAGCGTCCACGCGCTGCGTTTTGTATCGCGCTCGCGCAGCATCTCGCGCCGGGCGAACGATTCGAACGCGTGCGGCTGCGCGGGATCGACGAGCACGCCGGCGTCCACGGTGCAGGTGGCGCGCGCGGTGAATTGCGCGCCGTCGCGCGTGCAGGCGAACGCGACGCGGCTGCCCGCGGCACTGGCCTCGACGGCCGTCGTCAGCATGGTCCAGAGCGCCTGCGCGACGCGTTCGCGATCGACGGCGAGCGACGGTTCGCCGTCCGGCAGCGTCGTGTCGAGCGCGACCTGCCGTGCGTCGGCGAGCGCGAACCGCACGAGCGCGATCGTCTCGTCGAGCAGCGCGCGCAGCGCGAACGGCCGCGGCGCGAGCGTGAGCATGCGCGTTTCCGCGCGCGGCGCGTCGAGCACGCCGTCGATCAGCGCGACCTGCTGGTCGATGCCCGTGCGGATGCCCGCGAGCGCGCGCTGCAGGTTCGGATCGGCATTGGCGAGCTGGCGCTCGAGCACGTAGGCCCAGCTGTGCATCGCATTCAGCGGGCTGCGCAGGTCGTGCGACGCGATGGAGAGCGCCTGGTCGCGCAGGAACAGCGCCGCCTGGGCGGCGTAGTGCGCTGCGCGTTCGCGCAGCAGGTCGGCGGCGGGATCGGCGGAAGTGGACGTCACGGAGCAGGCCTGTCGGAAGCGGTTGGCGTGGAAGTCACGCGAATCGCCATTATAGGGACGGTGGGTGTCACGCCGGCAGCGCGTCCTCGTCCTTTTTCCGTGCGTCGCCGTTCGGCAGCAACTGGCACGCGAGCAGGCCGGCCAGCATCAGCGCGCAGCCGACGAGCGCGCGCAGCGTCAGCGTTTCGCCGAGCGCGGCCCAGCCGGCGATCGCCGCGAACACGCCTTCCATGCTGAAGATCACGGCCGCGTGTGCGGGCGCCGCGTCGCGTTGCGCGACGACCTGCAGCGTATAGCCGACCCCGACCGACAGCAGCCCGCCGTACAGCAGCGTCGGCAGCGCGCCGCGCAGCATCGCGACGCTGACAGGTTCGACCGCCAGGCCGACCGTGAGACACGCGATGCCGCACACGGCGAATTGCAGGAACGCGAGCACGAGCGGATCGTGGCGTTTCGCGAGATGGCCGACCGCCATCACGTGCGCGGCGATGATGACGGCGCCCGCGAGCTGGAACCAGTCGCCGTCGAGCACCGCGAAGTGTTCGTCGATGCTGAGGAAATACAGGCCGATCGCGGCCAGCAACGCGCCGAACCACGTGCCCGCGCCGATCCGGTGGCGCGCGAACACGCCCATCAGCGGCACGATCACGACGTACAGCGAGCTGATGAAGCCGGCGTTGGCGATCCGCGTGTATTGCAGGCCGAACTGCTGCAGCGAGATCGACACGGCGAGCAGACCGCCGAGCGCGAGGCCCGGCAGCAGCAGGGCCGGTTCGCGCCGGATGGCCGCGAGCTGCGCGCGCGACGCCGCATTCACCGTCAGCAGCGGCACCAGCACGAGCGCGCCGAGCAGGAAGCGCAGTCCGGTGAACAGGAACGGCCCGATCACGTCGAGGCTCAGGCGTTGCGCGACGAAAGCGGAACCCCAGATCGCGGCTGCGGCGAGCATCAGCAGATTGGCGCGGAGGTGCTTGCGGGCGTCGGGCTTCATCGGCATTCGTCTGGAGATTGCGGGGCGGCGAAGCCCGCTAGTTTACGCCGAGATTGCAAGGCTGTCGGCAAACCTGCGCAGCGCGGCGGCGGCCCGGGCGTCGCGTACGCGCGAATACAGCACGACCTGCGATTGCGGCAGCGGCGGCAGCCCGAATTTCGTGCCGACGTCGACCAGCGTGCGCGGGGCGACGCGGCGCGCGAGCGGGCAGACGGCAAGCCCCGCCGCGGCCGCCGCCGTGACCGCCGCGACCCCGCCGCCCGTGAAGCGCTCGCGCCATGGCAGCCCCGCGCGGTCGAGCGCGCGCAGCGCGGCGGCCCGCACGCCGCAGGGGCCGGCCAGCACCGCGAGCGGCAGCGGCTCGCCGGCGCGCGGCGTCCAGTCGGGCGCGGCGAGCCAGGCCAGCGGCTCGGTGAACAGCGGGGTGCCGTCGTCGCGCGGCGGATCCTCGCCCGGCTCGTGACGGACGATCACCGCGTCGAACCGCCGTTCGTCGTATTGCGGGAGCAGGCTCGTCGACGCGCCGAGATGCATTTCCAGCGACAGCCCCGGATCCTGCCGGTGCAGGCTCGTGAGCACGGCCGGCAGGTCGGGCACCGCGACGTGCTCGCTGACGCCGAGCGACAGGCGGACCGTGCCGGTCGAGATCGCGCCGAGCGCATGCTCGTGCGCGTCGAGCAGCGCGCGGGCGGCCGGCAGGAAATTTTCGCCGTCGGCGGCCAGCTTGACGACGCGCGGCGTGCGCGCCAGCAGCGGCTTGCCGAGATGGGCTTCCAGCCGCTTCAGCTTCAGGCTGACGGCCGATTGCGTGGTGCCGAGCGCATCGGCGGCGCGCGTGAAGCTGGCGAGGTCGGCGACCAGCACGAATGCGCGGACGGCATCGAGATCGAGTACTTTCATTTCAAATGAAAATGAATGAAATATTCATCAATGACTGTTCATTATAGATTGGCGCGCCTAACCTGACGCTGTGTTTTCGTTCTTCAACGTCACTTACCGACAGGAGCAAGACCATGCCATTCACCCGTATCGCCGTACGCGAAGGCAAACCGGCCGCCTACCGCAGGGCCCTCGTCGACGGCGTGCACCGCGCGCTGATGCAGACGTTCAACGTACCCGAGGACGACATCTTCATGGTCGTGACCGAGCATGCGGCCGAGAATTTCGTGTTCGGCCGTCATTACTACGATATCGAGCGCAGCGACGATCTCGTGATGATCCAGATCACCGCGAACAACACACGCACGCTCGAGCAGAAGCGGGCGCTGTACCGGACGATCGTCGAGAACCTCGCGCAGCAGCCCGGCGTGCGGCGGGAAGACGTATTCATCAGTCTCGTCGAGGTGCTGAAGGAGAACTGGTCGTTCGGCAACGGCATCGCGCAATACGCCGTTTGACGTGCCGGCTTGACCGGCCGCAGGGAGACAGGGCCGGATCGTCGCCTGCGCCGTTTTGGGCCGTGTACTATGGAAGCTGCTTCACGAGCGACGCCGGCGCGGTCGATGCGCCGGCGATCCTTCATGTGCAGGAGCCTCCATGTCGCGTGTGCTGGAAATCGTGTTGTCGTTGTCGCTGGAAGGCTGGCCGGTCAAGGGCGCAAGCCGCGCCCGGGGCGCGCAGCGCGACTTCGGCGCCGAACTCGTGCGTGCGTGGCGGATCTGCCCGCAGGTCCGGATGCGACGCGGCCACGAGCGCGTGACGATCGCACCGTGCCAGATCGAGGAGGCCGAGCGGAGTCCCGGCGCGAACTGGTGGACGTGGGTCGAATCGAACGCGCATGGCACGCGGGTCGTCGCCTCGCGCACCGCGACGTTCGCCCCCGGCGTCACGCAGCGCGAACTGTTCGACGCGGAGCACGCGGGGATCGCGGTCGCCACGCCGCTGCTGATACCCACGCCGAGTGCCGCAGCCGGTGCCGACGCACCGGCCGCCGTCGGCGGCGTTGCACCGGACACCGACGAAGCGCGGTCCCAGGCGTCGGCGCTGCGCCTCGTCAGCGAACGGCGGCGCGGGCGCTGGGCCGACGACAGCGGCGTCGTGGTCGAAATGACGCTCGACGACATCACGCTGCACGGCGGCGGCGAGCCGCCGCGCCGCCACGTCGAGCTGCGCCTGGCCGCGCCCGACTGGGAAACCGTGGCCGCGCGCACGGCCGCGCTGCGCGCGTTGTTTGCCGCGGCGCGCGAACTGAGCGGCGCGTGGCCCGCCTTCGTGCAACTGACGAGCGTGATCGACCGCGCCTGTGCGGGCGGCCCGCTGGCTCCCGCGCTGGTCAAGGCGCAATCCGTCGACCTGACCGGCATCCGCACCCAGCGCGCCGCGCTGTTCGCGCTGTCCGGCGACATCACCGCGCAATGGCTCGGCAACGAATGCGGCGTGCTCGATCGCGACGATCCCGAATTCGTGCACCAGATGCGCGTCGCGCTGCGCCGCCTGCGCACGCTGATGCGCTTCTTCCCGCGCTTCACCGACCGTCAATGGAAGGACACGCTCGGCGTCGACCTGCGCTGGCTCGCCGCGCTGCTCGGCACGGTGCGCGACTGGGACGTGTTCGCGACCGAGAGCCTGCCCGCGCTGATCGCGGCCGACGGCGGCGGCAGCGACTGGGGCGGCACGCTCGACGCCGCCCGCGCGCAGTCGATGGCCGCGCGGGTCGAACTGCGGCAGGCGCTGCATTCGGCCCGCTATGCGCGGCTGACGCTCGGCTGGCTCGAATGGCTGAGCGCGCTCGCGCTGCCGGCGGCCGATGGCGACGACGCGCCGTCGCTGCGGCGTCACGCGACCAAGCGTGTGCGGCGGCTGTTCGGTCATCTCTACGCATCGCCGTCGCTCACGTCGCTCGACACCGCGGCACGCCATCGGGTGCGGATCGATGCGAAGCGGCTGCGCTATGCCCTCGAATTCTTCGCGTCGCTCGCGTCGCGCCGCACGCGCAACGAGACGGTCAAGACGCTGGCGCGCGTACAGAGCGTGCTCGGCGAGGCGAACGACGCGATGGTCGCGCTGCATCATCTCGAGCAACTCGCGGCGCCGCCGTACCAGCTCGGTTTCGTGCGCGGCTACGGCGCCGCGCTCGAACAGCGGGCGGCACGCGACGCCGAGGCGCTACTGGCCAGCCTGCGGGCGCCGAAGCTCGGCGGCAAGCCGGGCTGAGCGCCGCGCGTCGCCCCTATAATGGCCGCCCGTTTCCCGCACGCATGCCGATGATGACCGACGCACCGCATTCTTCCTCGTCCGCCGGGCCGCTCGAACTGGGCGGCGAGCTGTGGCTGCGCGCCGGCGAACAGACGCTCGGCGGCGCGACGCGCATCGCGCTGCTCGCGGCGATCGGCGACACCGGTTCGATCACGCGCGCGGCGAAGGCCGTCGGTCTCAGCTACAAGGCCGCGTGGGACGCGGTCGACACGATGAACAATCTTGCCGGCGAGCCGCTCGTCGCGCGTTCGACGGGCGGCAAGGGCGGCGGCGGCACGACGCTGACGCCGCGCGCGACGTCGCTGATCGCCGCATTTCGCACGATCGAGCGCGAGCATCGCCGCTTCATCGAGGCCGCGAGCGCGGCCGTGGCCGGCTTCGACGTCGACTGGGCGCTGATCGGCCGGATCGGGATGAAGACGAGCGCGCGCAACCAGTGGTTCGGCAAGGTCGCGTCGATCGTGCGCGGCACCGTCAACGACGAGGTGACGCTTGCGCTGCCGGGCGGGCAATCCGTCGTCGCCGTGCTCACGCACGAAAGCGCCGAGGCGCTCGGGCTGCGGGAAGGCGCGAGCGCGTGCGCGCTGGTGAAGGCGTCGTGGGTCGTGCTCGCGGTCGACGATGGCGGGGCCGAGCTGAAGGTGTCCGCGCGCAACCGGCTGCGCGGCAGCGTCGAAGCTGTCGCGGCGGGCGCGGTGAACAGCGAGGTGACGCTGGCGCTCGACGGCGGCGGGACGCTGACGGCCGTCGTGACCAACGACAGCGTCGACGCGTTGCAGCTCGAAGCCGGCCGGCGCGCGATCGCGCTGTTCAAGGCGTCGAGCGTGATTCTGGCGGTGACGGGCTGACCGGGCGGGCAGCGCGGCTCGCCGCAGGGGCGGGGCGAAGCCGGTGCCGCATTCGTCTGCATCGCACCGGCTTCGTTTCCGCTTTCAGCATGTGCCGCGGGCGCGGCGTCTCTCAGGCTTCAACGTGGCGGCCAGCGCCACGGTCACGACCACGGCGTCGCGCGTTCAGGTGACGCGCGTCGGCCACTCGGCGTGCGGCGCACTCGCCTGCACGCGTCCTTCGCTCAACTGCACGACCTGGTCGCCGAAAGCGGCGACGTCGTCGGGGTCGTGCGAGATCAGCACCATCGGGATGTCGAGCCGCGCCTGCAGTTCGGCGAGCTCATGACGCATGCGCTGGCGCATCGCGCCGTCGAGCGCCGCGAACGGTTCGTCGAGCAGCAGGATGCGCGGCTGCGCGACCAGCGCGCGCGCGAGCGCCACGCGCTGCTTCTGCCCGCCCGACAACTGCGACGGGTACTGCCCCGCGAGCGATTCGAGGTCGAACGCGCGCAGCCAGTACGCGACCTCCGGCGGCGCCGTTTTCGCACGCGGGTTGCGCAGCCCGGACGTGAGCCCGAACGCGATGTTCTGTCGCACGTTCAGATGCGGAAACAGCGCGTAGTCCTGGAACAGGTACGCGACACGGCGTTCGCGGGTCGGCACGTCGATGCGGCGCGCGGCGTCGAACAGCGGTTCGCCGTTCAGCACGATCGCGCCTTCGTCGGGCGTCAGCAGTCCCGCGACCGCTTGCAGCGTCATGCTCTTGCCCGCGCCCGACGGTCCGAACAGCACGACGCGCTGCGTCGCCGCCGTGAACGACATGTCGAGCGTGAAGCGCCGCTCGGCGTTCGCATAGGTCTTGCGGATATCGACGACGAGGCTCATTCGACCCTCCGCCGAGGCAGGCACGCTGCCGGACGGCGCCGGCGATACGGACGGGACGGGTGCTTCATGTCAGTTGGCTCCGCCTGGCGCGCGACGGCACGAGCCAGCCGGTCGCGAGCAGCACGAGCACGCAGGTGATCGACGTCACCAGCACGAGGAAGTTGGCCGTGGCGTCGTCGCCGGCCTGCACGGCTGCGTAGATTGCGACCGACAGCGTCTGCGTGCGGCCGGGCAGGTTGCCGGCGATCATCAGCGTCGCGCCGAATTCGCCGAGCGCACGCGCGAACGCGAGCAGCGCCCCCGCGAGGATCCCGCGCGCGGCGAGCGGCAGCGTCACACGGAAGAACACCGCCCCTTCGCCGAGCCCGAGCGTGCGCGCGGCGCGCTCCAGATGCGGATCGACGCCCTCGAACGCCGCGCGCGCCGATTTCAGGATCAGCGGAAACGCGACGACCATCGACGCGATCACCGCACCCTGCCACGTGAACACCAGCGCGATGCCGAGCGTGTCGAGCCACGCGCCGAACACGCCGCGCCGGCCGAGCAGCACGAGCAGGTAATAGCCGAGCACCGTCGGCGGCAGCACGAGCGGCAGCGTCAGCACGGAATCGACGACGTCGCGCAGCGGCGAGCGCCAGCGCGCGAGCACGAACGCGGCCGCGACGCCGAGCACGATGTCGAGCGCGGTCGCCCAGCCGGCCACCTTCAGCGACAGCAGCAGCGGGACCCAGGCGTCTTGCATCGCGATACGCTCACTTGGCGGGCTTGAAGCCGAACGTCGACAGCACGGCCTGGCCCTGCGGCGACGCGACGAAATCGATGAACGACTGCGCCTGCGCGGCGTGGCGACTGTCCTTGACCACGGCGATCGGATAGGTGATGGCCGTCTGGGTCGGCACCGTCAGCGCGACCTTCACGCGGCCCGGCATGATCGCGGCGTCGGTGCCGAACACGAAGCCCGCGTCGACCTCGCCGCGCGCGACGTAGTCGAGGCTCTGGCGCACGTTGGCGGCGAGCACGCCCTTCGCGCTGACGGCGTCCCACACACCGGCCGCGCGCAGTGCGCCCTCGGTGTAGCGGCCGACCGGCACCGAGGCCGGGTCGCCGTACGCGATGCGCTTCACGCCGGGCGCGGCGAGGTCGTTCAGCGACGTCGGCGCGGCCGCGCGGCTATCCGCCGGCACGATCAGCACGAGCGAGTTCGCGGCGAAATCGCGGCGCGTGCCGGGCACGATCACCTTCTCGTTTACCGCGCGATCCATCGCCTTCTGGTCGGCCGACGCGAACACGTCGGCCGGCGCGCCCTTGGCGATCTGCTGCATCAGCACGTCCGATGCACCGAAATTGAACAGCACCTTGGTGTCGGGATGCTGCTTCTCGTACGCGTCGCCGACGGCCTTGAATGCATTCGTCAGGCTGGCGGCCGCCGACACGACCAGTTCGTCGGCGGCGGAAGCGGGCGCGCTGAACGCGACCCCGGCGGCAAGCGTGGCGATCGGCAGCAGGCGAAGCAGGGCGCGGCGAAGCGGACGGACGGTTGAGCGCATGGGATTCGTTTCGAATGGGGTGGAAACCGTAATCGTAATATAGGGCGGGTTATAACGCTCGGCATACTGCTCATGCGAAGGTGCGCATGAAACGGTCAGACGTGGAAAGCGGCGCCCGTCACGCGTGAAGCGTATGCGGCGCCGATTGGGTGCGCTGCAGCGACGACGGCTGCGACGCAGGGTGGTAGTTCGGATTGGCCTTCCAGCGCGCGCGGACGAACGGGCGCTCGTGGCCCGACAGTTGCAGCGCGACCTTGGTGACCCAGCGGTGCGACGGCACCGTGAGGCCGTGCAGCGCCACGGTGACGAGCGCGAGGCTCGCGACGACCGCCGGCACCGACCAGCGGTGCGGCGCCGCGCGCCACGAGCCGGCGATGAACGCGAGCGCGGCGATCGCGCCGACGATGCAGCCGGTGATCGATTCGGACGGCGAATGCGCGGCGAGTGCGACCCGCGACACGCCGACCGCGACGCCGGCCGCGAGCCCGAGCGCGATGCCGGCGATCCGCACCGGCGTGCGCGTGCGGATCAGCGCGAGGAAAATCGCCACCGGATACACCGACGTCGACAGCATCGCATGCCCGCTGAACCCGGTGAAATCCCACGCGCGGATGCCGATGCCCCAGCCGAGGAACGCGATCTTCGTGAGCGCCACCACGCCGATCGCGGCCGCGAGCACGCCGAGCCATGCGGCCGCGCGCTGCCACGAGTAGCCGAGCGCGAGCCAGACGGCGATCGTGATCGCGAGCGGCAAGGTCAGGCCGGCGCCGCCGAACGCGGTGATCATGATCCACAGGTGAGCGGGCAGGTCGAACATCGGGAAGGGGCGGACGAAGCGGGGACAATGCTTAAATCAACGCGCGAGCCGGGAAGAACGACTACAACGGATACAAGCGACGAAGCCTCAGTATAGCGCCGCGTCCGCATGAGGCCCGTTTTTTGCACCATCGGGAACGATCGGCGCGCAGGAAAAATCCTGGAAACAATGCTATGGTGCATTGCACAAAGTCGAACGATGCATCCGTTGCGGTGCTCTGATGGCGCCCCTATTTTTCCTGACTGCGAGCCCGATCGATGACCAAAAGTCTGACCAAGGTGTGGCTGGGCGGCATGAAACGCATGCTGTCTCCGGTCGCCAAGCGAGCGGCGCGCGATGCGCAGCGCATCACCCGCGATGCACTCGAGGCCGTGGCCTCTCCTGCCGTGCCCGATCCGTCCCAGCCGCGCGAATCGCGCGTGCGGCCGCGCGCGGCCGCCTGGGCGGCGGGCGAATGGACGCGCGGCGAACATCCGATGGCGCCGGCGCTCGGCCGCCTCGTCCAGAACCTCGCGTACGGGCTCTATGTGCCGCCCGGCCGCCGGCGGGACGCGATGCCGCTCGTCGTGATGCTGCACGGCTGCAAGCAGTCCGTCGACGAATTCGCGCAGGGCACGCGGATGAACCTGTTGGCCGACAAGCACGGTTTCGCGGTGCTGTATCCGGAGCAGTCGCTGCGTGCGCACGCGCATGGTTGCTGGCACTGGTATGAGGACACCGACCGCGCGGGGCGGGGCGAGGCGGACGCGGTGGCGTCGCTGGTCGACGCGCTGGTCGACGAGCACGGCTTCGACGCGTCGCGCGTCTATGTCGCGGGGCTGTCGGCTGGCGCGGGCCTCGCGTCGCTTCTTGCGCTGCACCATCCGGACCGCTTCGCGGCGGTCGCGTTGCACTCCGGCCCCGCGCTGGGCGAGGCGAATTCCGGCATCACGGCGATGGACGTGATGCGGCGCGGCCTGCGGCAGAACCCGGCGGCGGCGGTCGATACGCTGGTCGACGCCGGCGCGTATCCGGGCATGCCGGCCTTGATCGTCCAGGGCGACGGCGATCGGGTCGTCGCGCCGAAGAATGCCGACCAACTGGCCGTGCAGTTCATGCGCCTGAACGGGCTCGCCGACAGCCGGGGTGCATTGCGCGGCGGCGAGCGGGTCGAGACGCGCGAAACGGGCGCCCGGATTACCGACGTATGCCGCGACGGCGAGCCGGTCGTGCGGCTTTGCCACGTGAAAGGGCTCGATCACGCATGGGCCGGCGGCGACGAAGCCGTGCCGTTTCACGCGGCAGTCGGCCCCGACGCAAGCGCTATGATCTGGGCCTTTTTCGAAACCAATCGTCGCACTGTGGCGACCGAACGACGCACCGTTTGATCGATGCTGGCCAAAGACTAGGGTTTTCCCTATAATTCGGGAAAACCCTAGTCCAGACCTTTGCGAGATCGAACATGTACCTGCTGAGCCACCTCTTCCTGATGCTGACCAAGAATGCTGAAAAGGCCGCGAAAGAACGCGCCGACGCGTACCTGGCCGAAGCCACCGACATCTACGATCTCGAATTCCGCATGCGCAAGATCGATCGCGACGCGGCACTGAACCGCCCGTATTCGTTCGGCGCGCGCTAAGCGGCGCACGCGGGCCTGCCGGCCCGCCATTTCGACGATTCGCGCAAAAGGGCGCGTGCGGCATGGTGCCGCACGCGCCCTTTTTGCATTCTGCTGAACCTGCGTCGCGTCAGACGACCGTCAGGCGCACCGGTACGTTGTTGCGTGTGGCGTTCGAATACGGGCACACGTGGTGGGCCTTGTCGACCAGCGCCTGCGCGTCGGCCTTGTCGAGCCCCGGCAGCGATACGCGCAGTTCGATGTCGAGCCCGAAGCCGCCGGCATCGTTCGGGCCGATGCCCACTTCCGCCGTGACCTGCGTATCGGCCGGCAGCGTCTGCTTGTTCTGACCCGCGACGAATTTCATCGCGCTCAGGAAACAGGCCGAGTAACCTGCGGCAAACAGTTGCTCCGGATTCGTGCCTTCCGCACCCGTGCCGCCGAGTTCGCGCGGCGCGGCGAGCTTCACTTCCAGCTTGTGGTCGGCGGATACCGCGCGGCCGTCGCGGCCGCCCGTGCTTGTGGCGCTGGTCTTGTACAGAATGTTCATCGTGCAGTTCCTGTCGGGAAAAGGGGAGAAAAGCAGTCCGGCAAGACGGGGCGTCGCCGGCCACGAGAAAAATATAGAACACAAATCATTAGTGTGCAAATGAAATTTGAAAGAAAAACCCGATGGCGCCGCTCAGATCGCTCGGCGCTCGAACGTCAGCGTTCGTTGGCTGCCGACAGCGCGTCGCGCAATTGCTGGAGATCGGCGCGCAGCCTGATCAGGAACTCGGGGGTTTGCTGCATCGCGCAAAAGAGATCGGCGGGCACCGAGCGCGCGCGATCCTTCAGCGCACGGCCTTCCGGCGTCAAGCGCACGTTGACGACGCGCTCGTCGGCCGCGCTACGCACGCGTTCCACGTAGCCGAGCGCTTCCAGCCGCTTGAGCAGCGGCGTGACCGTGGCCGGATCGAGATCGAGCCGCGCGGCGATGTCTTTCACGGCCATGTCGTCGCGTTCCCATAGCACGAGCATCGCGAGATATTGGGGATAGGTCAGCGACAGCTTGTCGAGCAGCGGCTTGTACGCCTTCGTCATCGCGTGCGAAGTCGAGTAAAGCGCGAAGCACAGTTGCTCGTCGAGCGTCTGGGGCAGCGGAGGCAGGCGATCCATGATTCGGGGAAACGCGGCGGATGCGCGAACGATTTGTACGCAAATTATTTTGCGCCCAAAAGACCGGATTGAATAGGGGCGACCGGATGCGGGTCGATAGCGGAAAAAGGAGAGAGGTCAAGGCGCGCCGGGCGACGAGCCGGCGCGAGAAACGGCGAGATGGCCGGCGACATGCGCCGGCCGGGAGAAGGGTCAGCGGCCCGACATCGTCGTGGTCGCGCCCGGTTCCTGCACGCCGAAGCAGCCGCGATAGGTCGCGTAGAACGAGCAGTACAGCATCGTGACGATGATGATCGTCACCGGCATCATGATCGTCAGCGCATACGCGCCGGCGCCGAGCGCCTGCAGCAGCAGCGACAGCGCGAGCGACGTGCCGAGCGCGACGCCGAACCACAGCGCGCCGTACACGACGAACGCGCCGCGATTGCGCCAGCAACTGACGACGCTGAAGAACAGCGCCTTCGCGGGCGGGACGTCATGCCACGCAACCAGCACCGGCGCGAACCAGAACAGCATCGAGACCGGCAGATAGAGCAGCGTCGCGAAGAACAACGCGCCGAGCGTGCCTTGCGCGGCCAGCGTCTCGGGCGTCGTGTTCGCTTCGTCGGCCGCGCCCATCATCACGTGGAACAGCGCGCCGCCGTCCACGAACGACGAAGCGGCGAACACCAGCACCATCGACGCGACGTAGATCGCGCCGAGCGCGAGCAGCCGCTGGGTCGCGACGGTGCCGTACGAGCGAAAGCCGTCGACGAGAATCGTCGGCATCACGGTCTTGCCGGCCACCGTGTCGCGGCACGCGGCCATGAAACCGACCGCGATGCCGGGAATGAACACCAGCGGCAGCGCCGAGCCGATCACGGGCACCTTCGACACCAGCGTAATGGCGAGCAGGTACGTGAAGAACAGCGTGATGAACGCGAGCGGATTCCGGCGGAACAGCCAGATGCCTTGACGGAACCAGACATAGCCCGTTTTCGCGGGCACTTCGATCAGTTGCATGCGGTTTGGATCTCGGGAAGCGCGGGCGTATGCGCGATACGCTCCCGCAGGATGCGTTCGAAATGGCCGGGGTCGTGCGGCTTGAGCATCTCGGCCGCGCGCGGCAGGTAGAAGTCGTACAGGCGCGACACCCAGAAGCGGTATGCGCCGGCGCGCAGCATGTCGCTCCAGTGGCGCCGTTCCTCGGCCGTGAACGGCCGGACCGTCTGGTATGCGCGCAGCAGCGCATCGGCGCGCGCGACGTCGAGCACGCCGCTCGCGAGGTCGACGCACCAGTCGTTGACGGTCACCGCGACGTCGAACAGCCACTTGTCGCAGCCCGCGAAGTAGAAGTCGAAGAAGCCGCCGAGGCGTACCTCGTGGCCCGTGCCGGGCGCCGCATGGGCGAACAGCACGTTGTCGCGGAACAGGTCGCAATGGCACGGCCCGCCCGGCAGCGCCGCATAGTCGTCCGACGCGAAGAAGCCGGCCTGGTGCGCGAGCTCGCCTTCGAGCAGCGTGCGTTGCGCGTCCGTGATGAACGGCACGATGGCCGGCACGTTCTCCTGCCACCACGGCAGGCTGCGCAGGTTCGGCTGGCTGCGCGGGTAGTCGCGCCCGGCGAGGTGCAGACGCGCGAGCATCTGCCCGACCTCGATGCAGTGTTCGACCCCCGGTGCGAGTTCGGCCGCGCCGTCGAGCTTCGTGACGATCGCGGCCGGCTTGCCGTGCAGTTCGCCGAACAACGCGCCGTCGTCGCGCGGGACCGGGTCCGGCACCGGCACGCCGTGGGCGGCCAGATGGCGCATCAGGTCGAGATAGAACGGCAGTTGCTGCGCCGTGAGCTTTTCGAAGATCGTGAGGACGTATTCGCCGCGCGTCGTCGTCAGGAAGAAATTGCTGTTTTCGATACCGGACGGAATACCGCGGAACGCAAGCACGTCGCCCAGTTCGTAGTGGCGCATCCATTGCGCGAGATCGGAGTCGGAAACAGCGGTGAAAACGGCCATGCGGGATGCGTCAGGTCAGGGTGTCGGCACGCGGGCGGCGTGCATCGCGACAGCAGGTGAAGGGGCGGCGCGGCGCGATCGGTGCGCGGCGCCACGGAATCAGTAGCGCAGGTTCAGCGACGGCAGGCGCGTGATCGGGATGCCCGCGTCGTGCGGCTTCGGCGACGTGTCGGGCGTCGAGCTCATCTGGTAGCGCGTGCCGAAGTTCGACTTCACGTCGATCTCGACCGGCTTGCCGCGGTCGCGGTACTCGGTGACTTCGGTGCCGTTCTTGCTCTTTTCGTGGAAGCTCGGCGTGCGGCGGATGTCGGCGAAGTCGACTTTCGACGTGACTTCGGCGCCCGGCCGGTTGATCTTGCGGAGATCGGGCAGGCCGGCGGCTTCGTTGGCCTCGGCCCGGGCCTGCGCGTCGGCGTCAGGCGTGCCGCCGGCGGCGTGAGCGACGCTGGCGGCGGCAAACGCGACGGCAGCGGCGACGAAAATGAGCGGCTTCATGATGAGTCTCCAGTGAACCCACCGATTTTAGCAAATACTGCGCGCCATCCGGCCCTGGCGCGCGCAGGGGCAGCCATAAAGGCGACGGGGTTCCGTGGTAATGTCGTCGGATCAGACGAGGTGATGAAAATGAAGAACGATTTGAGCCGCCGGCACCGTGTGCTGTCGCCCGAAAGCCCGTCGGTCGAGGCTTTCGACGATCCGATCGCCGCCGTTGCGCGGCTGTCCGCCATTTACGACACGAATACGGGCTTCCTGCGCGATGCGTTTGCGCGCTATCGCCGCCACGAACCGATCACCGAGCACGTGCGCGCGTGCTATCCGTTCGTGCGGATCCGCACCGACGTCAACACGCACGTCGATTCGCGCCGCTCGTACGGCTTCGTCGCGGGCCCCGGCGTATTCGAGACGACGGTCACGCGCCCCGATCTCTTCGCGAACTACTACCGCGAGCAACTGCGCCTGCTGTCGAAGAACCACCATGTGAAGATCGAGATCGGCGTGTCGTCGCAGCCGATTCCGATCCATTTCGCCTTTCCGGAAGGCATTCATCTCGAGGGCGAACTCGATCGCGACCGCCTGCTCGCGATGCGCGACATCTTCGACACGCCCGATCTGTCGTATCTCGACGATCGTATCGTCAACGGCACGTTCGAACCGGCCCCGGGCGAGCCGCATCCGCTCGCGCTGTTTACGGCCGCACGCGTCGACTTCTCGCTGCACCGGCTGCGCCACTACACGGCGACGTCGCCCACGCACTTCCAGAACTACGTGCTGTACACGAACTACCAGTTCTACATCGACGAGTTCGTGAAGCTCGGCCGTACGCTGATGACGGAAAGCGACGACCCCGAGGTGCGCGCGTACCGCAGCGAGTACAGCGCGTTCGTCGAGCCGGGCGACGTCGTCACGTACAACGCGAACCTCGGCGGCGAACCGGCCGAGGGCACCGCACCGCCGCGCCTGCCGCAGATGCCCGCGTATCACCTGAAGCGCGCGGACGGCAGCGGGATCACGATGGTCAACATCGGCGTCGGCCCGTCGAACGCGAAGACGATCACCGATCACATCGCGGTGCTGCGTCCGCACGCGTGGGTGATGCTCGGTCACTGCGCGGGGCTGCGCAACACGCAGCGTCTCGGCGACTACGTGCTCGCGCACGGTTACGTGCGGGAGGATCACGTGCTCGACGCCGACCTGCCGCTGTGGGTGCCGATTCCGGCGCTGGCCGAAGTGCAGCTCGCGCTCGAGCGCGGCGTGGCCGAGGTCACGCGGCTCGAAGGCGCGGAACTGAAGCGCGTGATGCGCACCGGCACGGTCGCGAGCGTCGACAACCGCAACTGGGAGCTGCGCGACCATCGCGAGCCCGTGCAGCGGCTGTCGCAGAGCCGCGCGATCGCGCTCGACATGGAAAGCGCGACGATCGCCGCGAACGGCTTCCGCTTCCGGGTGCCGTACGGCACGCTGCTGTGCGTGTCGGACAAGCCGCTACACGGCGAACTGAAGCTGCCGGGCATGGCCGACACGTTCTATCGCGGGCAGGTCGACCAGCATCTGCAGATCGGCGTGAAGGCGATGGAGATCCTGCGCACGAACGGGCTCGACAAGCTGCATAGCCGCAAGCTGAGAAGCTTCGCGGAAGTGGCGTTTCAGTAACGACACCGCGCAACGGCGTCCGTCACGACAAAGGCCGCACGCGAACCCGGGTTCGCGTGCGGCCTCGTTCTTTTCGTTTCGATACGAAGGCCGGATGGCCCCGTACTTGGGCGCTCAGCACTCGCCCTTTTTCGCGTGCCCCGGCGGGCAGTGATAGCCGCCATGACCGCGATGACGCTCGTGATCTTCCCACTCGCGGCGTTCCCAGTAGCGGCGGCCATCCCAGTAGCGGTCGCCGTGCCAGCCGACGATGACCGCCGGCGCTGGTGCGACCACGACGGGTGCGGGCGCGACGACGACCGGCGGGGGCGTGCCGATGTTGACGTCGACGTTGACGGCGTGAGCGAGGCCGGACAGCGAAAGGCCGAGGCCGGCGAAGGCGAGGGCGATCAGCGAGCGTTGCATGTTCTTTTCCGTGGTGGGGTGATGAATGGGCCGGCGCGACGCGATGGAAGCGAGGGGGACCGTTCCACCGGGGGATCGCCGCGCCGACACGATGAAGTGTGCTGGCGCGCGATGGAAAAGGCGAGTCGTGATTATTACGGAGGATTGGCGGTGCGCAGGCGGGCGACCGGTCATCCATTTGACAGTGACGGGCCGCCGGTATGGGCGATCCCGCGACATGGCGCAGCGCCGACTGCGGGGATTTGACATTCGACCGCGCGCGGCGGCGAACGGGCATTAACCTCGCGTTACAAAATCACGCCCGGCGGGCCGCCGGATCGCGAGGTCCATAGTTGAAAAGCACGACACCGGCCGTCGGGCCGGCTGTCGTCATTGACCGGTTACAAATAGAACATCCGGTCTTCTTCCGGGCGCGGCGGATGATCTTCGTCATCCGAGCCTTCTTCCTCGCCGCTGTCCTCGTAGAACGCGAGCACGGCATCCAGCACCTGGTCGGGATCGTCGATCACCTGCATCAGATCCATGTCTTCCGGATTGATCAGGCCCATCGGAATCAGTTGATCGCGGAACCATTGCAGCAGCCCCTGCCAGAACTCGCTGCCGACGAGGATGATCGGCACGAGGCGCGACTTCTTCGTCTGGATCAGCGTGAGCACTTCGGACAGCTCGTCGAGCGTGCCGAAGCCGCCCGGCATCACGATCACCGCATCCGAATTCTTCACGAACGTGACCTTGCGCGTGAAGAAGTGGCGGAAGCGCAGCGAGATGTCCTGATAGTGATTGCCCGCCTGCTCGTGCGGCAGCTCGATGTTCAGGCCGACCGACGGTGCCTTGCCGGCGTGCGCACCCTTGTTCGCGGCTTCCATGATGCCGGGGCCGCCGCCGGAGATCACGGCGAAGCCGGCGTCCGACAGCTTGCGCGCGATCTGCGCGGCGAGCTTGTAGTGCGGCGTGTCGGGTTTGAGGCGGGCAGAACCGTAGATGCTGACGGCCGGGCGGATCTCCGACAGGTACTCGGTCGCCTCGATAAACTCTGCCATAATCGTGAACATCTGCCACGATGCGCGCGCCTTCTTGGCCGTCGCGCGTTCTTGATCTGCGAGCGAACGCAGACTCGGAATCACTTTTCTCTTGTTCATAATGCCTGAAGAACGAAATCTGGAAGGTAAGACCCTGCTATTGGTTGACGGTTCGAGCTATCTGTATCGGGCTTACCATGCGATGCCTGATTTGCGTGGCCCTGGCGGGGAGCCGACCGGAGCGCTCTACGGAATCATCAACATGCTGCGCCGTATGCGCAAGGAAGTCAGTGCAGAGTATAGCGCTTGCGTGTTCGATGCAAAGGGCAAGACGTTCCGCGACGACCTTTATGCCGACTATAAGGCAAACCGTCCGTCGATGCCGCCCGACCTCGCATTGCAGGTCGAGCCGATCCACGGCGCCGTGCGCGCGCTCGGCTGGCCGCTGCTGATGGTCGAAGGCGTCGAGGCCGACGACGTGATCGGCACGCTCGCGCGCGAAGCGGAGCAGCACGGAATGAACGTGATCGTGTCGACCGGCGACAAGGATCTCGCGCAGCTCGTGACCGAGCGCGTCACGCTCGTCAACACGATGACCAACGAGACGCTCGACCGCGACGGCGTGATCGCGAAGTTCGGCGTGCCGCCCGAGCGGATCATCGACTACCTCGCGCTGATCGGCGACACCGTCGACAACGTGCCGGGCGTCGAGAAATGCGGGCCGAAGACGGCCGTGAAATGGCTGTCGCAATACGACAGCCTCGACGGCGTGATCGAACACGCGGCCGAGATCAAGGGCGTGGTCGGCGACAACCTGCGCCGCGCACTCGATTTCCTGCCGCTCGGTCGCAAGCTCGTGACGGTCGAGACGGCCTGCGATCTCGCGCCGCATCTCGAATCGATCGAAGCATCGCTGAAGAGCGACGGCGAGGCGCGCGAGCTGCTGCGCGACATCTTCGCGCGCTATGGCTTCAAGACCTGGCTGCGCGAAGTCGACAGCGCACCCGCGGAAGGCGGCGGCGCCGATGCGCCGGAAGGCGAGCCGGCACCGGTGATCGCGACCGACGTCGTGCGCGAATACGACACGATCCAGACGTGGGAGCAGTTCGACGCGTGGTACGCGAAGATCGATGCGGCCGCGCTGACCGCGTTCGACACCGAGACCACCGCGCTCGACCCGATGCTTGCGCGGCTCGTCGGCCTGTCGTTCTCGGTCGAGCCGGGCAAGGCGGCCTACCTGCCGGTCGCGCACCGCGGCCCCGACATGCCCGAGCAGCTTCCGCTCGACGAAGTGCTCGCGCGCCTGAAGCCGTGGCTCGAATCGGCCGATCGCAAGAAGGTCGGCCAGCACCTGAAGTACGACGCACAGGTGCTCGCGAACTACGACATCGAACTGAACGGCATCGAGCACGACACGCTGCTCGAATCGTACGTGGTCGAATCGCATCGCACGCACGACATGGACAGCCTCGCGCTGCGTCATCTGGGCGTCAAGACGATCAAGTACGAGGACGTGGCCGGCAAGGGCGCGAAGCAGATCGGCTTCGACGAAGTGGCGCTCGCGCAGGCCGCCGAATACGCGGCCGAAGACGCCGACATCACGCTGCAGCTGCATCACGCGCTGTATCCGCAGGTCGCGCGCGAGCCGGGCCTCGAGCGCGTGTATCGCGAGATCGAGATGCCGGTGTCGCTCGTGCTGCGCAAGATGGAGCGTACGGGCGTGCTGATCGACGATGCGCGCCTGCAGGCGCAGAGCACCGAAATTGCGACGCGTCTGATCGAGCTCGAAGGGCAGGCGTACGAACTGGCGGGCGGCGAATTCAATCTCGGCTCGCCGAAGCAGATCGGGCAGATTTTCTTCGAGAAGCTGCAGTTGCCGGTCGTGAAGAAAACGCCGAGCGGCGCGCCGTCGACCGACGAGGAAGTGCTGCAGAAGCTGGCCGAGGACTACCCGCTGCCGAAGCTGCTGCTCGAGCATCGCGGGCTGTCGAAGCTGAAGTCGACCTATACCGACAAGCTGCCGCGCATGGTGAACCCCGCCACCGGCCGCGTGCACACGAATTATGCGCAAGCGGTCGCGGTGACGGGCCGCCTTGCGTCGAACGACCCCAATCTTCAGAACATTCCGGTGCGCACGGCCGAAGGCCGGCGCATCCGCGAGGCGTTCATCGCCGCGCCGGGCCACCGGATCGTGTCGGCCGACTATTCGCAGATCGAATTGCGGATCATGGCCCATATCTCGGGCGACGCGTCGCTGCTGCGCGCGTTCTCGCAGGGCGAGGACATCCACCGCGCGACGGCCGCCGAAGTGTTCGGCGTGACGCCGCTGGAGGTCAATTCCGACCAGCGCCGGATCGCGAAGGTGATCAACTTCGGGCTCATCTACGGGATGAGCGCGTTCGGGCTCGCGTCGAACCTCGGCATCACGCGCGACGCGGCGAAGCTCTATATCGACCGCTATTTCACCCGCTATCCGGGCGTCGCGCAGTACATGGAAGACACGCGCGCGACCGCGAAGGAGAAGGGCTACGTCGAAACCGTTTTCGGTCGCCGCCTGTGGCTGCCAGAGATCAACGGCGGCAACGGGCCGCGCCGCCAGGCGGCCGAGCGCGCGGCCATCAATGCACCGATGCAGGGCACGGCGGCCGACCTGATCAAGCTGTCGATGATCGCGGTGGACGACTGGCTCACGCGTGACCGGCTTGCGTCGCGGATGATCATGCAGGTGCACGATGAACTGGTGCTCGAGGTGCCCGAAAGCGAGCTGTCGCTGGTGCGCGAGAAATTGCCGGAAATGATGTGCGGCGTCGCGAAGCTGAAGGTGCCGCTGGTCGCCGAAGTGGGCGCCGGCGCGAACTGGGAAGAGGCACACTGACGCACCCCCGAGCGCGCCCCGTTTCCTGCGGCATATTGTTGCAGGGATGCCAAATATCGAGATGGTTTGCTTGTGGTCAACGCGCAAGCTCCCGGACAATGCATGTCAGTCATGTCATTGACGCGGGGCGGCGCGCCCGCGTTCCGGATCGGCCGCATCGAGGTGTTTCGAACTGCACATCGATGATGTCCGAACCGGTTAATCCACCGGACGGCGCGAATGCATCGCGTTTGCTTCATCCGGCGGCAGCAGTTTCGAATCGCAAAGGGGGAATCGGATGCATCGGATCATCATCGTAGGCGGAGGCGCGGGCGGCCTGGAACTGGCGACGCGGCTCGGCGATCGTTACGGCGCGCGCGGCAATCGTCCCGCGCGTGCGCTTGTCACGCTCGTCGACCGCAATCCGACACACATCTGGAAACCGCTGCTGCACGAGGTCGCGGCCGGCAGCATGGACCCGTTCACGCAGGAGCTCGAATATGCGGCGCAGGCGCGCTGGCACGGCTTCGAGTTCCAGCAGGGCGAGTTGTCCGGGCTCGACCGCGCGGCGAAGCGTCTCATGCTGTCGCCCCTCAACGACAGCGACGGCGCGGAACTGTTGCCGGCGCGCGAGCTGGAATACGACACGCTCGTGATCGCGATCGGCAGCACGACCCACTTCTTCGGCGTGCAGGGCGCACCGGAAAACGCGATCGCACTCGATACGGTCGGGGAGGCCGAACGCTTCCGCAAGCGGCTGATCGCGGCATGCATGCGTGCCGAGCACCAGGCGCCGGTGCCGACCGCGCCCGGCGGGGCGGCCGAGCCGCGCATCCAGGTCGTGATCGTCGGCGGCGGCGCGACGGGCGTCGAGCTGTCGGCGGAACTGCGCAATACCGCGCAGGTGCTGTCCGCGTACGGGCTGCACAAGCTCGATCCGCGCAACGACGTCGGCATCGTGCTGATCGAATCGGGGCCGCGGATTCTGCCGGCACTGCAGGAGCGCGTGTCGGCGGCGACGGCCGAACTGCTCGAGAAGCTCGGCGTGCGGCTGATGCTCGGCGAGCGCGTGACCGAGGTGGCGCCCGGGTTCGTGCATACCGCGAGCGGCAAGGTCGTGCGCGCGGACCTGACGGTCTGGGCGGCCGGCATCAAGGCGCCGTCCGTGCTGTCGCACCTCGATGGCCTCCAGGTCAACAAGCTCGGGCAGCTCGACGTGCGCCGCACATTGCAGACCTTCACCGACGACAACGTGTTCGCACTCGGCGATTGCGCGGCCTGCGCATGGCCCGGCAACGAGCGCAACGTGCCGCCGCGCGCGCAGGCGGCGCACCAGCAGGCGAGCTTCCTGCTGAAGGCGATCGGCTGCCGGCTCGAGGGGCGCCCGCTGCCCGAATTCACGTATCGCGATTTCGGTTCGCTCGTGTCGCTCGGTCACTTCAGCGCGGTCGGCAATCTGATGGGCGGGCTGATCGGCGGCAACATGCTGATCGAAGGGCTGTTCGCGCGCTTCATGTACATGTCGCTGTACCGGCTGCACGTCGCGGCGCTGCACGGTTATCCGCGGATGATGCTCGACACGGTTGCGCACTGGCTGCGGCGCACGACGCTGCCGCGCGTGAAGCTGCACTGAGCGCGTACTCGTGTACTCGCATGCGGAGCGGGTGGAGAATGCGCACGTCGCGCGCGTTCGCCGCCCGTTTTTCTTTTCGATTCGCAAGGATTCGGTCGCGCGATGCACGTCGATAGGCGCAACCGCGCGGTGATTCGGCAGGCCGTTGGCAGGCTGCCACGCGGTGTCGATTCGATCGCCGCTACGCGTCGTAATCGAGTCTTACACATCCGACAGTTGACGCGACAACGGATTATTGGGCATCTTGTCCGGGTTTTCGTTTGCGGCGGAGTGCCAACCGCCGCGACATCCGCGCCGCGCGCCGGTGCGATGCCCCGTCATGGCGTATCCGCGATCGTGACGGCGGCGCCCAATCGAGGAGTGCATTCATGTTGAAACCCGAAGTCGACAGCCTGGTCCCCCATGTCCCGTTCTCGCGCCGCAAGTTCATGCAGGCCGCGCTGGGCGGCACCTTCGCGGCGGCCGTGCTGCCCGTGTCGGCGCAGACGGTCACGACCGACAGCGCAGGGCTGGACGTCGACACCATCGAGATCCGCTCGGGCGATGCGAGCGTGCCGGCTTATCGCGCCCAGCCGGTCGACAAGACGAACCTGCCGGTCGTCATCGTGATTCACGAGATTTTCGGCGTGCACGCGCATATCGCCGACGTGTGCCGGCGCTTCGCGAAGCTCGGCTATCTCGCGATCGCGCCCGACCTGTTCGCCCGGCAGGGCAACGCGGCGAAGTATCCGACGATGAAGGAGCTTTACGACCACATCATCAGCAAGGTGCCGGACCGGCAGGTCACCGAGGATCTCGATGCGACCGTCGCGTGGGCCGGCAAGAACGGCGGCGACCTGACGCGTCTCGGCGTGACCGGGTTCTGCTGGGGCGGCCGCCAGGCGTGGCTGTATGCGGAACACAATCCGCACGTGCGGGCGGCCGTGGCGTGGTACGGATTCGTCGAAGGCAAGACCGACGAGATGACGCCGTTCAACCCGGTCGACCACGCGTCGTTGCTGAAGGTGCCCGTGCTCGGGCTGTACGGCGAGAAGGATCAGAACATCACGCAGGCGTCGCTCGCGGACATGCGCAAGGCGATCCAGGCGAGCGATTCGAAGCTCGCGCGCGAATCGGAGATCGTCGTGTATCCGGATGCCGGTCACGCGTTCTTCGCCGACTACCGGCCGAGTTACGTGAAAAGTGATGCCGAGGACGGCTGGAAGCGCGCGATCGAGTGGTTCCACAAGTACGGCGTGATGTAAGCGGCGAGCGAAGGCAACTGCCGCCGCGGCACCGGCCGCCGCGGCATCGGCCGCCGCTTCATCCTCGTCGCGCAGCGCGGGGGCTCAAGGATTCGGGCCGGTCGCGATCGGTCGCGACGGATCGGCGCTCCACTCGCTCCACGAGCCGGGGTACAGCGACGCGCCGTGCAGGCCCGCCACTTCCAGCGCCAGCGCGTTGTGGCATGCGGTGACGCCGGAGCCGCATTGCAGGATCGCGCGGTTCGGCTCGGTGCCGGCCAGCACGGTCGTGAATGCCTCGCGCAATTCATGACCGGTCTTGAAGCGGCCGTCGGCGGTCAGGTTGTCCTTGAAGAAGCGGTTGCGCGCCCCGGGAATGTGGCCACCCACCCGATCGATCGTTTCATTTTCGCCGCGATACCGATCCGGTGCGCGGGCATCGATCACGACGCGCGAGGGCGACGACACGTTCGCGAGCACGGCCGCTGCATCGACCGTCGACTCGAGCGGCGTGGCTGAGCGGAAGTCGCCGGCGGCCGGTTGCGGCACGTCGGTCGTCAGCGGCTGGCCGGCCGCTTCCCAGGCCTGCAGGCCGCCGTCGAGCACGGCAACCGAATCATGGCCGAGCCAGCGCAGCAGCCACCACAGGCGCGCCGCGTACGCGCCGCCTTGCGCGTCGTACGCGACGACCTGCTGACCCTGCTTGAGGCCGCGGCTGGCGAGCAGCGTCGCGAGCGCGTCGCGGGTCGGCAGCGGATGGCGGCCATTGGTGCCCGTCTTGCGGCCCGACAGGTCGCGGTCCAGATGAAGATAGTGCGCGCCGGGGAGGTGGCCGGCCGCGTAGGCGGCTTCGCCGGCGCCGGGATCGGCGAGATCGAAACGGCAGTCGAACAGCGCGACGCTGCCGGGCGCCGCGGCCAGGCGCTCGGCGAGATTGGCGGCGGAAATGAGTGTGGTGTAGTGAGTGTGTGGCATGACGGCTCCCTGGAGTGCAAATGGCCTGACACTCCAAGTCTAAACAAAAAAAGACGGGCCGAAGCCCGTCTTTTCGTTTGCCGGCGGCCGTGCGGCGCCAACGCGCCGCACCTGCGTCAGAGCTCGCCGAGGTGGCGCCGCAGGAACTCGTGGAAGTGCTGCATGCCGTCTTCCATCGGGCTCTGGTACGGGCCCACCTGCGACTCGCCGCGGGCCATCAGCGCGCGGCGGCCTGCATCCATCCGCATCGCGATCTCGTCGTCCTCGACGGCCGTTTCCATATACGCGGCACGCTCGGCCTCGACGAATTCGCGTTCGAACAGCGCGATTTCCTCGGGGTAATAGAACTCGACGATGTTGGTCGTCTTCTGCGGCCCGCGCGGAATCAGCCACGACACGACCAGCACGTGCGGATACCACTCGATCATCAGGCCCGGGTAGTAGACCATCCAGATCGCGCCGAACTCCGGCGGCACGCCGTTGCGGAACTTCAGCACCTGCTCGTGCCATTTCCGGTAAGTCGCGCTGCCCGGTTTCGCGAGGGCGTTGTGCACGCCGACCGTCTGCACGCTGTACCAGTCGCCGAACTCCCATTTGAGATCGTCGCACGACACGAAGCTGCCGAGGCCCGGATGGAACGGGACGACGTGATAATCCTCGAGGTAGACCTCGATGAACGTCTTCCAGTTGTAATCGCACTCGTGCACTTCGACGTGATCGAACTGGTATTCGGAGAAGTCGAAGTGATGCTTCGTGCCGAGATGGGCGAGGTCGCGCGCGACGTTGCGCCCCTCGGCCTCGAACAGCAGCCCCTGCCAGTTCTGCAGCGGGCTCTTGCCGAGGTTCAGGCACGGCTTGTCGGGGAAGTGCGGCGCGCCGAGCAACTGGCCTTCCAGATCGTACGTCCAGCGGTGCAGCGGGCACACGATGTTCTGCGCATGGCCGCGCCCGTTGAGCATGATCGCCTGCCGGTGGCGGCACACGTTCGACAGCAGTTCGATCTGGTTCGTCTGGTTACGGACCAGCACGCGGCCTTCCTTCTCGGACGGCAGCGCAAAATAGTCTCCCGCCTCGGGCACCATCAACTCGTGCCCGACGTAACGAGGTCCTTTCTTGAAGAGGGTTTCGATCTCGCGCTCGAGTAGCGCCTCATCGAAATATGCAGTGACTGGAAGCTGGCTGTGAGCCGACTTCAACTGAAGCGCATCGCTCAGATTGGACATTCCCACTCCCGGTGTTAGCGTGAAAGCAGTGAACAACCCAACCATCGAAAAATCGATTTAGGGAAACGGAGAATTATACCCGGTTCGCCCCGCAAGGCTAGGATTAAGTGCCTGATTTGTGTCAATTTTTTGTCGGACGACCGTCGAAAGGCGCACACTGTGCGTCGGAGATGGGGCCGGAATTGTGCGCGGGCGCCCACGACGGCAGGTCGGAAAATTCTCTTTTGCCGTAGAATGTCCGACTTGTTTTGAAATTTGACACCCTCGTCCATGGCGAAAACCGCATCCCCAGGCGCCACGCCGCCCGGCAATGGCACCGAACCGTTGCCGGACAATTACGAGATGGCGCTCGCGGAGCTCGAGACGCTGGTTGCCCGGATGGAAGGCGGCGCGTTGAGCCTAGAGGATTCGCTGGCGGCGTATCGTCGCGGTGCGACCCTCGTTGCGTTTTGCCAACAGCAGCTCGAGAAAGTGGAGCAGCAGGTTCGCGTGCTCGACGGCGCGACGCTGAAGCCGCTTTCGTCCGGAACGGCCGCCACGGACGGCGAAGACGACGATCTATGACATTCGAACAATGGATGCGGTCCGTGCTCGACCGTGTCGAGGACGCACTCGGCCACTATCTGCCGGCTGAAACCGCGACGCCCGCGAAACTTCACGAGGCGATGCGCTACGCGGTCCTCGGTGGCGGCAAACGCGTTCGCCCGCTGCTGTGCCATGCAGCAGGCGAGCTGACCGGTGCGACGGAGGCGGCGCGCAACGCCGCGGCGGCGGCGCTGGAGATGATCCACGTCTACTCGCTCGTGCACGACGACATGCCGTGCATGGACGACGACGCGCTGCGTCGCGGCAAGCCGACCGTGCACGTGCAGTACGACGAGCCGACGGCGCTGCTGGTCGGCGACGCGCTGCAGTCGCAGGCGTTCGTGGCGCTGACCGACGCCGCTGCGCTGTCGCCGGTGCAGCAGGCGGCGCTCGTGCGCGAGCTGGCACTCGCGAGCGGCTCGATCGGCATGGCCGGCGGGCAGGCGATCGATCTGGCGAGCGTCGGCCTGAAGCTGACGCGCGAGCAGCTCGAGACGATGCACCGGATGAAGACGGGCGCATTGCTGCGCGCGGCCGTGCGGATGGGCGCGCTGGCCGGCGAGACGCCGTCGGCGGAAACGATGGCCGCGCTGGATGTGTACGCGGGGGCCGTGGGTCTGGCCTTCCAGGTCGTCGACGACATTCTCGACGTCACGACCGATTCGGCGACGCTCGGCAAGACGGCCGGCAAGGACGCGGCGAACGACAAGCCGACCTATGTATCGATCCTCGGTCTCGAGGCGTCGCGCGAGCTGGCAGCGCAGCTGCGCGCCGAAGCGCATGACGCGCTGAAACCGTTCGGCGCACGCGCACAGCGTCTCGCCGAACTTGCCGACCTGGTAGTGAACCGGGTCAGCTGACGCGAAAGCCCGCCGCCGCGCACATGCCACGGTGCGCGCAAAAGAATGCGGGCGCGTTTGATTTCCTACAATGGAACGACGATGTACGACTTGCTGAAAACCATCGACGACCCGGCGGATTTGCGCCGCCTCGATCGTCGCCAACTGCAACCGCTCGCGGATGAACTGCGCGCGTTCGTGCTCGACAGCGTGTCGAAGACGGGCGGCCACTTGTCGTCCAACCTCGGGACGGTCGAGCTGACGATCGCGTTGCACTACGTGTTCAACACGCCGAACGATCGCATCGTCTGGGACGTGGGTCACCAGACCTACCCGCACAAGATCCTGACGGGCCGCCGCGACCAGATGCATTCGCTGCGTCAGTACGACGGCATCTCGGGCTTCCCGCGCCGCAGCGAATCCGAATACGACACGTTCGGCACCGCGCACTCGAGCACGTCGATCTCGGCCGCGCTCGGCATGGCGATCGGCAGCCAGCTGAACGGCGACGACCGCTTCTCGATCGCGGTGATCGGCGACGGCGCGATGACGGCCGGCATGGCGTTCGAGGCGATGAACAACGCGGGCGTGTCGGAAGATGCGAAGCTGCTCGTGATCCTGAACGACAACGACATGTCGATCTCGCCGCCGGTCGGCGCGCTGAATCGCCATCTCGCCCGCCTGATGTCGGGCCGCTTCTATGCGGCTGCGCGCGCAGGCGTCGAGCGCGTGCTGAGCGTCGCGCCCCCGGTGCTCGAACTCGCGCGCAAGCTCGAGGAGCATGCGAAGGGCATGGTCGTGCCGGCCACGCTGTTCGAGGAATTCGGCTTCAACTACATCGGCCCGATCGACGGTCACGATCTCGATTCGCTGATCCCGACGCTGCAGAACATCCGCGAACTGCGCGGCCCGCAATTCCTGCACGTGGTGACGAAGAAAGGCCAGGGCTACAAGCTCGCCGAAGCCGATCCGGTGCTCTATCACGGCCCCGGCAAGTTCAATCCGGCCGAAGGCATCAAGCCGTCGGCCACGCCCGCGAAGAAGACCTACACGCAGGTGTTCGGCGAGTGGCTGTGCGACGAAGCCGAGCGCGATACGCGCGTGGTCGGCATCACGCCCGCGATGCGCGAAGGCTCGGGCATGGTCGAATTCGAGAAGCGTTTCAAGGATCGCTACTACGACGTCGGCATCGCCGAGCAGCACGCGGTGACGTTCGCGGGCGGTCTCGCGACCGAGGGGCTGAAGCCCGTCGTCGCGATCTACTCGACGTTCCTGCAGCGTGCTTACGATCAGTTGATCCACGACGTCGCGCTGCAGAATCTGCCGGTCGTGTTCGCGATCGACCGCGCGGGCCTCGTCGGCGCGGACGGCGCGACGCACGCCGGCGCGTACGATCTCGCGTTCATGCGCTGCATCCCGAACATGACGATCATGGCCGCATCCGACGAAAACGAATGCCGCCAGATGCTGCACACGGCGCTGCAGCAACCGAACCCGACCGCGGTGCGCTATCCGCGCGGCGCGGGCACGGGCGTGGCGACGGTGAAGGAATTCACCGAGATCCCGCTCGGCAAGGGTGAAGTGCGTCGCCGGACGTCGCAGCCGGAAGGCAAGCGCGTCGCGATCCTCGCGTTCGGCACGATGGTCGCACCGTCGCTCGCCGCCGCCGAGGAGCTCGATGCAACGGTCGCGAACATGCGCTTCGTGAAGCCGGTCGATGCGGCGCTCGTGCGCGAGCTGGCCGAGACGCACGATTACCTCGTCACGGTCGAGGAAGGCTGCGTGATGGGCGGCGCGGGCTCGGCCTGCGTCGAAGCCCTGATGGAGAGTGGGGTTATCCGACCCGTAATACAATTGGGCCTCCCTGACCAGTTCATCGATCACGGCGACCCCGCGAAGCTGCTGTCGCAATGCGGCCTCGACGGCGCGGGCATCGCGAAATCGATTCGCGAACGCTTTCTGAGCCCGGCGGCCGATGTCGCCGATCAGGCAAAGCGCGTCGCATGAGCAGGCACCGCCCGCGGGCGGTGCCGATGCGACTGGCGTAACCGGTCTTCATTGATGCGGAAAACATGGGCCTGCGGGCCCATGTTGCTTTTCCGGCTGCCGCGTGACGCGGCGTGCGCGTCGTCGGACGCGCGGCTTACAAGGATTGAACCAAGATGAACCAGATGAACCCCGCCTTCGTGATGCCCGACGTGCAGAGCACGGTGGATACCCGTCAGATCCCGATTCAGCGCGTGGGCGTGAAGGCGGTCCGGCATCCGTTGACGGTGTGCACCGAAAGCGGCGACGTGCAACCGACCGTCGGCGTCTGGAACCTCGACGTCCGTCTGCCGGCCGATCAGAAGGGCACGCACATGTCGCGCTTCGTCGCGCTGCTCGAAGAGAATCGCGCGCCGCTGACGGTCGAGCGCTTTCGCGCGATGCTCGCGTCGATGCTCGTGAAGCTCGAAGCCGAGGCCGGCCGCATCGAAGTCACGTTCCCGTATTTCGTGAACAAGACGGCGCCGGTGTCGGGCGTGCAGAGCCTGCTCGACTATGAAGTGACGCTCGCGGGCGAAAGCCGCAACGGCGACACGCGCCTGTTCCTGAAGGTGCTCGTGCCGGTGACGAGTCTGTGCCCGTGCTCGAAGAAGATTTCGCAATACGGCGCGCACAACCAGCGCTCGCATGTGACGATCGATGCGGAGTTGGCCGCCGATCTGCCGGTCGAGGCGCTGATCCGCATCGCCGAGGAAGAGGCGTCGTGCGAACTGTGGGGGCTGCTGAAGCGTCCGGACGAGAAGTTCGTCACCGAGCGTGCGTACGAGAACCCGAAGTTCGTCGAGGATCTCGTGCGCGATGTCGCGCAGCGTCTCGATGCGGACGAGCGGGTGGTTGCCTACGTGCTCGAAGCCGAGAACTTCGAGTCGATCCACAATCACAGCGCGTATGCGCTGATCGAGCGCGACAAGCGGCACGCTGCATAAACGCCGCGGCGTTTCGTCGCGCCAATGAGAAAGGCAGCTCGGAATCGAGCTGCCTTTCTGTTTTCCGGCTTGCGGCGTTGTGTTGCGCGATTCAGCGTGCGAGCGACGCGAGATCCCAGCGCGGCTTCACCGTGAACGCGTAGTCGGCATTCGCCTGCTCGGGCCAGCGGCCGAGCCGCAGCGCGCCCGCGAGCGCGATCATCGCGCCGTTGTCGGTGCAGAGCGCGAGATCGGGATAGTGCACGTCGAAGCCGCGCTTGGCCGCGGCAGCCGACAGGGCCGCGCGCAACTGGCGGTTCGCGCCGACGCCGCCCGCGACCACGAGGCGCTTGAGCTTCGTCTTCTTCAGTGCGGCGAGCGACTTCGCGACGAGCACGTCGACGGCCGCATCGACGAAGCCGCGAGCGAGGTCGGCCTTTGCCCGTTCGAGTGCTTCGCCCTCGAGCTGCGCCGCTTCGAATTTCTTCATCTGCGTGAGCACGGCGGTCTTCAAGCCGCTGAAGCTGAAGTCGAGATCGCCCGAATGCAGCATCGGGCGCGGCAGCACGACCGCGCCCGGCGTGCCCGTTTCCGCGAGTTTCGAGACTTCGGGGCCGCCCGGATAGCCGAGGCCGATCAGCTTCGCCGTCTTGTCGAACGCTTCGCCGGCCGCGTCGTCGAGCGTTTCGCCGAGCGTCTCGTAGACGCCGACGTCGGTCACGCGCATCAGTTGCGTGTGGCCGCCGGAAACCAGCAGCGCGACGAACGGGAACGGCGGCGGCTCGTCGACCAGCAACGGCGACAGCAGATGGCCTTCGAGATGGTGGATGCCGACGGTCGGCTTGTTCCAGGCGAGCGCGAGCGCATTCGCGATGCTCGCGCCGACCAGCAGCGCGCCGGCGAGGCCGGGGCCCTGCGTGAACGCGATCGCGTCGATGTCCTCGCGGCGCGTGCCGCTTTGCGCCATCACGTCCTCGAGCAGCGGCAGCGCGCGGCGGATGTGGTCGCGCGACGCGAGCTCGGGCACGACGCCGCCGTAGTCGCGGTGCATCGCGATCTGCGAATGGAGCGCGTGCGCGAGCAGGCCGCGCTGCGTGTCGTAGAGCGCGAGGCCGGTTTCGTCGCAGGAGCTTTCGATGCCGAGAACGAGCATGGGTACGGGCGGGGCGCGCCGTTTCGGACGCGCCGCAGATAGGTCGACGTAACCGGAAAGTATAGCAGGCGAGGGCAGGCCGGCGCTGGCAGCGGCCCGGCCACGATGCCGGGCAGGTACAATCCGCGCCATGGAAACCTATGACATCGCCGTGATCGGCGCGGGCGCTGCCGGCATGATGAGCGCCGCGGTCGCCGGGCAGCTCGGCCGCCGCGTCGTGCTGATCGATCACGCGCCGCGGCTCGCCGAGAAAATCCGCATCTCGGGCGGCGGCCGCTGCAACTTCACGAACCTGTATGCCGGGCCCGACAACTATCTGTCGTCGAATCCGCATTTCGCGCGCTCGGCGCTGGCGCGCTATACGCCGCGCGACTTCCTCGGGCTGCTCAAGCGCCATCGCGTGACCTGGCACGAAAAGCACAAGGGTCAGCTCTTTTGCGACCACGGCAGCGACGCGATCATCGACGTGCTGAAGCACGAGTGCGACGCGGGCGGCATCGCGTGGCGCCGGCCCGTCGTCGTCGACGCGGTGCGCCATACGCCGTCCGACGGCTTCACGCTCGATACGCAGCAGGCCGGCCCGATCGGTGCGCGTGCGCTGATCGTCGCAACCGGCGGCCTGTCCATCCCGAAGATCGGTGCGACCGACTTCGGCTATCGGCTCGCGAAGCAGTTCGGCCACAAGCTCGTCGATACGCGGCCCGCCCTCGTGCCGCTGACGTTCGCGCCGCAGGACTGGGCGCCGTTCGCGCCGCTGTCGGGCGTATCGCTGGAAGTGCGCGTATCGACCGGCGACAAAAAGCGCGGCGGCGAATTCGTCGAGGATCTGCTGCTGACCCATCGCGGGCTGTCCGGGCCGGGCATCCTGCAGATCTCGAGCTACTGGCAGCCCGGCGACCCGATCCGCGTCGACCTGCTGCCGCAGCGCGACACGGTGGCCGATCTGCTCGACGCGAAACGCACGTCGAAGCGCCAGATCGGTTCGCTGCTCGCCGACTGGGTGCCGTCGCGCCTCGCGCACGCGTGGCTCGACACGCATCGCGTCGCGGCCGACGCGCGGCTCGCGGACCTGCCCGACAAGACGCTGCGCCAGATCGGCGACGCGCTGTCCGGCTGGACGCTCACGCCGAACGGCACCGAAGGCTACAAGAAGGCCGAAGTGACGAAAGGCGGGGTCGATACGCGCGAGCTGTCGTCGGCGACGATGATGAGCGCGCGCGTGCCGGGGCTGTTCTTCGTCGGCGAGGCGGTGGACGTGACGGGCTGGCTCGGCGGCTACAACTTCCAGTGGGCGTGGGCGTCCGGCACGGCGGCCGGGCAGGCTGCGGCCGAGTATGCGCGCGGCGCCTGACGCACCGGCCCGCGCCGTTGCGCCGGGGGCGGCTCCGTGCCTTTGGGCAGTCGCTCTGCTATACTCGGTAGTCTTTCCCTGCAAACCTTTATTCGTGTCGGATCATGACGATCATTCGCGTTAAAGAGAACGAGCCGTTCGAAGTTGCAATGCGTCGCTTCAAGCGCACGATCGAGAAGAACGGGCTGCTGACCGAGCTTCGTGCGCGCGAGTTTTACGAGAAGCCGACCGCGGAACGCAAGCGCAAGAAGGCCGCGGCGGTGAAGCGTCACTACAAGCGTATTCGCAGCCAGACGCTGCCGAAGAAGCTGTACTGAACGATTGGGCGCCGCGCGGTTCGCTGAGCGGCGCACCGGCGACTCCGCGCGATCGGGTGCGATCGCGCAGCCGATCAGGCGGCGAGTCGCCGATGCCGGATTCGAGCAACCCGCTTGAGACACTGTCCCAAGCGGGTTTTTGTGTTGACGTCCGTTCGCGGGCGTCGGATTCACGTTTCCATCCCGGGTGAAAGATGAGTTTGAAAGAGCAGATCAGCGAAGACATGAAAGCCGCGATGCGCGCGAAGGAAAGCGAGCGTCTGGCAACGATTCGCCTGCTGATGGCCGCGATCAAGCAGCGCGAAGTCGATGATCGGGTCACGCTCGACGACGCGGGCATCACGGCCGTGATCGACAAGATGATCAAGCAGCGCAAGGATTCGATCAGCCAGTTCCAGGCGGCCGGCCGCGACGATCTCGTCGCGAAGGAGCAGGCCGAGCTGACCGTGCTGGGCGGCTACATGCCCGCGCAACTGTCCGACGCCGAAGTGGCGGCCGAAGTCCAGGCGGCCGTCGCGCAAACCGGCGCTGCCGGCCCGCAGGACATGGGCAAGGTGATGGGCGTGCTGAAGGGCAAGCTCGCCGGCCGTGCCGACATGACGGCCGTTTCCGCGCAGGTCAAGGCCGCGCTCACGAAGTAAGACCCGTTCCCGGCGCGCCCAGCGATGCGTGCGCCGGGCGCCGTATCCTCTTTTTTCGCTCGATCCCACGGTGATTCCGCATTCGTTCCTGCAGGATTTGCTGAACCGCGTCGATATCGTCGACGTGGTGGGCCGGTACGTGCAGCTCAAGAAGGGCGGCGCCAATTTCATGGGGCTGTGCCCGTTCCATAACGAGAAAAGCCCGTCGTTTACCGTCAGCCCGACCAAGCAGTTCTATCACTGCTTCGGTTGCGGCGCGCACGGCACCGCGATTGGCTTCCTGATGGAACACGCGGGGCTCACGTTCCCGGAAGCCGTGCAGGAGCTCGCGCAATCCGTCGGCCTGACCGTGCCGCACGAGCCGTCGATGCGCGGCGGCGGTGGGGGCGCAGGCGGGGGCGGCGACTATCCGGCGCCCGTGTCGAAATCGGTGGCGACCGCGCTGTCCGACGCGATGACGGCCGCGTGCGACTACTACCGCAAGCAGTTGCGCGGCGCGACCGTCGCGATCCAGTACCTGAAGAACCGGGGGCTGACCGGCGAGATCGCCGCACGCTTCGGTCTCGGCTATGCGCCGGACGGCTGGCAGAACCTCGAGGCCGCGTTCCCCGACTATCGCGACGAGTCGCTCGTCGAGGCGGGGCTCGTGATCGTCAGCGAGAAAACCGATGCGCAGGGCGTTGCGCGCCGCTACGACCGGTTCCGCGAGCGGATCATGTTTCCGATCCGCAACGTGAAGGGGCAGGTGATCGGTTTCGGCGGCCGCGTGCTCGGCAGCGGCGAACCGAAGTACCTGAACTCGCCGGAAACGCCGCTGTTCAACAAGGGCAGCGAGCTGTACGGGCTGTTCGAGGCGCGGCTCGCGATTCGCGAGCGCAAGTACGTGCTGGTCGTCGAGGGCTACATGGACGTCGTCGCGCTCGCACAGCTCGGGTTTCCGAACGCGGTCGCGACGCTCGGCACCGCGTGCACGCCGATTCACGTGCAGAAGCTGCTGCGTCAGACCGACACGGTCATTTTCAGTTTCGACGGCGATTCGGCCGGGCGGCGCGCGGCCCGGCGCGCGCTCGAAGCATGCCTGCCGCATGCGGGCGACAACCGCACGATCCGGTTCCTTTTCCTGCCGACCGAGCACGATCCGGACAGCTACGTGCGCGAGTTCGGCGCGGACGCGTTCTCCGAGCAGGTCGAGCGCGCGATGCCGCTGTCCCAATTTCTGTTGAACGAAGCAATCGCCGGCAAGGCGCTCGATCAGCCGGAAGGCCGCGCGAAGGCGCTGTTCGATGCGAAGCCGCTGTTGCAGGCGCTGCCTGCGAACGCGTTGCGCGCGCAGATCATGCACATGTTCGCCGATCGCCTCGACATCCCGTTCGAAGAGGTCGCGGCGCTGTCGGACGTGGATACGCGTATCGCGGCGGCGCCGCGCCAGGCGCCCGCGCGCAGCGAGCGGCGCCGCGTGACGGACAGCGAAAAGCGCGCGTTGCGCACGCTGGTGATGCATCCGCGCGTCGCATCGCAGCTCGACGACGAACAGATTGCGACCCTGCGCGCGCTGCCGCGCATCGGCGAGCTGTTCGCGGAAGTCGTCGATCATGCGCGTGCGCTGGGCGACGGCGCGGAGTTCCGGCTGCTGTCGGATGTCCTGAGGACGTCCTCGAACGCGGCGACTTACGAGGAAATCTTCCGCGAAATTCTGGACTATGATGAAAACGTCCGCGATTTGCTGTTACAGAATCCGGAAGACGAGACGGTGCCCGAGCGGCAGCGTGAGCAGGAGCGGATTGCGGGGGAGGAGCTGCAGGCAGCGGTGCTCAAGATGCGCTATGACGCCTGCTGCGACCGGCTGGACAGGCTGGCGCGGCAATCCACCTTCACCCCCGAGGAATTGGCCGAATTGACGGAATTGAACCAGCAGCGAACCGACATGAAGCGTCGGCTCGGGCTGTAGGCGGCCGGGGCGCTTAGAGAGGGTTCCCCAGCGTGCTATAATATAAGGTTTCCAGCGGTTTGTTTTCCAAGCAGAGGCGAGAATCGCGATGGCAAAGACGACAGGCGGAAAGAAAGCAACAGGCAAGGGCTCGACGGAGCCGACCAAGAAGGTCACAGCGGCCAAGTCTGCTTCTTCCGCCAGGACAACGTCTTCAGCCACGTCAGCTCCTGCGGGAAAGAAAACCGCGGCCGGCACTGCTCAGGCTGCGCCGGCGCCGGCAGCCAGAACACGGGCTGCCGCCAGACCCGACTCCGGGCCGGCCAAGCCGGCGGCGAAGCGGGCAAGTGCGAAAAGCGCAAGGGACACGACTGCCGACGCGGACGAAACGGCAGTACGTACTACTCATGCACCCACGGTTCAACCGGCTGTCGTCCAGCAGCCGCGAGTCGATATAGCCGGTACGGCGAACTCCATGACCAAAAAGCTGAACGAAGTATCCGTCGAAGACGACGCAAATCAGAGCGACGAGCAGCCCGCAGCCGCGGCTGCACCGGGCAAATCCAAGGTGCGCGATCGTCGCGCCAAGGAAAAGGCGCTGCTGAAGGAAGCGTTCGCGACGAGCACGCCGGGCACGGCCGAGGAGCTCGAAGAGCGCCGCGTGAAGCTGCGCGCGCTGATCAAGCTCGGCAAGGAGCGCGGCTTCCTCACGTACGCCGAAATCAACGACCACCTGCCGGACAACTTCACCGAGACCGAAGCCCTCGAGGGCATCATCGGCACGTTCAACGACATGGGCGTGGCGGTATACGAGCAGGCGCCGGACGCGGAAACGCTGCTCCTGAACGACAACGCGCCCGCCGCGTCGTCGGACGATGAAGTCGAAGAGGAAGCGGAAGTCGCGCTGTCCACCGTCGATTCGGAATTCGGCCGTACGACCGATCCGGTCCGGATGTACATGCGCGAGATGGGCACCGTCGAGCTGCTCACGCGCGAAGGCGAAATCGAGATCGCGAAGCGGATCGAGGACGGCCTGCGCCACATGGTGATGGCCATCTCCGCGTGCCCGACCACGATCGCCGACATCCTCGCGATGGCCGAACGCGTCGCGAACGAAGAGATCCGCGTCGACGAGCTCGTCGACGGCCTGCTCGATCCGAATGCTTCGGACTCCACCGATACGGACGGCTTCTCCGCGAAGGAAGCGGAAGCCATCGAGAACGAGGACGAGGAAGCCGAAGAGGAAGAGGAAGAAGAGGAAGAGGAGGAAGACGACGGTGCCGCGCAGGCATCGGCCAACGCCGCCCAGCTCGAAGCCCTCAAGCGCGCGTCGCTCGAAAAGTTCGCGCAGATCAGCGAGTGGTTCGACAAGATGCGCCGCGCGTTCGAGAAGGAAGGCTACAAGTCGAAGGCCTACCTGAAGGCGCAGGAAACGATCCAGAGCGAGCTGATGACGATCCGCTTCACCGCGCGCACCGTCGAACGCCTGTGCGACACGCTGCGTGCGCAGGTGGACGAAGTGCGCCAGGTCGAGCGTCAGATCCTGCACATCGTCGTCGACAAGTGCGGCATGCCGCGCTCGGAATTCATCGCGCGCTTCCCGGGCAACGAGACGGATCTCGACTGGGCCGAGAAGATCGCCGCGGAAGGCCATCCGTACAGCGCGGTGCTGTCGCGTAACGTTCCGGCGATCCGCGAACAGCAGCAGCGTCTGCTCGACCTGCAGGCGCGTGTCGTGCTGCCGCTGAAGGACCTGAAGGAAACCAACCGCCAGATGGCGGCCGGCGAACTGAAGGCGCGTCAGGCGAAGCGCGAAATGACCGAGGCCAACCTGCGTCTCGTGATCTCGATCGCGAAGAAGTACACGAACCGCGGCCTGCAGTTCCTCGACCTGATCCAGGAAGGCAACATCGGCCTGATGAAGGCGGTGGACAAGTTCGAATACCGTCGCGGCTACAAGTTCTCGACCTATGCGACGTGGTGGATCCGTCAGGCCATCACGCGCTCGATCGCCGACCAGGCGCGCACGATCCGTATTCCGGTTCACATGATCGAGACGATCAACAAGATGAACCGCATCTCGCGGCAGATCCTGCAGGAAACCGGCCTCGAGCCGGATCCGGCCACGCTCGCCGAAAAGATGGAGATGCCGGAAGACAAGATCCGCAAGATCATGAAGATCGCGAAGGAGCCGATCTCGATGGAAACGCCGATCGGTGACGACGACGATTCCCATCTCGGCGACTTCATCGAGGACACCAACACGGTCGCGCCGGCGGATGCCGCGCTGCATGCCAGCATGCGCGACGTCGTGAAGGACGTGCTCGATTCGCTGACGCCGCGCGAGGCGAAGGTGCTGCGGATGCGTTTCGGTATCGAGATGAGCACCGATCACACGCTCGAGGAAGTCGGCAAGCAGTTCGACGTCACGCGCGAGCGCATCCGTCAGATCGAGGCCAAGGCGCTGCGCAAGCTGCGTCACCCGAGCCGTTCCGACAAGCTGAAGTCGTTCCTCGAAGGGAACTGATTTCCAGCCTCCGTGCCGCGAACGCCGCCGGTATCCGCATGATGCCGGTGGCGTTCGTTCCCTTTGTCGTCTTTGTTGTTACAATGCCGGCCCGGCCTCGTTGTCGGGGCAGCGTGTAGCACGCTTTGCTTCTCGTCTGGGCCCCTAGCTCATGCTTGGTTAGAGCAGCGAACTCATAATTCGTTGGTGCCGGGTTCGACTCCCGGGGGGCCCACCAGATTCGCTTCCACGGTTGTCCGGGGAAGCCTCGAAACCCGCGATGCCGCACGGCGTCGCGGGTTTTTCTTTGGTGCGCCGCCTGAATGTGTCGAACGTATTGAACGCGTTCGTGCCGGCGCCGCCTGTCGCATCTTCGCCACCGCGGAAACACCGAAAGCGTGCCGCCCCGATATCAATCGAAGTATGCTGTAGCGCGATCCGGTCGCACGCTGGTCCGCAGCGCGCGTACCGTGGACCCGTGCCGCGCTTCGTCCGGCAGCCAGCCAGAACAAACACAATCCGACTTCGCCCGACCTTGGGGGCGGCCAACATGATCATGCTGCGTTCGTGGGGTGCGATTCTGTCGTTGCTGATGCTCGTTGCGTGCGCGAGCCTGCCGCCGCTGGCCGATCGCACGCCGACGCATGCATTCACCGATACGGACAATACGCGGCTGGGCGTCGCGTTCCAGCAGCAGGCCGCCGCCCATCCGGGGCAGGACGCGTTCCATTTGCTGACCGATCCGGTCGATGCGCTGGATGCGCGCGTGCTGCTCGCCGACCGTGCCGACCGCTCGCTCGACCTGCAGTACTACATCTGGCACGACGACCTGACCGGGCACGAACTGGCCGATGCGATCATTCGCGCGGCCGATCGCGGCGTGCGCGTGCGCGCGCTGCTCGACGATCTCGGCACCAACGCGGACGACCGCAAGCTGCTCGAGATCAGCTCGCATCCGAACATCGAGATCCGGTTGTTCAATCCGGTCGCTACGCGCCGGTTCAAGAAGATCGGCACCGTGTTCGAGTTCTCGCGCGTCAACCGGCGCATGCACAACAAGGCGATGATCGCGGACAACCAGGCGGCGATCGTCGGCGGCCGCAATATCGGCGACGAATATTTCGGTGCATCATCGATGCTGGAGTTCGGCGATCTCGACGTCGTCGTTCACGGCCCGGTCGTGAAGGACATCTCGACGGAATTCGATACGTTCTGGAATTCGCCGTATGCGTATCCGATCGATACGCTGGTCGGGCACGATGCGGCGCCGGGCGGGCTCGATCGCGAACGCGAGCGGTTGCGCGACTACCTGAGGGCGATGGAGGACAATCCGTACGTGCTCGAGGCCCGGCAGCGACTCGACCGGATCGTCCACGGGCAGGGCACGGAGTTGTCGTGGGGGCATGCGACGGTGTTGTACGACGATCCGTCGAAGATCGCGCACGCGCCGAAGGACAGCGACGGGCACCTGATGCCACAGTTGCGCGCGCTTGCGTTGCAGCCCCGGCACGACCTGCTGATCGTATCGCCGTATTTCGTGCCGGGCAAGGAGGTGGTCGCGCGGTTGCGCGCGCTCGTGGCGAGCGGCGTGCGCGTGACGGTGCTGACCAATTCGCTCGCGTCGACCGACGTGGCGGCCGTGCATGCCGGCTACCGGCGCTATCGAAGCGATCTGGTGAACGCGGGCGTGCGGCTTTACGAGCGCCGGCCATCGGGCGACAAGAGCATTTCGAAGCAGGTCATCGTCGGCTCGTCGCGCGCGTCGCTGCACGCCAAGACCTACGTGTTCGATCACACGAGCATCTTCATCGGGTCGATGAATCTCGATCCGCGCTCGCTGAACCTCAATACGGAGATCGGCGTTTACTGCGAGAGCCCGGCGATTGCGTCGCAGGTCGCCAACGATCTGGAGGCGCGGCTCGACCAGATTGCATGGCGTGTCGACGCGAGAACCGATCCGGCCGGCAGAGGGCGGCTCAAGTGGATTCAGACGGACGTGGACGGGAAGATCACCGAGATCGATCACGAGCCGGAGGTATCCGTCCCGCGGCGCATGGAAGTGTGGTTTCTCGGGCTGTTTCCGATCGAATCGCAACTGTGAGCGACGTTCAGCGCCGCGCGCGGCGGTGCCGATCGATGATGTCGGCGAATTGCATTGCCGCCGTCTCGATCGTCGCGTCGCTCAGCCCTGAATAGCCGAGGACGAAGCCGTTGTACCGGCGGCCGTCGCCGCGGCGGCCGTTGCCGCGGTGGCCGTCGCCGATGCAGTAGTGGCTCAACGGTTGCAGCAGCAAGCCGCGGGCGGCTGCGGCACGCGCGACGTCGGTATCGCGCAGCGGCACCGCGAGATCCGCGGAAAGATGCATGCCGCCCGGGCTTTCCCGCACGCTCAGCGACGTGCCGAGATGGCGCGCGAGCGCCGCTTCGAGGCTGCTGCGCCGGGCGGCGTAGAGCGCCCGCATCTTCCGCAGGTGCCGCGCAAACAGGCCGCTGTCGATGAATTCGGCCATCGCCAACTGGTCGGCCGAGTGACCGCGATGGACGAGTTCGCGCAGCGTGCCGGTGAAGCGCTCGACGAGCACCTGCGGCACCACCATGAAACCGAGCCGAAGAGCAGGAAACATCGTCTTGCTGAACGTGCCGAGATAGCACACCGGGGCATCGGCATGCAGGCCCTGGATCGCGGGCAGCGGCTGGCCGCCGTGACGGAATTCGCTGTCGTAGTCGTCCTCGATGATCCACGCGCCGCATGCGCGGGCGCGCTCGACGAGCGCCGCGCGTCGCCGGGGGCTCATCAGCGCGCCGAGCGGGTACTGGTGCGACGGCGTCGTGTAGATCAGCCGCGGCGGGCGGGTGCGCCACTGCTCGTCGGTCGGCGCCATGCCTTCGCGATCGACCTCGATCGGCACGGGATTCAGGCCGGTCGACCGGAATGCGGTCCTCGCGCCGTTGTAGCAAGGATTCTCGAGCCAGCCGTAGTCGCCGGGATTCGCGAGCATGCGCGCGCAGAGTTCGAGGCTGCTCTGCGTGCCGTCGGTGATGAATACCTGGCCCGTGTCGCAGCGCACGCGGCGCGAGACGCGAATGTACGCGGCCACCGCGCGCCGCAGTTCGGGTAGCCCTTCGACCGGCCCGTACGCGAGCCGGGCGGGCGTGATGGTCTTCCATGCACGCTCGATGCACCGGCGCCACTGGGCAACCGGGAATTCGTCGAGGGAAGGGAGGCCGGGAACGAACGGCAGCATGCGTTCGGGCTCGGGGTCGGCGTTCTCCAGCCCCTGCACGCGCGCCGACAGGTGAACCGGTGCAGGGCCGTCCTCATGGACGGCGCTCGGCCGGCTGCATCCGTCCCATAACGTGATCGTGCCGTTGCGCGTGGCCGCGACGAAGCCTTCCTCGGCCAGGCGCTCGTACGCATAGACCGCGGAATTGCGCGCGATGCCAAGTTCGGCCGCGAGCACGCGCGTCGACGCGAGCCGCGTGCCGGGCGGCAGGTGCCCGTCCAGCAGCATGTCGCGCAGGCTCCGGTAGAGGGCTTCTTGCTGGCTATGTGTCGTCGCGCCGTCCTGTCTGGAAAGCGATGAGATGAGCAGCGCGAGATCCATGGGCTGGTTCCAGAAATTTTTCTTGTGCTGGTTCTTTCGAAGATGCCGCACGCATCGTATCGTTCATGTTCTCGCGGGGCAGGCCGGTGCACGCGCATTCTTGGCGATCGGCGCGGCTTTGCGATACGCGCGTATTTTGCTCGATTCGGCAAGCGACTGTCGATGGGTCGGACAACCGCGCGCTCACGCCCGGATACGGCACGATGCCGATACCATTCATTTCGCACTACAGATCTATGAACGACCGGACTCATCTCTCTTCCACGCCACGTACGACGGTTCGCCGCCTGCCCGAGCTGGCGAGCCACGATCGCACGATGCTCTACCGCATCGTGGACGACGCGTACGTCTGTCACATCGCGTTCTGCGATGGGCAGAACACGCACTGCATCCCGACCGCGCACTGGAGAAAGGGCGACGAGCTCTATATCCACGGGTCCAACGGCAGCCGGATGATCAAGGCGCTGTCGGCCGGCGCGCAGGCTTGCGTCGCGATGACGCTGCTGGACGGCCTCGTGCTGGCCAGGTCCGCGTTCAATCATTCGATGAATTATCGATCCGCGGTGATCTACGGGCAGTTCGACGTGGTGGAAGGCAGCGAGGAAAAACTCGCTGCGCTGGATGCATTGATGGACAAGATCGCGCCGGGCCGCAAGCACGAAGCGCGGCCGGGCAATTCGAAGGAAATCAATGCGACCGGCGTGCTGCGGATTTCGATGTCGGAAGCGGCCGTGAAAATCAGCGATTCGCTGCCGTCCGACAAGGAAGAGGATCTCGGGCTGGCGGTCTGGGCTGGGATCTTGCCGTTGAAGACGACGCGCGGCGCGCCGGTGCATGCCGACGGTAACGTGCCGGTGCCGGATTATGTCCGGAACTGGGCCGATTGAGCGGCGCGACGAGGCCGCATCGGAAGAGGCGAGACGGCACGGCTCGCAGAGGACCCGCGAAGGCTGCGCAGCCTTCGCGGGTCGTCGGATGCGGTTGCGTACGAGACGTCGCGCTTGCGCATCCGGTTCGGTCAATGGCTCGTCAGCGCGCGAAATCCGACGTGCTCTGGATGAACGCGTTCAGCTTCGAGATGTTCACGCTGCCGAAGCCCGTCGTCGCATCCCAGCCTGCCTTCGCCTTGTAGCCGTAAGTGCCGCTGCCGTTGTTGCCGGACGTGACGTCGTGCAGCAGCGCCGTGTTGCTCGGGAAGTACTTGTAGATGCTCGACGCGGGGAACCCGAGCGTATTGTTGTTGGCCGACTGCAGCCGCGCCCAGATGCCCGCGAAGATCGGCGCGGCGAGGCTCGTGCCGCCTTCGTTGTTCAGGTAGCCCGAACCCCACAGCGTGTCGGACGTCTGGCCGTTCACGACGAGAATCGCGCCCGTGCGCAGGTCGGCGTCGAAGCCGACGTCGGGGAGCGCGCGCTTGGTCGAGCCGGTGAGGGTCGACGACTGCCACGTCGGCGCGGCCTCGTACTTGCTGTAGCCGCCGCCCGTCGACCATACGGTGCCCGGCTGCCAGCTCGGATCGTTCCAGACGATTTCGCTGTTGTACGCATTGGTCGACGTATTGGTGAACAGCGTCGTGCCGCCCACCGCGATCACGTACGGCGACGTGGCCGGCTCGCTCACCGTGTAGGTCGAACGCGACGGCTTGCCGCTCGCGCATTCGTACGCGCCGTGGTCGCCTGCGGAAACCGAGAAGGTTTGCCCTTGCGCGACCGCCTGCTTGAAGATGGTGTCGTCGGTGGCCTGCGAGCCGGTGCTGTACGCGGACGATTCGCATACGCCGAGCGATACGTTGATCACTTTCGCGACGTTGTCGGTCACGGCCTTGTTGTACGCGGCCGTGATCGCGGTGAGCGTCATCGACGGCGCGGTATAGAACACGACCTGCTTCACGCTGCCGCCGGCCGTGCCGACGATCGACTGGCTGTCGAGGTTCCATTCGACGGTGCCGTCGGTGTCGGTGTACGAACTGCCGGCCGGGCCCGTCTTCACGATGCTGCTGCTGATCGTGCCGAGGCCGTTGTTCGCGGCGAACGTATTGAGGTCGCTCACCGTTTGCGACAGATCGCCTTCGGAGATGATGCCGACCGTGGTCTGCGAGGCCGTCGGCGTGCCGTCGCCGCCGTAGATCGACGAGAATTCGGTCGGGTTGTGCGGCACCGCCGACGCGCCGGCCGGGATCGTCAGGTTGCTGGTGTTGCCTTGCGGCTTGCCGCCCGCGCCCGTATGCATGAGCTCGACGTTCTGCAGGCCGAGCACCGCGCCGACGATGTTGCCGATCGCGTTCGGCACTTGCGCGGCGTCGGTATTTGCATAAACGCTGCGGCCGTTGCGCGTGAAGCGCTTGAGGGTCGTGCGGAACGCGGACTGGACGGTTCCCGCGGTGCCGGACGCGGAGACCAGCAGCCGGTTCGGCGCGACCACGATATTCACGAAGCCGGCCTTGCGCAGATGCGCGACGACGGACGCGACCTGCTGGTCGGTCGGCGCATATTGCGCGGCGAATTGTGCAGGCGTCAGGAACTGCCGGTAGTGCGGCGAACCGGGCGTATGCAGGTCGCGCAGGTACTGGTCGAGCTGTGCTTCGTTGCGCAGGTTCAGCCCGAGCACGATGTCCACCGATTCGCCGGGCGCCATGTCGATCGCGGCGGCCGCCGCGGCAGCCGTGCTCGCCGCGGGCGCGCCGGCCGTGCCGGCTTCGTTCTGCTGCACGAGCGGCAGGAAGCCCTTGGTGCGCGTTTCCGTCCAGCCGGCCGCGGGCGCGGCATGGGCGGTCGCCATGCCGAACGACGCGGCTGCGGCCGCGGCGGCGAGTGCGAGATTGACGGTGCGAATGTGCTTTTGTTTCTTGTTTGCAACCTGATTCATTTGAATTACCCCTCCGGTTGAACAACGAACGGCACGAACAACGATGGTCGACAGCGGTGCGGGTCATGCACCGCCGCTTTCTGTCGCATGCGGGCGGGTGGCACGGACGCGACAGGGCCTTTCGCCCGATCCGGAAAGCGGTTTTTTCTCCGGGGGCGAAATACGAAAAACGCGGTAACGGAAAGGCTGCGCCGCAGGGCGGCGCAGTCGCGCCGGATTCGGCGCGGGCGGGAATGCTAGAGCAACAGCTTCGTTGTCCTGCTCATTTGATTCGATCCTTCGGCCCGCTGCCGGATGGCAGCCGTCCAGTGAAATGCATCGGGATGCTGCACGCGCCGGCGGGCGAACGCATCATTCGGCGGCGCGTACTTCGGTGCAGCGGAAGCGAAAAAAACGTGGAGCGGAATCGTTTGCGTGGCAGGCAATCCGTCGGATTGCTTGCATCGGACGGTATCAAGAACGAAAGTACGATGTCAAACTTTTTTTGATTATATGAAACAAAGTTAAAGCTGATAAAGCGCAATGATTTTGAAAAGATCGGCGGTATTTTGTAATGTTCGAAACCGGCAACGCAGGTAATGCCGAAAGCGACTCGCCGATCCTTTCCGATGCGTGTTGCAATGGCCAGTCGTTATCGAGGAAATGCTCGAATCGGCGGGGCCTGTCGTTCGGCGACCTGAAGGTCGTCGACGATCCGGAACAGCGCGTCGACATGCCGAAGCAGCGCATCGCGCGAGGACGCGTCGGCATCGGTGGCGAGCGTCCTGATGGCGTCGAGCCGAGTTTCGAGTTCGGCGAGCCGGGTGCGCGTGACGCGACTGTTGCCGGAGAAGGTGGCCGTCGCATCGGATGAATTCGCAGGTTTCATTGAATGAGTCATCGCATTGAAATGCTCGATGAAGCGCGACAGGTCGGCCGGACAGCCGGCACGGGAAACCGTGCGCGCCGACGGATCGCCGGCGACGGTCCGGGCGGCGGTGTCCGCCATGGCGTCGAGCGTCGCGAGCATACGGTGGATCAGCCTGAGCAGGTCGAACGCGGCGGCCAGCAGGCAGACGAACAGCGCCGTCGCCGGCACCAGGTAAGTGGACGCACTGCGGAGCATGACGTCGGTCGTCGCGTCGCGCAGCAGCGCGGCCGGCGCATGCAGTGCGTGGACGAAGAACGCGACGGTGCAGGCGAGCAGCACGACGACGCTCGCGGCGAGGCCGAACGCCCGCCCGATCTGCCGGCCGGGCCGTGCCGACAACGTCACCGCACGCCTCGCAGTCGGTAGCCGACGCCGCGCATCACTTCCGGCATGCCAGGTGCGCCGGCCTGTTCGAGTTTCTTGCGCAGCCTGCAGATGTGGCTGTCGACCGTGCGCTCCAGCGCGCTCACGTCGGCCATGCACGCGTCGAGCAACTCGCCGCGCGTGAATACGCGGCTCGGCGATCTCGCCAGGTGCGCGAGCAGCCGGAACTCCGTCAGCGTCAGCGTGATCGGCACCTCGGTGCCCGCCGTGCGCACGCGGGCCAGATAGCTGTCGGTGTCGACCTCGAGGTCGCCGACGCGCAGCATGCGCGTGGTCGGCGGCGCGGCGGAGCGGCGCAGGATCGCGCGCAACCGCGCGACGACTTCGGCCGGGTTGAACGGTTTGACGATGTAGTCGTCCGCGCCGGCGTGCAGGGCCTGCAGCCGGTCGAGGTCGCGATCGAACGCGGTGACGACGACAACGGGCGTATTGTCGCGCCGTCGCAACTCGGCGAGCACGTCCCAGCCGTTTTTCTGCGGCATCTTCACGTCGAGCAGAATCAGGTCGGGCTTCAGGCGCGGCTGCACGTCGAGCGCCGCTTGCCCGTCGGCGACGCGGTAGGTGCGAAAGCCGTCGTGCTTCAGGTATGCATCGAGGATGTCCGAGATGTCGGGCTCGTCTTCCGCGATCAGTATCAGGGAATTCGTCATGGGATGTACCGTGCGATGTCGAACAGTCGGGGCGGCCCGTGGCCGGGCCGGGGCACGCCGTTGCGCCACGCTGCCGCACGGGGCGCAACGGCGTCGTTCGTTCAGTTCTGCGCTAGGCGCTTCGACGGTGCGACGTCCTGGTCCGTCAGACCGCCGCCGAGCGCCTTGTACAGCGCAACGGCATTGCCGAGCTCGTCGCGGCGCAGGTCGAGCAGCGTCTGCCGTGCCGCATAGAGCTGCCGCTGCGAATCGAGCAACTCCAGCCGCCCCTCGACACCCGCGCGATAGCGCAGGTTCGACAGGTCGGTGCGGCGTTCGGCCGAAGCGACCACGCGCGTCTGCGCGTCGATCTGGCGGCCGAAGGTTTCGCGCCCGGCGATGCCGTCGGCTACTTCGCGGAACGCGGCCTGGATCGCGCGTTCGTATTCGGCGATCGCGCTGGACTTGCGCACTTGCGCGAGACGCAGCTCGGAACGCAGCCGGCCACCCTGGAAGATCGGCACCGTGACCTGCGGCGCGAAGCTCCACACGCGCTGGCCGCCGTCGAACAGGCTGCCCATCGCGGGGCTGAGGAAACCGATCGACGACGTCAACGACAGGCGCGGAAAGAACGCGGCGCGCGCGGCGCCGATGTCCGCATTCGCGGCGACGAGATTTTGTTCGGCCTGCTGGATATCCGGGCGACGGAACAGCAGCTCGGACGGCAGGCCGGCCGGCAATTGCGTCATCACCGGTTGCTGCTGAAGCGGCAGCGGCTCGGGCAGATCCTTGGGCAGCTCGGCGCCGACCAGCAGGCGCAGCGCGTTGCGCGCCTGCTCGACGGCGCGCGTGCGCGCTTCGAGGTCGGCCGTCGCGCTCGCGACCTGGCCTTCGGCCTGCGCGATGTCGACGCCGCTCGCCTGATGCGCTTCCTTCAGGCGGCGCGCGAGATCGAGCGATTGTCGCCAGTCGGCGAGCGTGCGCTCGGACAACTGACGCTGCTCGTGCGCGAGGCGTTCGGCGAAATACGCGTCCGCCACGCCGCCGACGAGCGAGATCTGCACCGCGCGGCGGCCGTGATCGGTTGCCAGATAGCGCGCGAACGCGGCATCCGATTGCGACTTCACGCGGCCGAACAGGTCGATCTCGAACGCGCTGATACCGACGTTCACGCCGTACTGGTTTTGCGTCGTGCCGAACAGCGGTGGATTCGACTGCGTGTCGTCCGACGTGCGCTGGCGCGTGAAGTTCGCGCCGGCGCCGATCGACGGCAGACGCGCGGCGCGCTGGATGCCGTACTGCGCTTCGGCGGCCTCGACGTTCAGCGCCGCCACGCGCAGGTCGCGGTTGTTGTCGAGAGCGAGCTCGATCAGGCGCTGCAGGCGACGGTCGCCGAACATCGTGCGCCAGCCGAGATCGGCGGCGTTCGCGTGGAGATCGGCGGCAGCGGCGGCCGTGTAGGCCGTCGGCACCGGCATCGAGGGTTTGACCAGCGTCGGCGTGAGCGAGCAGGCCGACAGCGCGAGGACGAGGGGCAGAATAAGCAGTCGCATGGCATCAACCTTCCTGTCCGTGAGTCGGGGCCGCCGGCTGCTTGCGGGAAGCCCGCCATGCGCCGATGCGCTCCTGGATGCTCATCACGAACACAAAGAAAACGGGGACGAAGAAAATGGCCAGCACCGTGGCGGTCACCATGCCGCCGAACACGCCGGTGCCGATCGCGTGCTGCGTCTCGGCGCTGGCGCCGGTGGCGATCATCAGCGGCACGACGCCGAGGCCGAATGCGAGCGAGGTCATCAGGATCGGGCGCAGGCGCAGCTTCGACGCCTGCACGGCTGCCTCTATCAATCCCTTGCCTTCCTCGCGCAATTGCTTCGCGAACTCCACGATCAGGATCGCGTTCTTCGCGGACAGGCCGATCACGGTGATCATCCCGACCTTGAAGAACACGTCGTTCGGCAAGCCGCGCAGCAGCACCGCACCGATCGCGCCGATCAGGCCGAGCGGCACCACCAGCATCACCGACAGCGGAATCGACCAGCTTTCGTACAGCGCGGCGAGCACCAGGAACACGACGATCATCGACAGCACCATCAGCATCGGCGCCTGCGACGCCGACTGGCGTTCCTGCAGCGACTGGCCGGTCCACTCGACCGCGAAGCCCGGCGGCAATTGCGCGGCGAGACGTTCCATCTCGGCCATCGCCGCGCCGCTCGACTGGCCGGGGGCGGCGGTGCCGGAGATCCGCGCGGACGGGTAGCCCTTGAAGCGCACCATCTGCAGCGGCGTCTCGGTCCACACCGGGCGCACCACTTCGGAAAGCGGCACCATGCCGCCGGCCGCGTTGCGCACGTACAGCTTCATCACGTTGTCGATCTGCATGCGCGCCGGCGCGTCGGCCTGGATGATCACCTGCTGCATGCGGCCGGCGTTCGGGAAGTCGTTCACGTAGGTGGAGCCCATCGCGGTCGACAGCGTGTCGCTGAGCGTCGCGAACGACACGCCGAGCGCCTGCGCCTTCGCGCGATCGATTTCGAGGCGGATGCTCGTGCCGGCGGGCAGGCTGTCCGGGTACACGCCGGTCACGACCTTGCTTTGCGCGGCGAGTTCGAGCAGCCTGGCTTCCGCAGCCTTGAGCGCGGCCGTGCCCTGGTTGGCGCGGTCTTCCAGGCGCATCGAGAAGCCCGAGCTGTTGCCGAGTTCGTCGATGGCCGGCGGCAGCAGGCTCATCACCGTACCTTCGGTCACGCCGGCCATCGCCTGCTGCGCGAGCATGCCTTCCTCGAGCGTCGACGCGCCGCCGCGATTCTTCCAGTCCTTCATCACGGACCAGTTGATCGCCGCGTTCGGGCCCTGGCCCGAGAAGCCGTAGCCGATCACGGAAATGCTCGACTGGATTGCCGGACGCGAAGCAAGATGCCGCTCCAGCGTCCTGACCACGTCGTGCGTGCGCTCGGCGGTAGCGTCAGCGGGCAGCAGAAAGCTGGTGATGAAGTAGCCCTGATCCTCGTCCGGCAGGAACGACGACGGCAGGCTGCGGAAGCCGAACACCAGCGCGCCCGCAATCGCGACGAACACCAGCATCACGCGGCCCGTGCGGCCGACCAGGCGGCCGACGCGCGTCTCGTACCATTTCGTCAGGCGGTCGAAGCGGCGGTTGAACCAGCCGAAGAAGCCGCGCTTCTCGTGGTGGCCCGGCGCGAGCGGCTTGAGCATCGTCGCGCACAGGGCCGGCGTGAGCGTCAGCGCCAGCAGCGCGGAGAACAGGATCGACACGGCCATCGACAGCGTGAACTGCTTGTAGATCACGCCCACCGAGCCGCTCGCCATCGCCATCGGCAGGAACACCGCGGTCAGCACCAGCGTGATGCCGACGATCGCGCCTGTGATTTCCTTCATCGCCTTCGACGTCGCGTCCTTCGGCGACAGTCCTTCTTCGGCCATCAGGCGCTCGACGTTCTCGACGACGACGATCGCATCGTCGACGATGATGCCGATCGCGAGCACCATGCCGAACATCGTCAGCACGTTGATCGAAAAGCCGGTCAGCAGCATCACCGAGAAAGTGCCGAGCATCGCGACCGGCGCGACGATGGCCGGGATCAGCGTATAGCGCACGTTCTGCAGGAACAGGTACATCACGAGGAACACGAGCACCATCGCCTCGAACAGCGTGGCCAGCACTTTCTCGATCGAGATCTTGACGAACGGCGACGTGTCGAGCGGGATCGAGTAGGTCATGCCCGACGGCATCGACTTGCTCAGTTCGGCCATGCGCGTGCGGATCGCGTCCGCCGTCTTCACGGCATTGGCGCCCGGTGCGAGCTGCACGCCGGCGAGCGTGGCCGGCCGGTTGTTCTCGCGGCTCACGAACATGTAGTTTTGCGAACCGAGCTCGACGCGCGCGACGTCGCCGAGCACGACCTTCGAGCCGTCCGCGTTCGCGCGCAGCACGACCTTCGCGAATTCCTCCGGCGTGGTGAGCTGGCCCTGCGCGGTGAGCGGCACGGTCACGCGCTGGCCCGGCAGCGCGGGCAGCGCACCGAGACTGCCCGGCGCGATCTGCACGTTCTGCTGGCCGATCGCGGTCGTCAGATCGCTCATCGACAAACCGAAATTGATCAGCTTCTGCGGATCGACCCAGATGCGCATCGCGCGCTCGGAGCCGAACTGCAGCACACGCCCGACACCGTCGATGCGCCGCAATTCCTCGGACACGCTGCGCGCCATGTAGTCGGCGAGCGCGCCTTCGTCGAAGCGGCCGCTGTCGGAGCGCAGGCCGATCAGCATCAGGAAGCCGGACGACGCGGATTCGACGATCAGCCCGTTCTGGCGCACGGCGGCAGGCAGGCGTGGCTCGATCGACTTGATCTTGTTCTGCACGTCGACCTGCGCCATCTCGGGATCGGTGCCGGGCTTGAACGTGACGGTGATCTGCGCGCTGCCGGACGTGTCGGCCGACGATTCGAAGTAGAGCAGGTTCTTGACGCCGGACAGCTCGCGCTCGATGAGGCTCAGCACGCCGTCGTTCATCGTCTGGGGCGTGGCGCCGGGATAGTTCGCGGTGATCGTGACGGACGGCGGTGCGACCGACGGGTAGCGTGCGACCGGCAACTGCGGGATCGCGATCAGCCCCATCAGGATGATGAAGAGGGCGATCACCCACGCAAACACCGGGCGGCGGATAAAGAATTCAGCCATGGCGGGAGGCTCCTCGTGACTCAGTGCGCGGACGCGACGGCCGCGTCAGGCGACTTCCAGTCGGTTGCGGCAGCCGCCGCGCCGTCGGTCAGGCGTTCCATGCCTTCGACGACGATCTTCTGGCCGGCCTGCAGGCCCGACTTGATGCGGTAGCTGCGGTTCGTGAGCTCGCCGACTTCGACGGCCTTCAGGTGCGCGTTGCCCTTCGCGTCCAGCACCCATACCTGCGGCTTGCCGCCGGCGCGCACGACGGCCTGTTGCGGCACCATCACGGCGTTTGCGTAGTGGGCGCGCGGAATGCGGGCGCGCACGTACATGCCCGGCAGCAACTGGCGCTTCGGGTTGTCGACCAGCACGCGCAGCAGCACGTCACCGGTGCCCGGATCGACGTTGACGCCCGAAAACAGCATGCGGCCCTTGACGTCGTAGCGCGTGTCGTCGTCGCGCAGCACGTCGACCGGCAGGCCGTTGCCGTCGGACGCTTGCGGTTGAGCCGCGAGCGCGCCGCGCAGCGCGTCGAGCGAGGCGGCCGGCTGGCGCACGTCCACGTATACCTGGTCGATCTGCTGGATGCGCGCCATCGGCTGACTGTCGCTGCTCGACACCAGTGCACCTTCGGTCACGAGCGCCTGGTCGATGCGGCCGGCGATCGGCGCTTCCACGGTTGCGAATTTCAGGTCGAGCTGGCGTCGCGCAAGCGTCGCGCGGGCCTGCGCGACGTCGGCCGCGGCCTGGTCGCGTTGCGATACGGCGTCGTCGTACACCTGGCGGCTGATCGCATCGGCCTCGACGAGCGGCTTGAAGCGTGCGGCCTGCACCTTCGCGCGTTCGAGTGCGGCCTGCGCGCGCTGCAGCGATGCGGCGGCTGTGTCCATCTCCGCCTTGAACGGCGCCGGATTGATCTGGAACAGCGGCTGGCCCGGACGAACTTCGGTGCCCTGTTCGAACAGCCGGCGTTGCACGATGCCGCTCACCTGCGGCCGGATCTCGGCCACGCGCACGGCCGCGACGCGGCCGGGCAAGTCTTCGGTCACGTCGACGCGCGTGGCGGCCACGGTCATGGCCGCCACCGGTGTGGCCGGCGCGGCGGCCTGCTGTTCGGATGGCCCGCAACCCGCCAGCATTGCCGCCACCAGCGCGCATACGGCGCCGTGGCAGCATCGTTTCTGATTCTTCATAGCGACTCCAGGAAGCGCAGGCAGCCCACTGCCTGCTTTGACGGACCGGAGTCTGACGCGCGTAGTTGGTGTCTTTGATGCGGAAAGATGGAGATTCGATGGAGGTGGCGAAGGGCACCGAAAAACGATGGCGGCGGGGGCGGACGACGCTTGGCGGCACGCTGGCTGGGGACGACGGGTCTGCCGGGTGCCCGGCGTCGTGTCGGCGGCGGGGCGCGCGTGGATGCTGCCGAAAGCGGTGCGTGGCGACGAGCGCGCCATTGGCCGATCGCTATCGGGATCCGGCGCGGGCATCGCGCGATATCGAGGCGGACCCGGCCAGCGAATGGGCTGCGCCTTTCTTCATGCGGTACGGGATCGACCATCCCGATCCGGAGCGGATCGCATTCTATCGTCTGCTCGACGAGTATTTTCGAGTCGGAACGTGGGCGCGGACGACGCACGGATCGATTTTTCCTGTTCCGTACGTCAACCGAATTTCGTAGTACTCCTGCTGTTTCCGTGCGAATTTCCGCATTCGCTACGAAGTTCCGGCGTCAGTCGCGATCCCGCCACGCGTACGCGAAACGAAGGCCGTCGCCGAGCGTGCACTGGAAAACCTGCGCGGGTGCGACGGGCTGGTACGTGGTGGGCGAAAGCGAGCGTACCGTCACCGTCGCGCTTTCGTCCTGCATCACGCGGTACTGGATCAGCTCGAGTACGGTCGCGCCGCTCGGCTGGACGGTGAGGTGCTGGTTGGCGAACGCGAGCGTATTGCCGCCGACTTCCATGAAGTCGCGTATCGCGAAGCCGCCGGACACGGTGGGCGCCGCTGCCTGGGTAGCCGCCTGCTGCGCGTGCTGGCACTGGTTCGGCGAAAAGATTGCGGTGACCGCCGCGCCGGCAAAGAGCCGCGTGCGCAACTGACGATACGAATTGGCGCTGTCCGGTTGGGGGCTCGCGGCGGCGGCAGCGAGACTGTTGTCGCGCCGGCGGCAACCAGAACAATGGCGAAGCGATTCAGCATTTTCCCGTCTCCGTGCGATGAAACCAACGGCACGATAGCACGGCGCATCCGCATCGTTCAGACGGTCGATCCGTAGTCGCACTACCGTTTGGCGCCGGCATCCCGCAGTGCGTCCGCGGCATACGTGTTGTCGTGCGTCAGCGCGAGTTGAAGCAGCGATTGGCCGCGTCGGTCGACATGGTTCGGATTCGCGCCATGCGCGACGAGCAGCGGAATCAGCTCGAAGCGGTTGAACAGCGTCGCGAACCCGAGCGCGGTTTCGCCGGCGCCGTTCGTCTGGTCGATCGGGCAGTGCGTGTCGATCAGGCGCCGCGCGATGTCGGGTTCGTTCTTGAAGAGGGCGCCCATCAGCGCCGTATTGCCGTGACGATCGCCAATGCACGCATTGGCGCCCGCCGACAACAGGTAGTCGAGCGCCGCAGGCTGCCCATCGTACGACGCGAGGATCACGGCCGTATAGCCGTGGCTGTCGGTGGCGTCGATGGGATAGCCGGCGTCGTGCAACGCGCGCAGGATATCGACGCGGCCGACGCGCGCGGCGTCGAACCAGTCGTCGTCATAGCGGCGCAGCGCGGCAGGGTCGGCCTTGCCGTATGCAGGCCGGTCGGGCAGGTGCGCGCAACCGGCGAGCGCGGCCAGCGCGAGCGACGCCGCGGCCGCGCGGATCGCGTGGGTGAAGCGTTCGGATCGCATGAGGATGTCCTGATGAGGTGGCCGGGCCGACGTGCGCGGGGCGAGCGCACACGTCGGCAGCGACCGTCGTCGCGGGATCAGTTGTCGCTCAGCTTCGCCGCGAGCGATTGCACTTGCTGGACGTTCGCGTGAACGGCCTGCGCGAGGCGCGTACCGTAATCGGCGTCGGCCTTGTAGAAGTACGACAGCATCGCGTACTGGTTGTGCGCGTTCTTCACCTGACCGAGATCGCCGGACAGCGCGGTGACGAGGTCGTCCTTGTCCTGCTGCGACAGGCTGCGGTAGTACTCGCCCGCCTGACGGAACGGCAGCTTCTTGCGGATCGCTTCCTGCTGCGTCGTGCCGCCGAGCGCCATGCGGACCGACTTGTACTGCGGATCCTGCGCGAGTTCGTTCAGCGTCGACGGTTCGTAATTCACCTCGCCCTTGCGGTCGCCGGCATTCATCTTGCCGTCCTGGTTGTTGTTGACGACCGGTACGACCGGGCGGTTGATCGGCAGATCCATGTAGTTCGCGCCGAGCCGGTACATCTGCGTGTCGGCGTACGCGAACAGGCGATCCTGCAGCATCCGGTCTTCGGACGGTTCGATGCCCGGCACGAGCCGCGACGGCGCGAACGCCGATTCCTCGGTCGACTGGAAGTAGTTGTCGGGCACGCGGTTGAGCGTCATCGTGCCGATCTTGCGTTCAGGCACGCCGGTCCAGACCTTCGTATCGTCGAGCGCGTCGAAGTCGAAGCGGTTCAGGTCCTTCGGCGCGAGCACCTGCACGTACAGATCCCACTTCGGGAAATCGCCCTGTTTCAGCGCGCCGTACAGGTCGTTCGTCATCATGTTCCAGTCGCGGCCGATCGATGCGGCGATCTCCTGCGGCCGCAGGCCGTGCACGCCTTGCTGGCTCTTCCAGTGGAACTTCACGTAGTGCACGTCGCCCTGCGCATTGACGAACTTGAACGCGTGCACCGCGAAGCCGTCCATGCGGCGATACGAATCGGGCATGCCGGCGTCCGTATACAGCATCGTCAGCATGTGGGTCGCTTCGGGCGTGTGCGCGAAGAAGTCGAACGCGAGGTTCGGATCCTGCACGCCGGTCACCGCGCTCGGTTTGTTCGCGTGCACGAAGTCGGGGAACTTGATGCCGTCGCGGATGAAGAACACCGGCCAGTTGATGCCGACCATGTCCCAGTTGCCCTGCTGCGTATAGAACTTCACCGCGAAGCCGCGCGGGTCGCGCGCCTGCTCGGGCGAGCCGCGATAGCCCATCACGGTGGAGAAGCGCACGAACACGGGCGTGCGGGTGCCGGGCGTGAAGACCTTCGCTTTCGTCAGGTCGGAGATGTCGGCGCTCGGCACGAACTCGCCGAATGCGCCGGTGCCGCGTGCATGCACGACGCGTTCCGGAATGCGCTCGCGATCGAAACGCTGCAGTTTCTCGATGAGTGCGGAGTCCTGCAGCAGCACCGGGCCGGCGGGGCCGGCCGTTTGCGAATTCTGGTTGTCGCCCACGGGCGCGCCGGTGTCGCGCGTGAGTTCGGCGGCATGCGGAGCAGCGGAGAGTGCCACGCAGATCGCGGCGACTGCGTGCCGCAGCACGCGATGGGAAGATGAGGACATGACGATGGAACTCCTTGAATCCGATCGGTGGTGGGGAAGCCGACTGAATTAGAAGAGATCGTCAGACGATTGGCTAATTGATATTCGATATGTTTTCGATAGCCGTGGGGTCGATGCCGCGCGAACCCTTCGTTGCGCACGAAACGAAACCGTATCGTTGCGTGCGCAGGGAGTCGTTGCGGCGCGCATGATGCATCGGTCGTGCATGATTTCTGGCGGCGCCGTCAACCGGCGCTCGTTTGCCATCCGAGCCCGAGGCTCTTTTGTATCGACACGTAGTTCTTGATCAGTTCGGCTTGCCCGGCGATCACGTTCTGCTGCGCGGAGAGCGCTTCGCGTTGCGTATCGAGCAGGTCGATCATCGACGCGACGCCCGCGCGATAGCGCTGGTCCATCAGCGCGCGCGAATGCACGGCCGACGTCTGCACCTTCGTCAACGCGACGACGTGCTCGCGCTGATGCCCGTAACGCTGCAGCGCGGTGTTGGCATCCTGCAATGCGCCGAGCACGGCCTTCTGATAATTCGCTTCCGCTTCGTCGCGCGACGCTTCGGCCGCGCGTACCGCGCCGCGCGTGCGTCCGAAGTCGAGAATGTTCCATTGCAGGTACGGCGCACCGATCCATGTGAAATTCTGCTTGCGGAACAGGTGGCCGGGGTCGGTCGCGCTGAAACCGAGATCGCCGAGCAACGTCACCTTCGGGAAATAGTCGGCGACGTGCTCGCCGATCTGCGCATGACTCGACGCGAGCCGGCGTTCGGCCGCGCGGATGTCGGGGCGCTGTTTCAGCAACGTGGCCGGGTCGCCGATCGCGACGCTGCCGGGCAGCGTCGGCAACGCTGCGTCCGGGGTCGACAGCACGGCGTCGAGCGCGCCCGGCGCGCGGCCCGTCAGGATCGCGAGACGGTCGAGCGATTCGGTTACCTGCGCATCGAGCGGGATCAGCGACGCGCGCGTGTTCTCGACCTGCGTCGTCAGCCGCTCGATGTCCGCATCGGCCGCGACGCCGCGCGCGCGGCGCTGCTGCGTGAGTTCGAGCATCTGCTGCTGCAATTGCGCGGTGCGCCGCGACAACGCAAGTCGTTGCTGCTGGTCGCGCAGGTCGACATACGCATTCGCGACTTCGGCCGCGATCGACACCTGCGTGTCGGCGAGATCGGCATCGACGGCTTCGGCCTGCGCGGAAGCGGCTTCGACCGCGCGGCGCGTGCCGCCGAACAGGTCGATTTCCCAGGTCGCGTCGAAGCCCGCCGAATAGAGTTGCAGCGGCCCCGAGCCGCCGAGCGACGGCGACGTGCCGCCCGACTGGCCCGAGCCGCTCGACGGCAGCAGCGAACCGAGCGCGCCGACGTCCGGTTCGCGCATGCGGATGGCCGCGACGGTGGCCGACGATTTCGGCATCTGCGCGGCGCGCTGCTGCGAGAGCTGCGCGCGCGCCGCGCGCAGGCGTGCCTGCGCGGCGTGCAGATCGGGGTTGTACACGAGCGCCGCGGTGATCAGCTCGTCGAGCTGCCGATCGTTCAGCGCGTGCCACCACGCGCTCGGCGCGGGTGCGGTGGTGTCGACGCCGGTGGCCGGCGCACGCACGAAGATCGGTGCATCGGGTGCGGCGGGCGCGCCGCGGTAGTCGGGGCCGACCGTGCAGCCGGCGAGCAGGCACGCGGCCGCGCACAGGGTGAGCGCGGGGCGGCGGAGCAGGGGGAAGGATTTCATCGCGTATGACGGGTCAATGGCCGGACGACATCGGTTGCGGCCCGCGCGGCGTTCTCAGCAGCAGCGCGAGCGGCACGCAGGCGAGCAGTGCGAGGCCCAGCAGATAGAAGGTTTCGGAATAGGTCATCACGACGGCCTGGATCTGGATCTGCTGCGCCAGTTGGCCGAGCGCGCGCATGTTCGAATACGCGAGATCGCCGGTGTGCGCGAACCAGTTGGCCGCATAGGCCGACAGTCGATCCTGACCGATGGGCGAGTTCGCGGTCACCGATTCGCGCAGCGCGGCCGTATGGAAGGTCGTGCGCCGATCGATCACGGTGCCGATGATCGCGAGCCCGATCGAGCCGCCGAGGTTGCGCGCCATGTTGTAGAGCCCGGCCGCATCGCCCGAGTCTTCGCGCGCGACGGCCGCCATCGACGCCTGGTTGAGCGGCATCATCGCGAGCATCTGCGCGAGGCCGCGGATCAGTTGCGACCACACGAAATCGTGGCCGACGCTCTGCGCGGTCAGGCTGATGTCGAGCATGCAGCTCAGGCAGAACAGCAGCAGCCCCGTGATCACGAGAATGCGGAAATCGACCTTGCCGAGCAGACGCGGCAGGATCGGCATCACGAGAAAGGCCGGCAGCCCGGACAGCAGCATGATCGCGCCGGCCTGTTCCGCGTTGTAGCCGGCGACGATCGCGAGGAACTGCGGCAACAGGTAGGACACGCCATACAGCCCGGCGCCGACGGCGGACACGATCACGATCACGCTCGCGTAGCGCGGGTTGCGCATCAGCGACAGCCGCATGATCGGCCGTTTCGCGAAGCGCTGCGACAACGCGATCAGGATCATCCCGACCAACGACACGATGCTCAGCGTGACGATCATCTGCGATTCGAACCAGCGTTCGCGCTGGCCTTCCTCTAGCACGACGGTCAGCGAGCTCAGGCCGATCGCGAGGCCGAGGATGCCGAGCCAGTCCGCGTTGAAGAACGCACTCCATTGCGGTCGGTCCGACGGCAGGCCGAACACCAGCAGCGCCATCAGCAGCAGGCAGACGGGCAGGTTCAGGAAGAAGCACCAGCTCCAGTCCACGTTCTCCGCGAGCCAGCCGCCGAGCACGGGGCCGAACAGCGGCCCGAGCAGCACGATCAGGCCGAACATCGTCATCCCGACCGGCAACTGCGACAGCGGCAGGCGCGTGCGGATGATCGTCTGCGCGGTCGGGATCAGCGCGCCGCCGGTGAAGCCCTGGCCGATCCGGCCGGCGATCATCATCGGCAGCGAATGCGACCACCCGCACATCATCGAGAACGCGATGAACAGCGCGGAGTTCGTCAGCAGGAAATTGCGCAGCCCGAACACGCGCGTGAGCCATGCGGCGAGCGGGATCATCACGATTTCCGACATCAGGTAGCCGGTCGAGATCCACGTGCCTTCGGTGCCGGTCGCGCCGATTTCGCCCTGGATCTGCGGCAGCGCGGAGTTCGTGATCGAGATGTCGAGCGTCGCCATCAGCGCGCCGAGCGCACCGGCCGCGACCGCGATCCAGTCGGTCACGCTCGCGCGGCCTTCGTGCGGCGGCGTGGGTATCGTGGCGGGCGTATCAGCCATGATGCTGCTCGTCGCGGGCCGAACGCGTATCGACGTCGACCGTCACCGACAGCCCGGGCAACAGCATGCGTTGCGCGCGGGCATTCGCGGCGAGACGGATGCGCACGGGCACGCGCTGGACGATCTTCGTGAAATTGCCGGTCGCGTTCTCGGGCGGCAGCAGCGCGAACTGCGCGCCGGTGCCGGGCGCGAAGCTGTCGACGACGCCGGACAGCGGGCCGTCCGGCAGCGCGTCGACATGCAGCTCGACGGGCTGGCCGACGCGCATGTTGCCGATCTGCGTTTCCTTGAAGTTCGCGACGAGATAGATCGAGTCGACCGGCACGACGGTCAGCAGGCGCGTGCCGGGCTGCACGTATTGCCCGACGCGCACCGTGCGGTCGCCGACGCGGCCCGCGAGCGTGCTGCGTACGATCGTGTTGTCGAGGTCGAGCTGCGCCTGGGCGGCGCTGGCCTGCGCGGCCTCGAGCTGCGCGCGCGCCTGCTGGAGCTGCGCGGTGAACGACGCGATCTGCGTGCGGGCGGCGGCGATCGACGCGTTGTTCGCGGCGAGCGTCGCGCGCGCCTGGTCGCGCGTGCTTTTCAGGTCGGCCACGCGTTCGTGCGTTTCGGCGCCGGTCGCCGCGAGCGGCGCATAGCGCGTGTACTCGTCGCTCGCGTGTTGCGCGTTGATCCGCGACACCTTCGCCTGTGCGTCGGCCTGTTCGAGATTCGCGCGCTGCTGGCTGATGTCGGCTTCGGCGCGCGCGATATCGGCGCGACGGGCGTCGACGGTCGCCAGCGCTTGCGCGAGCGCCACCTGGTACTGCCGGACGTCGAGCCGTACGAGCGGATCGCCGGCCTTGACGGGCTGGTTGTCGCGCACGTAGACGTCGGTCACGTAGCCGGCGACCTTCGGCGCGGCAGTCATGCTGTCGGCCTGCAGGTACGCATCGTTGGTGCTTTCGATGAAGCGGCCGATCGTCCACCAGCGGCCGAGCCACACCGCGCCGCCGACGGCCGCGAGCACGGCGACCGCGAGCAGGATGCGCCGCTTCGTTCCGCCGTTGCGCGGCGTTGTTCCGTTTTCCTGACGATCTGCTTTCTGTGGCGGGTCTTGTGGCGTCGACATGCGGGATCCAATTTATTCCAAGTGGAAGAATTATTCCAGTTGATAAAATTGTGTCAAGTAGAATGTCGATCGATCGAATGACGAGGAAGGCATGAACGAAGCGAAGAAGCTGCGCCGCACGTCGGCGGGCGGCTACGCGCGCGGCGACGAAACGCGCCAGCGGATCATCGAGGCGGCGATCGAACTGTTCGGCGAGCGCGGGTTCGCGGGCGCGTCGACGCGCGAGATCGCCGCGAGGGCGGGCGTGAACGCGCCGGCGCTCCAGTACTACTTCGAGAACAAGGAAGGCGTGTACCGCGCGTGCGTCGAGACGATCGCCGAGAGCGGCTGGCAGGTGTTCGCGCCGGCGGTCGGCCATGCGCGGGCGATGCTCGACGCTCATGCGAGCGTCGACGAACTGATCGAAGCGTTCATCGGGCTGCTGCGTGCGTTGTCGGACCGGATGTTCACCGCGCCGAAGACGATGAACCAGCGGATGTTCTTCGCGCGCGAGCAGGGCGGCCAGGAACCGGCGAGCGCAAGCGAAATCCTGATGACGCGCATGCGCAAGCCGCTGAACGACGTGTGCGCCGAGCTGATCGGCCGCATCACGGGGCGGCCGGCCGACGATTCCGTCACGCGGTTGCGCGCGCTGAGCCTGTTCGGGCAGCTCACGGTGTTCCACATCGCGCAGCGTTCGGCGCTGCAGTTGCTCGAATGGGAGGCGTTCGACGGCGCGCGCGCGGCGCTCGTGACCGAAACGATCGCCGACCAGACGCGCGTGCTGCTCGAGCAATGGCATGCGCAGCGCGATGCGGGTGCCGCCGAGGGGGAATCCGCGCCGAAGCGCGGGCGGGGTGCCGCGGCGAAACGCGCGGCGAAGCCGGTGGCGGCGCCTCCCGCCGCGAAAAGCACGGCCCGCGTGAAGAAGCCTGCCGCGCGTTGAGCGCGACGGATCACTTGCTCCCGACGATCAACCCGGCTTGCGCTCCGCTGCGTCGGGCGACGGCGGCCGGGCTGCCGTATCGGCGGCATTCCGCGTGTCGGCGCGCAGGTCGTTTTCATCGTGGCCGACAGGCCGCGATCCGTCCGCATAGGCCACGACGCTGCGCTGCGGATTGGCGATCCGGATTCCGCGTTCGCGGAACGTCTCCGCGATCCGCCGGTTGAATTCGCGCTGCACGCTCCAGCGCGCCGAGTCCGTGCATTGCATCTGTCCGGCCAGCGCGAGCGCCGCGCCGTCGACCTGGTCGATGCCCCAGTAGCTGAAGTCCGACAGAATGCCGTCGTGGTACTTCGGGTCGTCGCGCAACGCGGCGCCGATTTCCTTCAGCGTCGCGATCGCGCGATCGATGTCCTCGTCGTACGCGATGCTGACCTTGACCGCCGCGTTGCCGAGCCCTCGATTCGTATTGTTGACGGTCGTCACCGAGCTGAACGGGATCGTGTACAGCGACCCGTCGCCGGCGCGCAGCCGCACGGTGCGGATCGACAGGTATTCGACCGTCCCCGATACGCCGGCGAGCGTGACCCAGTCGCCGACCTGCATCGCGTTTTCCATCAGCAGGAAGATCCCGGTGATGAAATCCTGCACGAGCTTCTGCGAGCCGAAACCGAGCGCGACGCCGAAGATGCTGGCGCCGGCCAGTAGCGGGCCGACGTTCACGCCGAGTTCGCTGAGGCCCGTCAGCACGACGACGAGCGCGATCATCACGAACAGCAGCGAGCGCAGCATCGGCAGCAGCGTGCGCAGCCGCGCGGCCCGCACCAGGTTGCCTTCGCGCGTCCAGCGTTGCAGGCGGCGCTCGATCGCGATGTTGGCCGCTTCCCACACGACGAGCGCGACGATCGCCGCGATCGCGATCGTCACCAGCGCGGAGGCGAGCCGGTGGCCGATCGTACCCGTCTCGAACGCGCGGAAGATCGGCACGCCCCAGATCTGCAGCAGCAACAGGACGGTCACGACGCCGAGCGCGCCCGACACGATCCGGCGCAGCAGCGGGTAGTAGCGGTACGCGTGCAGATGAACGAGCGTGCGCTCGTCCTCGCGGCGCTGGAACAGCCGTGCGAGCGCGCCGAACACGACGATCGACACCATCCGCATCGCGATCATCACGGCGATCGAGCGGCCGCCGAGCGTGATCAGCACGCGGTAGCCGTTGTGGACGTCGAGCGCCCACACGAACCACAGTGCCATCACGATGAAGACCGAGACGGGCGCCCACGCGTCCGCGAGTGCGTTGCCGACGACCGTGAAGGTCGGACGATCCGCGCCGGCGGCACGGATCCGGGCCGCGACCGGCCGGCGGCACTGGAGGATCAGCACCGAGATCATCACGTGCCCGACGAGCGCGACGGCCTTCAGCAGCGCGACATGGCCTGCTTCGGTCAGGCCGAAGTTCGCGGCGATCTCGACGGCCGCCGTGCACGCGCCGACCACGATCGCGATCCGCGCGATCGAGCGTTGCGCGAACTCGGCCCATGCATCGCTGATATGCAGCAGCCGCAATTGCCGTGCGTCGGGCTGGAAGAACAGCCGGCTGACGATCGTGACGAGCCGGCAAATCACGTAGGTGTCGATCAATGCTTCGAGCGCGGATTCGATCGGCGTGCCTGCTTCGACGAGCAACGACATCGTCAGGCTCGCGACACCGACGAACACGAGCAGCGGCACCACGCGCAGCGCGAGACTGACGAGCGCGCGCGGCATCCGGTGCAGCAGCGTGGTGTGCCGGCGCGCGTGGCCTCGGCTTGGGGAGGGCGCGGTGTCCGCAGCATTGGCGGCTGCGGTGTCGGGCGGGGTGGACGTGTCGGGCGGCGGCGCGTGATCCTCGTCCGATGCGTCGGAATCGGGCGCGGGGCTGCGCGATGCATCGGCGCGGCGCGCGGCCACCGTCGCCAGCGCGCGTCGCAGCAGCCGCTTCGCGAGCCATTCGACGATGAGCGCAGGCAGCAGCACCGCGAGGAGGATCCCGAGCGTGCGAGTCAGATCCGCACGCTGGTCGGCGCGCGCGAGCTTGTCGTGCCACCAGCTTCCCACCGAACCGATGTCGAGCAGCGAGCGCAGCGATTCCTGCAGCGCGTTGCCGATCTGGGCGGCCCAGCGCGATCCCTGGCGGACGAGCATCGATGCGAGCCCGTTCGACGTGAGCGCGGCCGGCGCCGCCGCAGCCGATGCGCCGCTGGCCGCAGACGCCGCGCTTGCCGGCACGGCGGGCGCGCTCAGCGCGCCGACGGCCGCGATGGCGCGCAGCGTCGTTTCGACCTGCGCGCGCTCGCGCGGGTTTTCCAGCACATTCAGTGCCTGTCGCGCCTCTTGCGGCGTCAGCGCGGGCGTGGCGTCGGAGGCGGCCGACGCGGCGGCCGGCACAGGCGTGGCCGCGTGGGCGGCCGAGACGACGGCGGCGAGCAGCCAGCCGAGGAGGATATGTCGCATGGCGTGGGCATGCGGGTGCGTCTCGTCACGCGGCCCGCGAGGCTGAATGATGGACGGAAGTTAACATGATCGCGATCGGAACCGAATAGTTCCGTCGCCGGCTGTTCGATCGGGCGTAAGCGAGGCGGCGCGGGCGTTGGCGAGGCATGCGCGCAAGCCGTGTGCCGGATGCAGGCTGCCGATCGTCCGATATCGGCGGGAACGTCCTGCTTGCCTGGTCGTAAGGCGTCTGTAACGCGTGTACGCCGGTGCCGATCGGCGAGGCGCCGCGGCGCGAGCGTTCGTCCGGCCACGACCGACGCTTGCACCGCATCGTATGGATCGGGATTCCTGACAAATCACGCTCGCTCGTCATGAAATACCGGCAAGACATGCTCGGCGATTTCTTCGATGACGTCGCGCACGGGCCGGTCCGATCCAGGGTTCAGCGTGACGTGGTGCGTGCCCGCCGCGCGCATCTCGTGCAGGATGTCGACCAACGCGCGCCGCCCGGTTGCATAACCGAGCGGCAGCGCGGTGGTCGGCGTATCGGGATGCGTGGCGAGATCGAGCCGCATCGATACGCCGAATGCGCGAAATTCCGGCGACGCGAGCCGGTCGACCGCCGCGCGCCACATCGAATAGCGGGCACGCTGCGTATCCGGATCGCGGTGATACGTCATCCAGCCGATCGAATGCCGGGCGATCCAGTCGACGCTCTGTCCGCCCGAGCCGACCGCGAGCATCGGCACCGCATCGCCGCCGCGCGGCAGCAGCGTGAATTCGGGCGCATCGGGCGGCGCGTGGTCGGGCAGCACGCGCGACGGCACGCCGAGCGCGGCCGCGACGACGTCCCAGTGCGCGCGATAGCGGTCGCGCCGGGTTTCCGCGTCGACGCCGAACGCCGCATATTCGGGCGGCCGGTCGCCCGAGCCGAGCCCCAGGATGAAGCGCCCGCCCGACAGCGTCGCGACCGACAGCGCGCCTTTCGCGATATGCAGCGGATGACGCAGCGGCAGCACGATCGCGCCGCTGGCGAGCGCGATCCCGCGGGTGCGCGACGCCAGCGCGCCGAGCAGTACCCACGGGTCGAGGTGGCCGACCGGGTCGGGATAGTCGGCGCTGTTCAGCGGCACGTCGCGAATCCACAGCGCGCGAAAGCCGAGCGAATCGGCCAGCGCCGCGAGTTCGAGCTGTTCGTTGAAGTCCGCGACGATGCGGCCGCTGCGAAGCAGCGGAAGCGTGAGGCCGATCGACAGCCGTCCCGCCGAGAAGACACGATGCGCGACGTCGGGGCGGGTGGGAGTGGGGGTGGGGATGGTCATGGCGAATCCTTGGCGGCGAGGCAGCGGGAACGCGCGGCGTTCAGTGTCCGAATGCTAGCGTGTTTGCGCGATGCACGAGCGGGACGGGCAAGCCTCGCGCAGCCTGACCCGCAGCGTCGCGCCGTGCGGCGCGAGTCCGGTCGTGACGCCATGCACTGCGATGCGCGGTTGCGACCGGTGCGATAGACCGGCGTGCGGGAGCCGATATCCAGCCGGTGCTTCGTGTCGGACATGCGGCGCGTGCGGGTTCCGGCCGGGCGGTGGCGAATCGCGGGAACGAGTGAGGCCGGCCGGTCGCGTCCGATCGCGGCGCGACGTCGGATGTGGGGCGTAAGGTGATCGGCCACGCCGCACGGCGACGACGCGACGATGCCGGCGGTGCGTTTCAGTTTCGAAACGTTCGCGCTTTCCGACGGGGCGCGATGCCTGCCCGCGGCCCGCGAGGCCTTGCCGCATGAAGCATGGTGCGCTCCTTGCATGGTTGTATGGGCCGTGAGTGCGATCGCGGGTGCAGTCGGCTCGGCAATCGCTTCAGTGGGTCGGACATATCGAACACGGGGACAAGAGAATGAAAAAAGACCGAAACGCAACGCATCGTGTTGCAAACATGAATCGCCGACCTGCCAGGGTATTCGCTTCGCCGTTGATTGCGGCGACGTGAGCGAGCGGCTTTCCGTTCCATCCGGGTAATCGGTTTCGTTCCGAACGATGGCGTGCAGGCGTGACGCACGAGTCCGACCGGTGCCGGTCGGCCGTCGGCGGCGAACCGCGTGCAGGCGGATGGCCCCGGCCGGATCCCGGAATCGTCATACCTTGGCGCAACGACGTCGTCGCGCGGCGCATGCGTTTGCACGCCGCGCATTGCGCGGGCACGACGAGCGCACCGAACGGGATCGGGTCGGGAAAGCCGGCGACGCGCCGACGTGCGCGGCCGGGCGGAACACGCGGAGTCAGGGGGAACGTCCGTCGAATGCGGCATGACGGACGTCGCAACATTGTGCTGTCAGTTGATCCACTACCCCGATGGATCAATTGTTGAAGCGCCCGTCGCCGAGCGGCGGCGGGCGTCTTTTTGCGTGCCCGCGTGCCATGGCGGCGGCCAGCCCGATCGCACGGCGTTCTGTATCATGTGCTGGCGTGCGTGGCGGCCCGTGCGGGCGCACGGCCTGCCGGCGCGACCGATCACGTTGCCAACATGAACGATAACGCCTTGCCCGATTCTTCCATCGTCGACGCCGATCCGGCCGCGCTCGATGCGCTGCAGACGTTCGTCGAGCGTCATCCTCGCCTGCTCGTGCTGACCGGCGCGGGCATCAGCACCGATTCCGGCATTCCCGGTTACCGCGACCGCAATGGCCAATGGATGCGCTCGCCGCCGATTCAGCTTCACGAATTCCTCGGCTCCGACGCCGCGCGGCGCCGCTACTGGGCGCGCAGCATGATCGGCTGGCCGGTCGTCGGCCGCGCGCGGCCGAACGGGTCGCATGTCGCGCTGGCGCGGCTCGGCGGCGCGGGCCGGATCGAGCGCCTCGTCACGCAGAACGTCGACGGCCTGCATCAGCGCGCGGGCAGCGGCGACGTGATCGAGCTGCACGGCGGCATCGACGGCGTCACCTGCCTCGAATGCGGCGCACATCATGCGCGGGCCGCGATCCAGACCGTGCTCGAAGCCGACAATCCCGAGCTGCTGGGCGCGCAGGCCGAGCCGGCCGCGGACGGCGACGCGCATCTCGAATGGGCCGCGCTCGATACGTTCCGCATCCCGGCGTGCCCCGCGTGCGGCGGCCTGCTGAAGCCGGCGGTCGTGTTCTTCGGCGAGAACGTGCCGCGTGAGCGCGTGGCGCTGGCGTCGCAGGCGCTCGAGGCAGCCGACGCGTTGCTCGTCGTCGGCTCGTCGCTGATGGTGTATTCCGGCTACCGCTTCTGCGTGTGGGCGCAGGCGCAGCACAAGCCGGTCGCCGCACTCAATCTCGGCCGTACGCGCGCCGACCCGATGCTGACGCTGAAGGTCGAGGCGCGCTGCGCTCCCGCGCTCGACGCACTCGTGGCGCGGCTGGGGCTCGGGCGCAACAGCGACACGAAGGAGCATGCATCGTGACCGGCGCCGCTACTTCGCCCGATCCGTCCGCACGGCTGTCGGCGCCGGCGGCCGAACGCAATCGCGGCCCGATCCTCGACGTGCTGCGCCGCGTGCTGCCCGCGAGCGGCAGCGTGCTCGAAATCGCGAGCGGCACGGGGCAGCACGTCGTGCACTTCGCGCAGGCGTTGCCGGGCTTGCACTGGCAGCCGAGCGATCCCGATGCGCACGCGCGGCGTTCGATCGCCGCGTGGGTCGCGCATGCGGCCCTCGAGAACGTCGCCGGGCCGCTGGCGTTCGACGTACGCGACACGCCGTGGCCGGTCGCGGCGCTCGACGCGATCGTCTGCATCAACATGATCCATATCTCGCCGTGGGCCTGCACCGACGCGCTGTTCGCGGGTGCGTCGCGCGTGCTGCGGCCGGGCGGCGTGCTGTTCCTGTACGGTCCGTACCGTCGCGAAGGCCGGCATACGGCGCCGTCGAACGAAGCCTTCGACCGGCAGTTGCGCAGCCGCGACCCGTCGTGGGGCGTGCGCGATCTCGAGACCGTGGTCGCGCTCGGCCTCGATCGCGGGCTCGACTGCATCGAGGTCGTCGAGATGCCGGCGAACAACCTGAGCGTCGTGTTCCGGCGCCTGCCGCACGCGGAGCAATGACACGCAAGCGGGCAGCGCCGCCGGGTTTCCACTATCCTTTCGCCTGTGCGCGCGGCCCGGCTCGGGTCGCGCCCCGTTTTTTCCGGAGAATTGACTAATGGGCAAACAAGCAATCGGTGTGATCGGGCTCGCGGTGATGGGCCGCAATCTCGCACTCAATATCGAGAGCCGCGGTTACGCGGTGTCGGTGTACAACCGCAGCCGCGAGAAAACCGACGAACTGATCGCCGAATTCCCCGGCCGCAATCTGGTGCCGACCTATACGCTCGAGGAGTTCGTCGCGTCGCTCGAAACGCCGCGCCGGATCCTGATGATGGTGAAGGCCGGGGAAGCGACCGATGCGACGATCACATCGCTCAAGCCGCTGCTCGAGAAGGGCGATGTGCTGATCGACGGCGGCAACACGCACTTCACCGACACGATCCGCCGCAACCAGGAACTCGCGCAGTCGGGCCTGCATTTCATCGGCACCGGCGTGTCGGGCGGCGAAGAGGGCGCGCTGCGCGGCCCGTCGATCATGCCCGGCGGCCAGCGCGACGCGTACGACCTTGTCGAGCCGATCCTCAAGCAGATCGCCGCGAAGGCGCCGTCGGACGGCGAGCCGTGCGTCGCGTACATGGGCCCGGACGGCGCGGGCCACTACGTGAAGATGGTTCACAACGGCATCGAATACGGCGACATGCAGCTGATCGCCGAAAGCTACTCGGTGCTGAAGGACGTCGCGGGCCTGACCAACGACGAACTCGGCGCGGTGTACACCGAATGGAACCAGGGCGAGCTCGACAGCTACCTGATCGAGATCACGTCGAAGATCTTCGGCAAGAAGGACGAGGAGACCGGCAAGCATCTCGTCGACGTGATCCTCGATCGCGCCGCGCAGAAGGGCACCGGCAAGTGGACGAGCCAGAATGCGCTGGATCTCGGCGTGCCGCTGCCGCTCATCACGGAGTCGGTGTTCGCGCGCGTGCTGTCGTCGCTGAAGACCGAGCGCGTCGCGGCCAGCAAGATCCTGTCGGGCCCGGCTGCCGCGCCGTTCGACGGCGATCGTGCCGCGTTCGTCGAAGCGGTGCGCCGCGCGCTGTACCTGAGCAAGGTGATCTCGTACGCGCAGGGCTTCGCGCAACTGCGCACGGCGTCGGAAGAGTACGGCTGGAACCTCGATCTCGGGACGATCGCGAAGATCTTCCGCGCGGGCTGCATCATCCGCGCGCGCTTCCTGCAGAAGATCACCGACGCGTACGCGAAGGATCCGGCGCTCGCGAACCTGCTGCTCGACCCGTACTTCAAGGACATCGCCGCGAACTACCAGGCGTCGCTGCGCGACGTCGTGGTGGCCGCGGTGAAGGCCGGCGTGCCGGTCCCGGCGTTCGCGTCGGCGGTCGCGTACTTCGACAGCTACCGTTCCGAGCGGCTGCCGGCGAACCTTGTGCAGGCGCAGCGAGACTTCTTCGGCGCGCATACGTTCGAGCGCACCGACAAGCCGGGCAGCTTCCACGCGAACTGGTCGTAACCGGCGTGCGGCGGCGGCATTGTTGCGAAAATCTATTCTTTGAATAGGGTTTTTCTATCCCGGATGCCGACATTGTTGGCTCCGGGGAAACAGTGTTTTCGCTCTTTCATGGTTTTCCCTAGGTGCTGACGGGACTAAACTCTGTTCCATCGCTGCAGACATGGTGTGTGCGGCGGAGCAAAAAAATCCCGGAGGTAATCATGAAATCGCTGATCGCAACGTTCGCTGCTGCTGCTGTCCTCGCCGTCCCCGCCGTCTCGTTCGCCCAACAGAACGCGCCCGTCACCCGTGCACAGGTGAAGGCCGAGCTGGTCCAGCTGCAACAGGCCGGCTACAAGCTGGGCAGCGACCGGACCAACTATCCGGAAGGCATCCAGGCTGCCGAAGCCCGTGTGAACCCGCAACAGAACGTCGCTGCGGCCGACACGACCGGCTACGGTGCACAACCGGCCGCCGGCCAAGAGTCGGGCGCACCGGCTGCGGCCAAGACCGGCTGGCAAGTCAAGCGCATCTCGGACGGCGCACCGGTCTACAAGGGTCGTTAATGGTACGGCCGCGCTGGCGACCGCATCCGACCCCCTGTAGTACAACGGCCCGTCGTACCGCATAGCGGTACGACGGGCCGTTTTCATTGGCGGCGCGCGATGCGCCGCCGTTCAGTGCAGCGGGCGTCTGCCGCGCCCGATATCGCGAAACAGCGCTTCGGCGGGTTCCAGTACCTGCAGCCACGTTTCGTCGTAACCGCTCAGCGTATCGAGTGCGTCGCGCAGCCGTTCGATCGCGAGGACCGGCAATTCGACGCTGTGGCGCGTGGCGCCCGTCAGGTGCGTGACGCTCGCCAGCTGGACGAGCGCATCGGCCGCTTCGGCGACGTCGGTCGCGAACAGCAGGTGCCGGTTGAGCAATTCGACCAGACCGCTGGAACCGGCGAAATCGTCGGCGTCGAGCTGCACGGAGAGAAACGTCGCGTTATTCATTGTCATGCTCCTCGTTGTCGTTGGATCGCGCTGCGCATCGTCGAGTATAGGCGGCGATCGAAGCGGAGAATATGACGGGGCCGATACGGTCGGCGAGGATGACGGCACCCCGCAGGGAAACCTTCGAAGCCCCGGCCGAGCGGCCCGCCTGGCACGGCTCGCGGCCCGCCGGCGCGCCCGCGCGACGCCGCAAGATTGTTTCCGGATCCGCCAACTGTCGGGGCCTCGACCGCGACAAATGGTATCTTTGCCGATCGGGACGCGCGAAAAAGGGGCCGGTGAGCTCATTCGCGCCGACGTCCCGCTGTGGAAACTGACGGCCGCGACAGCGGTCGGATACTGGTTGATCCGGCCGTTCGGCCGGACATCGTGCGTCGCGTGCCGGGGGGGCGGTGGGCGGCGCAACGACGGCAAATCCGGGAGGACCCTTGAGAGAAACTATTCCCATCCACGACGCGCTCACGCGCTGGCTGCCGCAGGCGGCGCTCGTTGCCGCGGCCATCGCGCTTGCGGGCTGCACGATGACGCCGTGGACCGACAGTTGGCAACCCACGCGTCAACCGGCGCCCACGTCGGCTGCGACGCCGGGCGTGATTGCCGGCTATTACCGCGTGAACCCGGGCGATACGCTGGCGGGCATCGCGAACGCCTACGGGCAGCGCGTGCAGGACGTGGCCAGCTGGAACCACATGGCGCCCACCGACGCCGTGTCGCCGGGCCAGGTGCTGCGGGTCGCGCCGCCGCCGGCCGCGGCCTCGTACGGGCAGCCTCCCGCGGCGGCGGCCCAGCCGGGCTCGCTCGCATGGCCGGCCACGGGCATCGTCGCGACGCCGTTCTCGGCCGGCAAGACGCGCGGCGTCGTGATCGCCGCATCCGGGCCCGACCATTCGGTGCGGGCCGCGGCAAACGGGCGCGTGGTGTACGCCGGCTCCGGCGTCAAGGCGTACGGTCCGCTCGTGATCCTGAAGCACGACAACGGGCTCATCACGGCTTACGGGCACAACGGCAAGCTGCTCGTCAACGAAGGCGACGCGGTGCGCCAGGGGCAGCCGGTCGCCGAAATGGGCACCGACGCGAGCGGTCGTTCGACGTTCGAGTTCGAGGTCCGTCAGAACGGCAAGGTCGTCGATCCGATGAACTTCCTGCCGCGCAACGGCGGCTGATCGCCGGCATCGCCACGTGTGCGCCGGGTGGCGCACACGTTCCTACCTCTTTCACCCGTTCCCCTTCATCCTTCCCTGAGCGTCGCGCCGGCAGACTGTGTCGCACGATTGCCGAGCCAGCAAATGCCCAATGCGAGCGCCGCCGCGCCGAACGCGATCAGCGAACACTGGATCGCGACGGGCAGGTAGCCGTGCGGCCGCGGATCGACGAACGGGTAGGGATACCAGTTCTCCACCGCGCCGCGCACGAGCGTATAGCCGAGATAGACGACCGGAAAGCCGAGCCATGCGAATGCACTGCGGCGCGGAATCGGCGAGCGCGGTTCGACATACAGCCAGTCGCACAGCATCACGAGCGGCACGATCCGGTGCAGTACCCAGTTGTTGAACGCCGGCGTGACGTGGCGCAGTGCATCGAGCCGTGCGAGCAGGAGCTCGTAGACGATCGCGGTGATCAGTACAGCACCGCCGCGCCGCGCATCGATTCGTAGCGGGCCGAGCCGGGGCGCGCGATGCGCCACAGCCCCGCGGCCAGCATCGCGGCCGCGTAGAGGCTGCTCAATTGCGTGAAGTAGCTGAGATAGTTGCCGAGATGGAAATTCGGTAGGCGCCAGTAGTCGGCGACGCTGTGCAGCGTGGTGGACACCGCGAGCAACGCGGCGATCAGCCGGTAGGCCGCAACGAAGAACGCTTTGCTCATGATGCCCGCGCGCCGTCGCACCAAAGCTTCATCGTGCCACAGCCGCCTGCGTGCGCGATGCGGATTTTCCATAGGGCGGCCTTGCGCGGCGCGCGTCGACGATTCGTCGGATATTTGATCGCGCCGTGCAAAACCGGACGCCCATGCGGCTACAATCGCCACAGCGTTGCCAGGCGTCGGCCGGTTGCAGCTGGCGCCCTCCCCGAATACAACACGAGACGAAGCATGAAAAACATCCTCGCGAAACAGACGCGCTACAGCTCGCCCGCGATCTTCTTCCACTGGGCCATCTTCGTGCTGGTCGCGCTGGCCTACCTGGCCATCGAGATTCGCGGACCGAAAGGCAGCGACAGCCGTGCGTTCTGGATGAACGTGCATCTGACGGCCGGTACGTTGGTCCTCGTGCTGTCGGTGCTGCGCGTGCTGTGGCGGGTCGTCAGCCGCGTGCCGGAAGCGATCCCGCAGGCGGCGCTGCTGCGCTGGCTGTCGAAGCTCGCGCATGTCGCGCTCTACGTGTTCATCATCGCGCAGCCGCTGCTCGGCATCATGACGGTCAACATGGGCGGCAAGCCGGTGTCGCTCGACTGGCTCGGCGTGTCGTTCACGCTGTTCGGCCCCGACAAGGCGCTGCGGCCGACGATCAAGGAAGCGCACGAGCTGATCGGCAACGCGTTCTATTTCGTGATCGGCCTGCATGCGCTGGCCGCGCTCTACCATCACTTCATCCGGCGCGACGACGTGCTGCGGCGCATGACGCCCTGATCGTCCCGTTTCCGGAGTATGCAGCAGGCGGGGGCGCATGGTTGCGTTGGCAACCATGCGCCCCCGGTTCGTTTACTTTCGCCCGCACTGTTCACCGCGTCGAACATTCTGTAACATCTCGGCTGCCTTTACATTCCGCTTACTCGTCGCCGCGCATGCTGCACCGACATCGTCACCTGACTGCCTGGCTTGGCCTGCTCGCGATCTGGATCGCGATCGCGGCGCCGCTGGTGTCGCAGTGGCGTATCGCGCAGGCGGCCACCCCCGATGCGATCGTCTGCAGTACCGAGCATGGTGCGCATCGTTCGTCCGATACGGGCGGCATGCACGGTCATGCACTGCATCTCGACGCGTGCGGCTACTGCGGCTTCTTCGCGCATAGCCCGGCCATCGGCGCGCCTGCCGCCGCATCGGTCGACTCCATTCCCGTCGTTTCCGCTTCCGCCGTCGCGTCGCCTGCCGTCGCGGCGCGCAGCGACCGCTATCCGCGCGCCTATCCACGCGCACCGCCCGAGCGCGCCTGACGCGTTTCCCGCCGTTCCTACTTCCGCCGATATCCGTGCGGCCCGTCGAGGCCGCGTGGAGGGCGTCACTCGGGCTTTCGATCATGACCAATTTCCAGTTGCGTGCGCCGTGTGCGTCACGCAATGCCGGTGCGCGACCGCTGCCGCGCATGCTGAAACTTACCGTTCCCGCGCTGGCCGCCAGTGCGCTGGCCGCGAGCGCCGCCGCGGCCGACACCCCGCATGCGGCCGGCGCGACGGCGGACGCCGCCGCCGTGCTGTTGCCGCCCGTCGAAGTCGTCGCGTCGCCGCTGTCGACGCCGCTCGTCGTCGTCACGGATCCGAAGGCGCCGCGCCAGCCGCTGCCCGCGAGCGACGGCGCCGATTACCTGAAGACGATTCCCGGCTTCACGTCGATCCGCAGCGGCGGCACGAACGGCGACCCCGTGCTGCGCGGGATGTTCGGGTCGCGGCTGAACATCCTGGCGAACGGGATGCCGACGCTCGGCGCGTGCCCGAACCGGATGGACGCGCCGACGTCGTATATCGCGCCGGAAAGCTACGACAAGGTCACCGTCGTGAAGGGGCCGCAGACCGTGTTGTACGGTCCGGGCGCGTCGGCCGGCACCGTGCTGTTCGAGCGCGTGACGCCGCGTTTCGAGCGCCCCGGCATGCGCTTCGACGGCAGTCTCGTCGGCGGGTCGTTCGGCCGCAACGACCAGAATCTCGACCTGAGCGCCGGCACGCCGGACGTCTATGGCCGCGTGACCGCAAACCACGCGCATTCGCAGGACTACGAGGACGGCAACGGCAATACCGTGCCGTCGCAGTGGGACAAGTGGAACGCCGATGCGGCGCTCGGCTGGACCCCCGACGACCATACGCGCGTCGAGCTGACCGCCGGCACCGGCGACGGCTATGCGCGCTATGCAGGCCGCGGGATGGACGGCGCGCATTTCCGCCGCGAGACGTTCGGCCTGTCGTTCGACAAGCGGCATCTCGGCGACGTGCTCGACCGGATCGAGGCGCGCGTGTATTACAACGAAGCCGATCACGTGATGGACAACTATACGTTGCGGCAACCCGACCCGACGAGCAGCATGCCGATGCGAATGGCCTCGGAAGTGCGACGCCGCACGGTCGGCGCGCGTGCGGCCGCGACGTTTCGCTTCGGCGACGACTTCAAGCTCGAAACGGGCGTCGATGCGCAATCGAACCGGCTCGATTCTCGCGCGTCGATGGGGCAGCAGAACTACCGCGACCAGCCGTGGGGCGCGCAGGCGACGATGTGGAACGCGGGCGTGTTCGGCGAGCTGACGTGGTATGCGAGCGACGTATCGCGCGTGATCGGCGGCGCGCGCGTCGACTATGCGAGCGCACGCGACAAGCGTGCGATGCAGCGCGGCATGATGACGAGCAAGCCGAACCCGACCTTCGACGACGATCGGACGAAGGTGCTGCCGAGCGGCTTCGTGCGTTACGAGCGCGATCTCGCGTCGCTGCCCGTCACGTGGTACGCGGGGATCGGCCACGCGGAGCGTTATCCGGACTACTGGGAACTGTTCTCCGCGACGCGCGGGCCGGCCGGTTCGGTCAACGCGTTCTTGGCGGTGCAGCCGGAGAAAACCACCCAGCTCGATATCGGCGCGCAATACAGGAGCGACCGGTTCGATGCATGGGTGTCGGCGTACGCGGGCTACGTACAGGACTTCATCCTGTTCAACTATGCGGCCGGCATGATGGGGCCGACCACGCAGGCAACCAACGTCAACGCGCAGATCATGGGCGGCGAAGCCGGCGTGTCGTGGCGACCCGTCGCGCCGCTGCGCGTCGAGACGTCGCTTGCGTATGCATGGGGGCGCAACGTGGCGAGCGGCGATCCGCTGCCCCAGATGCCGCCGCTCGAGGCGCGCATCGGGGTCGAATACACGCGCGGCGCATGGTCGGCGGGCGGCCTGTGGCGCATCGTTGCGCCGCAGCATCGCTACGCGCCGAACGAGGGCAACGTGGTCGGCAAGGACTTCGGCCCGAGCGCCGGATTCGGCGTGCTGTCGCTGCATACGCAGTACAACGTCAGCAAGACCGTGCAGATCTCGGTGGGCGTCGACAACGTGCTCGACAAGGCCTACACCGAGCATCTGAACCTCGCCGGCAACGCGGGCTTCGGCTACCCGGCGAACGCGCCGGTGATGGAGCCGGGGCGTACCGCGTGGGTGCGCGTGAGCGCGAAGCTCTAGCGCGCATCGCGCATGTGCGTCGCAGCATGCGCCTGCCGGAACGCCGCACCGCCCGAACGGGCGGTGCGCGTCAACCGATTAGAGAACCGTATCTAGTCGGGGCGCAAACGTTCGCGAGTCGTGCTTCACTCCCGCAGTCGACACACACGGTGCGCGCGATGCGGCATGCGTGTCGATCCGGTGTCATTCGCACCGGCAGCACAATAATCAGGAGAACATGCATGGCCAGATCGATGCGTTCCAGGGTAATGGCAGGGGCAGTGGCATGCGCGATGAGCGTCGCGCCGTTCGCGGGGACGGCCGCGCTGATGACGCTCGCGACGACGCGCACGGCGATGGCGGCAACCGCGCCAGTCGACGACTATGCGACGACGCGCTATCCGATCATTCTCGTGCACGGGCTGACCGGCACCGACAAGTATGCGGGCGTACTCGAGTACTGGTACGGCATCCAGGAAGACCTGCAGCAGCATGGCGCGACCGTCTACGTCGCGAACCTGTCGGGCTTCCAGAGCGACGACGGCCCGAACGGGCGCGGCGAACAGTTGCTGGCGTACGTGAAGACGGTGCTCGCCGCGACCGGCGCGACCAAGGTCAATCTCGTCGGTCACAGCCAGGGCGGGTTGGCGTCGCGCTATGTCGCGGCCGTCGCGCCCGATCTCGTCGCGTCGGTGACGACGATCGGCACGCCGCATCGCGGCTCCGAGTTCGCCGATTTCGTGCAGGGCGTGCTCGCGTACGATCCGACCGGGTTGTCGTCCACGGTGATCGCTGCATTCGTCAATGTGTTCGGCATCCTGACGAGCAGCAATCACAACACGAACCAGGACGCGCTCGCGTCGTTGAAGACGCTGACCACCGCGCAAGCCGCCACCTACAACCAGAACTATCCGAGCGCGGGCCTCGGCGCGCCCGGAAGCTGCCAGACCGGTGCGTCGACGGAAACCGTCGGCGGCAACACGCATCTGCTGTATTCGTGGGCCGGCACGGCGATCCAGCCGACGCTTTCCGTGCTCGGCGTGACGGGGGCGACGGACACGAGCACCCTTCCGGTCGTCGATCCGGCGAACGCGCTCGACCTGTCGACGCTCGCGCTGTATGGCACGGGCGCGGTGATGATCAATCGCGGCTCGGGCCAGAACGACGGGCTCGTGTCGAAGTGCAGCGCGCTGTACGGCAAGGTGCTGAGCACGAGCTACAAGTGGAACCATCTCGACGAGATCAACCAGTTGCTCGGCGTGCGCGGCGCGTATGCGGAAGATCCGGTCGCGGTGATCCGCACGCATGCGAACCGGTTGAAGCTCGCGGGCGTGTGATCGATGGCGGCACGTGAAGGGCGCGCGCCGCTGGCGCGGCGCGTGGCGATCTATGGTGTCGCGGGGCTGGCGGCGGTTGCCGGCGTCGCGATGTGGAGCGGTGCGGGATCGCATCGCGGCACGGGCGCCGCGGGCGATGCGCCGGCGGCGGCAGCGGTGGGCGGCGTGGCGGCTGCCGCACCGCATCCCGCCGTGCCGGCGAGTGCGGGCCTGCCGCCGTCGCTCGCCGGTTCCAGCGCACCACGGTTGCCGCTCGATGCGGGCGGGCATCTAGCGAAGTCGCGCGCGGTGCGCGATTTCTTCGACTATTGCCTGAGCGCGCAGAGCGACCTGAGCGCGTCCGCGCTCGATGCGTTCGTCGTACGCGAGATCGCCGCGCAGCTCGACGGCACGGTCGCGCAGGCCGAGGCGCTCGACGTGTGGCACCGGTATCGCGCGTATCTCGATGCGCTCGCGACGTTGCGCGATGCCGGAGCGGCCGACAAGTCGGACCTGGGCGCGTTGCAGCTTGCGCTGGATCAGCGCGCGTCGATCGCGTACCGCACGCTCGGCGACTGGAGCCAGCCGTTCTTCGGTGCGGAGCAGTGGCGGCAGCGCTACGACCTGGCACGGTTGAAGATCGTTCAGGATCGCTCACTGACGGATGCGCAGAAGGCCGAGCGGCTCGCGGCGCTCGAACAGCAGATGCCGGCCGACGAACGCGCGGCGCAGCAGCGGGTGGACCGGCAGCGCGCCGCGATCGACCAGATCGCGCAATTGCAGAAGAGCGGCGCGACGCCCGATGCGATGCGCGCGCAACTGACGCAGACGCTCGGCCCCGAGGCGGCGGCACGCGTCGCGCAGATGCAGCAGGACGATGCGTCGTGGCAGAGCCGTTACGCGGATTATGCGGCGCAGCGTGCGCAGATCGAATCGGCCGGTCTGTCGCCGCAGGATCGCGACGCGCAGATTGCCGCGCTGCGGCAGCGCATGTTCACGAAGCCCGGCGAAGCCGTGCGCGCGGCATCGCTCGATCGTGGAGCGGGCAGCGCGCATTGACGAATCGGGTGTCGCCGTATGCGGCGGGCTTCATGCCGCGCGCGTGATGTCTCGCGGCAGATGGTGCTCGATGGTATCGGCGAGCGTGTCGAACGCGGGGCGGATGCCTTCGTGCGCGACGCATGCATAGCCGAGCAGCAGGCCCTGTCGCGCGGTGTCGAGGTTGCTGTAGTAGCTGGTGAGCGGGCGCACGATCACGCCCGCGTCGAATGCGCTCTGCGTGACGGCGCGATCGTCGCACGCGTCGGGCAGGCCGAGCACCAGATGCAGGCCGGCTTCGTCGCCCATCACCGGCAGCGCGTCGCCGAAGCGCGCGCGGATCGCGTCGATCATCAGTTGCCGGCGCTCGCCGTACAGCGTGCGCATTCGTCTGACGTGCGAAGTGAGATGGCCGTCCATGATGAATTCGGCGAGCACGGCCTGCTGCATCAACTGGCCTTCGCGATACAGCTCCGACAGCCCGGTGCGGAAGGTGTCGACCAGATGCTCGGGCACGACCATGTAGCCCATCCGCAGCCCCGGGAACAGCATCTTGCCGAGACTGCCGACGTAGATCACGCGGCCGCCATCGTCGAGCCCCTGCAGCGACGCGAGCGGGCGGCTGCCGTAGCGGAATTCGCTGTCGTAGTCGTCCTCGATGATCCAGCAGCGGTGCTGGCGCGCATATTCGAGCAGCATGCGGCGCCGCGCGAGACTCATCACCATCCCGAGCGGGTACTGATGCGACGGCGTGACGAGCACGAGCCGCGGCGGACGCTGCATGTCGCTCGCGCGCGGGTCGAGCCCTTCCTGGTCGACCGGCACCGGCGCGAGCGTGAGGCCGGCCGCCTGCAGGACGCTGCGCACGCCCCAGTAGCAGGGTTCCTCGACCCACGCGCGATCGCCGATGTCGGACAGCAGCCGCACCGCGAGATCGATCGATTGATGGATGCCCGTCGTGATGATCACCTGGTCCGGCGAGCATTTGACCGAGCGCGCGACGCGCAGGTAATCGGCGAGCGCGCGCCGCAGCGGCCGGTAGCCGCCGCCCGGCGCATAGGTCAGCAGTTCCGGATTGGCCTCCTTCCACAGCCGCGCCTGCAGGCGGCTCCACGTGCGGCTCGGGAATTCCGACACGTCCGGCACTCCTGGCATGAACGCCCCCCACTGGCGCCGCGAGACGCCTGCATGCTCGATCAGTTGCCGCCCGCGCATCGACAGGCTGCCCTGCGCGTCGGGCGGCGGCGGTTCGTCCGCGACCGACGACGGCGCGGCGCCCGGCGCGCGGATCGCGGCGGCGTCCGGCCGCGTGTCGGCCACGTAGGTGCCGCTGCCGGTCGTCGTCAGCACATAGCCTTCGGCCGTCAACTGGTCGTACACGTGCAGGACCGTATTGCGCGCGATCGACAGGTCGCCCGCGAGCGTGCGCGAACTCGGCAGCTTTGTTCCCGGCCCCAATTCTCCGGTCAGGATGGCCTGCTGCATCAGTTGCAGCAGTTGCCGGTACATCGGTTCGGGCGAACTGCGGTCGATGCGGGCGGAGAGCCAGTCGGCGACGATCACGGTATCCAAAGTGGTCCTACTTGGAATATTGAAATGGTTCCCTATTGTAGAACCGTGCGCGCCGTATAGTGACTCGCATCTCAAAATCAATTGCGCGGAGCCAGGGGGACAGCACGATGAAGTCCGATGATGTGATCGTCAGCTTTCGCGGCGTGCGGAAGACCTACGACGGCGAGACGCTCGTCGTCAAATCGCTCGACCTCGACATCCGCCGCGGGGAATTCCTGACGCTGCTCGGGCCGTCCGGCTCGGGCAAGACGACCTGCCTGATGATGCTCGCCGGCTTCGAATTCCCGACGGGCGGCGAGATCCGCCTCGACGGCGAGCTGCTGAACAACGTGCCGCCGCACAAGCGCAACATCGGCATGGTGTTCCAGAACTACGCGCTGTTTCCGCACCTGACGGTCGAGCAGAACGTCGCGTATCCGTTGACGGTACGCAAGCTGCCCGCCGCCGAGCGCGCGGAGCGCGTCGCGCATGCGCTGAGGATGGTGCAGATGGAGCGCTTCGCGAAACGCTATCCGGCGCAACTGTCGGGTGGCCAGCAGCAGCGCATCGCGCTGGCGCGCGCGCTCGTGTTCGAGCCGAAGCTGGTGCTGATGGACGAGCCGCTCGGCGCGCTCGACAAGCAGTTGCGCGAACACATGCAGTACGAACTGAAGGCGCTGCACGAAAAGCTCGGCGTGACCTTCGTGTACGTGACGCACGACCAGGGCGAGGCGTTGACGATGTCCGATCGCGTCGCCGTGTTCGACAAGGGCATCGTGCAGCAGCTCGACACCGTCGACCGCCTGTACGAATCGCCGTGCAACGAATTCGTCGCGAACTTCATCGGCGACAGCAACCGGCTGCGCGGCACCATCGCGCGCGTCGACGGCGAATTCTGCGAATTCCGGCTCGACGACGGCACGAAGCTCGTCGGCCGCCATATCGGCGAAGCCGCCGAGGGCGCAGCGGCCGTCGCGTGCATCCGCCCCGAGCGCATGAGCCTCGCGGCGCACGGCGCGAATGGTGCGAACGGCACCGCCAATTGCGTGAGCGGCGAGGCGCGCAGCCTCATCTATTTCGGCGATCACGTGCGCATGCGCTGCGCGCTGCCCGGCCAGGACGAATGTTTCGTGAAGGTGCCGCTCGGCACCGGCGCGCTCGACGCGTTTTCGCCCGGCGCGCCCGTCTCGCTTGCGTTCTCGCCCGAACATTTGCGCGTATTCGCGTGAGCACGGTTTACCTAGTTTTCCGCAGCACGTCGTCAACAACAAAGCCCACTTCCACCACGAGAGGAGAGGAACCATCATGAAACGAGCAAGCTTCACCGCGCGCCGCACGGCGCTCGCGCTGGCACTGGCCGCGTTCGGCGCATCGGCCACGGCTGCCGAGCTCACGGTCGTCAACTTCGGCGGCGCGAACGGCGACGCGCAGAAGGTCGCATTCAACCAGCCGTTCGAGAAGGCGACCGGCAACAAGGTCACGGCCGTCGAATACAACGGCGAGCAGGCGAAGGTGAAGGCGATGGTCGAGGCGAAGCACGTCAACTGGGACGTGGTCGAAGTCGAATCGGGCGACCTGAACCGCGGCTGCGACGAAGGGCTGTACGAGAAGCTCGACTGGTCGAAGATCGCGAAGAAATCCGACCTGATCCCGGAATCGCCGCAGGTGTGCGGCGTCGGCTTCTTCGTGTGGTCGACGGCGCTGTCGTACAACGCGGACAAGCTGAAGTCGGCGCCGACCGGGTGGGCCGACTTCTGGAACGTGAAGAAATTCCCCGGCAAGCGCGGGATGCGCAAGGGCGCGCGCTACAACCTCGAATTCGCGCTGATGGCCGACGGCGTCGCGACGAAGGACGTCTACAAGGTGCTCGGCACGAAGGCCGGCCAGGATCGCGCGTTCAAGAAGCTCGACGAGCTGAAGCCGTACATCCAGTGGTGGGAAGCGGGTGCGCAGCCGCCGCAGTTCCTCGTCGCCGGCGACGTCGTGATGTCGACCGCGTACAACGGCCGCATCGACGCCGCGCAGAAGGAAGGCAAGAACCTGAAGGTCGTGTGGAACGGCAGCATCTACGACCTCGACTACTGGGCGATTCCGAAGGGCTCGCCGAACAAGGCGCTCGCCGAGCAGTACATCGCGTACACGCTGACGCCGAAGCCGCAGCAGGCGTATGCGCAGCACATCGCGTACGGCCCGGCGAACATCGCCGCGATCAAGTCGCTCGACGCGAAGACGCTCGCGAACCTGCCGAACTCGCCGGCCAACGGCAAGAACGCGGTGCTGGAGGACATCGGCTTCTGGACCGACCACAGCGACGAGCTCGAACAGCGCTTCGCCGCGTGGGCAACGAAGTAACCGGTCAGGCATCCTCACGGGTGTCGCGATGCAACCGGCCGCGCGACGCGTCGATCGCGTCGCGCGGCATTCCGCCGGAACGTGCCCGGCCGGAGAGAACCGTTGAATACGATGACGATCGCGCCTTCCTCGCCGTCGACCGCCGCGCTCAAGCGCGAGCTGAAGGCCGCCGAGGCCCGCAAGCGCACGATGGCGCTGCTGCTGGTGGCGCCGCTCGCGATTTTCCTGCTGCTGATTTTCGTCGTGCCGATCGGCACGCTGCTCACGCGCGCGGTGCAGAACCCGGAGATCGCGACCGCCTTGCCGAACACGGTCGCCGCGTTGTCGGGCTGGGACCGCAAGACGCCGCCGGCGGACGCCGCGTATGTCGCGCTCGCGGCCGACATGACCAAGGTGGCCGACAGCGAGGCGATGGGCGCGCTCGCACGGCGGCTGAACACCGAGATTCCCGGCTATCGCTCGCTCGTCGCGAAGACGGCGCGTGCGATGCCGCTGAAGGGCGACGGCGACGCGGCGCCGACGCCTGCGCAGGCGCGCGCCAAGCTGATCGACCTCGATGCGCGTTGGGGCGAGCTCGCGTACTGGCAGGCGATCGCGAAGAACGGCAGCCAGGTGTCGCCGTTCTACCTGCTCGCGGCGCTCGATCACAAGCAGGATGGCTTCGGCCGCATCGTGCAGGCCGATCCCGACCAGTCGATCTACCTCGCGATCTTCGGCCGCACGTTCGTGATCGGCATCGCCGTCACGCTGTTCGCGCTGCTGCTCGGCTATCCGCTCGCATACTGGATCTCGACGCTGTCGGAGCGGCGCGCGAACCTCGCGATGATTCTCGTGCTGATTCCGTTCTGGACCTCGGTGCTCGTGCGCGTCGCCGCATGGATCGTGCTGCTGCAGAGCGAAGGGCTCGTCAACAAGGCGCTGCTCGGCAGCGGGCTGATCTCGCATCCGCTGACGCTGCTGTTCAACCGCGTCGGCGTGTACATCTCGATGACGCACATCCTGCTGCCGTTCATGATCCTGCCGCTCTACAGCGTGATGAAGTCGATTCCACCGACCTACCAGCGCGCGGCCGTGTCGCTCGGCAGCCACCCGTTTGCCGCGTTCTGGCGCGTGTACGTGCCGCAGACCTATCCGGGCGTCGGCGCGGGCGCGCTGCTCGTCTTCATCCTCGCGATCGGCTACTACATCACGCCCGCGCTGCTCGGCGGGCCGAACGACCAGATGGTCAGCTACTACGTCGCGTACTTCACGAACGTGACGATCAACTGGGGCATGGCGTGCGCGCTCGGCGGGCTGCTGCTCGCGGCGACGCTCGTGCTGTACGCGGTGTACGGGCGCTTCACGCGCACCAACGTGAGCCTCGGCTGAGCGCCGGGCACTGGAAAACGGGAAGGGGATGCCCACCATGAAACTCGCCAGGCCGCTGTTCGCGCCGCACATGTCGTTCGTCGAGCGCGCGTGGTACGTCGCGTTGCGCGTGCTCGTCGTGCTGACGCTGCTGTACCTGATCCTGCCGGTGCTCGCGATCGTGCCGCTGTCGTTCTCGTCGAGCACGTTCCTCGTCTATCCGATTCCGGGTTTCTCCACGCGCTGGTACGAGAACCTGATCGCATCGGACGAGTGGCGGATGGCCGCGAAGAACAGCTTCATCGTCGCGCCGTCGGCGACCGTCGTTGCGACCGTGCTCGGCACGCTCGCGGCCATCGGCCTGACGAAGGCCGACTTCCGCGGCAAGGGGCTGCTGATGGCCGTGCTGCTGTCGCCGATGATCGTGCCGGTCGTCGTGGTCGGTGTCGGCATGTACCTGTTCTTCGCGCCGCTCGGGCTCGCGAATACGTACACGGGGCTGATCGCCGCGCACGCGGCGCTCGGCGTGCCGTTCGTCGTGACGACGGTGGCCGCGACGCTGCAGGGCTTCAACCAGAATCTCGTGCGCGCGAGCCTGTCGCTCGGCGCGAATCCGGTCACGACGTTCTTCCGCGTGACGCTGCCGGTGATCGCGCCGGGCGTGATGTCGGGCGCGCTGTTCGCATTCGCGACGTCGTTCGACGAAGTGGTCGTCACGCTGTTCCTCGCGGGCGCTGACCAGACGACGCTGCCGCGCCAGATGTTTACGGGCATTCGCGAGAACATCAGCCCGACGATCGCCGCGCTCGCGACGATCCTGATCGTCTTCTCGACGAGCCTGCTGCTCGCGCTCGAATGGCTGCGCGGCCGCAATGCGCGGCGTGCGGTGTCGTAAATAGCGGCGCCGGCCGCCCCGTTCGGCGGGCCGTAAGGCCGCCGATCGTTGCGTCTTCAACGATGCCGCGCACCCGGCGCGGCGTGGCGAAGCTTTCATTTTGCCGACTGACGAGGCGGCCGCCTGCACGTTCGATGCGGCTCTGCAACAATACGGCTCGCGGCGCCGCGCGCTCCGTTGCCGTTGCACGGAGGATGCGGTGCCGCGCCGCTCAATCCGCGACGCTGCGCGTCGCTCGTCAGCCGAGCCCATCTTGTCCGAATTCGCTTCCCCCGCCGGCGCGCATGAGCCGGCCGTCAACTGGCGCGCGATGTCCGCCGTGCTGCTGGCCGTCGCGCTCGCGACGCTCGACACCGCGATCGCGAACACCGCGCTGCCCGCCATCGCGGCCGACCTGCATGCGTCGCCGGCCGCGTCCGTGTGGATCATCAACGCCTATCAGCTCGCGATGGTCGCGACGCTGCTGCCGTTCGCGTCGCTCGGCGACATCGTCGGCCACAAGCGCGTGTATGTCGCCGGGCTGGCGGTGTTCACGCTGGCGTCGCTCGGGTGTTCGCTCGCGTCGACGCTGCCGACGCTGACGGCCGCGCGCATCGTGCAGGGCTTCGGCGCGAGCGCGATCATGAGCGTCAACGTCGCGCTGATCCGTGGCCTGTTTCCCGCGCATCGGCTCGGGCGCGGCGTCGGTTTCAACGCGCTCGTCGTCGGCGTGTCGTTCGCGGTGGGGCCGACGATCGCGTCGCTGATCCTGTCGGTGGCCGCGTGGCCGTGGCTGTTCGCGGTGAACGTGCCGCTCGGCGTGTGCGCGCTCGCCGTGGCGATTCCGTCGCTGCCGCAGACGGCGCGCGGCAAGCATGCGTTCGATCCGGTTGCGGCGCTGTTCAACGTGATCACGTTCGCGTCGCTGATCTTCGCGCTCGGCGAATTCGCGCAGCGCGGGCCGCTGACGGTCGTGTTCGCGGCGGCTGCGATAGCCTTCTCGTTCGGCTGGCTGCTGATCCGCCGCCAGGCCGGGCATCCGGCGCCGATGCTGCCGGTCGACCTGTTCCGTCGGCCCGTGTTCACGCTGTCCGCGCTGACCGCCGTGTGCGCGTTCGCCGCGCAGGGGCTCGCATTCGTGTCGCTGCCGTTCTATTTCGAAACCGTCCTGCATCGCAACGCGGTCGAAACGGGGTTCCTGATGACGCCGTGGTCGGCGATCGTCGCGCTCGCCGCGCCGATCGCGGGGCGGCTGTCGGATCGTTATCCGCCCGGGCTGCTCGGTGCGATCGGGCTGGCGTTGCTGAGTGCGGGCATGGTGTCGCTCGCCGCGCTGCCGGTGTCGCCGGGCGTCGTCGATATCGGCTGGCGGATGATGCTGTGCGGCGCGGGCTTCGGCTTCTTCCAGTCGCCGAACCTGAAAGCGCTGATGTCGAGCGCGCCGCCCGAGCGCAGCGGCGGCGCGAGCGGGATCATCGCGACCGCGCGGCTGATCGGGCAGGCGACGGGCGCGGCGCTGGTTGCACTGTCGTTCGGGATCGCGGGGCGCCACGGGCCGACGCTTGCGTTGATGCTCGGGGCGGGCTTTGCGGGCGCGGCGAGCGTCGCGAGCGGGCTGCGGCTGTTCGCGCCGTCGCATCGGGCCGGCGCACCGGTCGTGTCGGAGCGCGTAAAGGAACCGGCGACGGAGTAGGGCACGGCACGATCCAAGCCGGCGCCCGGCAACCATCGCCGCGCGCCGGTCTTCATGCATCGCTCAGAACCCGCCGGACTTGATCAGCTGGTTGAGGTTCGCGATGTTCAGGCTGCCGAAGCCGGTCGTCGGATCCCAGCCGGTGCCTGCGTTGTAGCCGTACCCCTGATAGCCGTTGTTCCCCGACACGACGTCATAGCGCACGAGCGACGGGTTCGCCGGAATGTCCGCGTAGAAGTTGCCGGCAGGGAAGCCGAGGCCCGTGCCGTTCGCCGCGAGCAGCCGCGCCCAGAAGCCCGTGAAGATCGGCGCGGCGAGGCTCGTGCCGCCGATCTGCTGCAACTGGCCGTAGTTGTAAATGTACGCGCCCGTGCTCTGCGCGGCGTCGAACGACACGTCCGGCAGTTGACGGTTGCTGCCCGACTGCCACGCCGGCGCCGGCAGGACCGTGCTGACGCCCCCGCCCGTCGCCCACAGCTTGCCGTTCGAATCGAGCCCTTCGTTCCACACCGTCTCCTTCGAGAACGCGCCGGCCGACGTCGTGTAGAGCGTCGTGCCGCCGATCGCGAGCACGTGCGGCGACGAAGCCGGCCACGACACCGTGTAGTTCGCGCCGTCCGGGTAGCCGCGGTTGTTGCACTCGTACACGCCTTCGTCGCCGGACGATACCGAGAACGTCTGGCCCTGCGCGGCCGCCGTCGTGAAGATCTGTTCCTCGGCGTCGAGCGTGCCGTCCGCGTTCGCATCGGTTTCGCACCAGCCGAGCGAGACGTTGATCACCTTCGCGGTGTTGTCCGACACCGCACGGTTGAACGCCTGCGTGAGGCCCGTGTTGCCGGCGGCGTTGAGGTCCGCCATGTAGAACACCAGCTTGCCGACCTGGCCGCCGGCCGAGCCGACGATCGACTGGCTGTCGAGATCCCATTCGCCCTGGCCGTCCTGGTCGTCGGTGTAGCTGCCGCCCGTGCCGTTGGTCTTGACGGTCTGCGTCGCGACCGTGCCGTAGCCGTTGCTCGACGTGAACTGCTTCAGGTCCTGCAGCGTCTGCGATACGCCGCCGATCGTGATGATGCCGACGGTCACGCCGGCCGCGGTCGGCACGCCGGTCGCGTTGTAGAGGCCCGGGAATTCCTTCGGGTAGTGGCCCGTCGCCGTGCCGGCCGCGAGCGTTTGCGGCTTCGCCACGTTGCCGACGCGCAGCATCGGCCGCGCACGCGCGACACTTTGCAGCCCGAGCACCGAGCCGACGACGTCGCCGAGTGCACGCGGCACCTGCGCGGTCGACGTGTTGGCGAAGCCCGAGCGGCCCGCGTACTGGAAGTGCACGAGCGACGTGTTGAACGCGGTCTTCACCGTGCCAGCCGTGCCGTGCGCGGAAACCAGCAGCCGGTTCGGCGCGACTTCGACGTTCACGAAGCCGCTCTTGTGCAGATAGTCGACGACCGACTTCACCTGCGCGTCGGTCGGCGCGTAGTTCGCGAGGAACTGCTCGTGCGTCAGGTACTGGCGGTAATGCGCGCTGCCGGGCCGGTTCACGTCGCGCGCCAGTTGCTTGAGCTGGGCGGCGTTGCGCAGCTTCAGGCTGACGACGATGTCGGTCGTCTCGCCGGCCGCGAGTTCGAGCGACGGCGCCGCACTGCGCGCCATCAACTGCGGGCCGGTCAGAAAGGCCTTCGTATGGGTATCGACCCAATCCGTCGCCGCGTGCGCCGCCGCGGCGGCGAACACGAGCGGTGCCACGCACGCAAGGCGGCGGGGCGACGGAAGGGGAAGGGCAAACCAGGCGTTCCTTTTCATCGGGAGTCCTTTTTTAGGAGAGGCGACGTTACTGGAACCCCCGGCCCTTGTGGGGCCGCGAGCGGTGACGAGCGTAGGGCGTCGGTGCCGTTCGGGTAGCTGCCAGTTTCCATAGCTGTCAGTTCTGACAACGGGGGCGCATGAGTGCATGCGCGGCGCCGTGCGCGCCGGGAGTGGCGGCGCCGGTGAGCGGAACCGGTTCGCGGTGCGAAGGCGTGGCAACGCGCGTCGCTCCCGCGCACGCGTCGCTCGTTGCAGCATCGGAATGTGCGCGGTCGTGGACGGGCGCGCCGCGCGGATGCATGGCGTTTGCGTGTCAATGGCTGCACGTCGGATCGCACTATGTGGTCATTGGAAGCGACTCGTCAGGAACCGATTCGCGCAGGGATGTGAACGGAGCCGGCCGACCCCGAACGTTTCCCGAACTGTGGAACGGCGCATCGGCCAGTCTTGCAGGCGGCTTTCGGATCGCACGTCGTAATCGTGAATTAGAGGAAAGACTCGAATTCGGCGTCGGCTCGAGCCGGTGCGGCGCACGTGGCGGTCGTGCAGAGATCGATCCGCGTGGTGCGCGAAATTGCGCCTTGACGTATGCCGATCAGCGGATATCCTTCGATTCATAACCGATCGGTTATGAATCGAAGGACGACATGCAAACTGCTCAGGACACGCTTTTCAGAACGCTTGCCGATCCCACGCGCCGCGCGCTTTTCGAGCGGCTGTGCGCGGAGGGGGAACTGACGGTTGCCGCGCTGACGGCCCATGCGGGCGTCTCGCAGCCGGCCGTGTCGAAACACCTTGGCGTACTGAAGCAGGCCGGGCTCGTGAACGACCGTCACGAAGGCCGGCAGACGCACTACAGCGCGCAGCCGAAAGCGCTGGCCCCGTTGATCGACTGGACGAGCCAGATGGCAGGCTTCTGGCAGAGCCGGTTCGATGCCCTCGAAGATCTGCTCAAAAGGATGGATCAGTAATGAACCAAGCCACTACCGAAACGCGCTCCGTCGTCGTCGACCGGGAACTGCCCCATCCGCCGGAGAAAATCTGGCGCGCGCTCACGCAACCGCACCTGATCGAGGTGTGGCTCATGAAGAGCGACTTCGAGCCCGTCGCGGGCCATGCCTTCCATTTCCGCGCGGACTGGGGCTCGGTCGACTGCACGGTCCTCACGATCGAGCCGCATCGCACGCTGTCTTATACGTGGGCGGCGCACGGGCTCGACAGCATCGTGACGTGGACGCTCACGCCGACGCCGGCCGGCACGCACCTGCGCATGGAGCAGGTCGGCTTCCGCCCCGACCAGGAGCAGGCGTACCGCGGCGCGCAGTACGGCTGGGTACGGTTCTTCGACTCGCTCGCACAGGTGCTGTCGCGTCCCGACGAAGGCACGGAGGCCCGCGCATGAGTGCACCGGACCTCACGCCGTCGGCGCGCATCGATGCGCTGATCGCGGGCATCGCCGACTGGCGCGGCAAGACCTTGGCCGACGTGCGCCAGACGATCCTCGCGGCGCAAGCGGGCATCGTCGAGGAATGGAAATGGATGGGCAGCCCCGTCTGGTCGTGCGACGGGACGATCGCGGTCGCGAACGCGCACAAGGGCAAGGTGAAAGTGACGTTCATGCACGGCGCGCAGCTCCCCGATCCGGACAAGCTGTTCAACGACGGCCTCGACGGCAATGCGCGACGCGCGATCGATCTGTTCGAAGGCGACAAGCTCGACAAGCGGGCGTTGAAGAATCTCGTGCGCGCGGCGATCGAATACAACCGCACGCACCTGAAGAAGAACGCGCGAGGCTCGGGCGCGAAGGCGCGCGCAGACAAGGCGGCTTAAGGCACTTAAGGGCGCGTAAAGCCGCGTACAGCCACGTAAAGCACGGGCGAAAAAAAGCCCGACACGAGGTCGGGCATCCAAATCGGCCGCAACCGCCCGCGAGGCGGCTGCGGTGCCTGCAACGGCTGCGCGCTTACGCTGCGAGCAGCGAGCGCAGCACGAACGGCAGGATCCCGCCGTGCTTGTAGTAGTCGACTTCGATCGGCGTATCGATGCGCAGCAGCACCGGCACGCGCTGGGTTTCGCCGTTCTTGCGATGGATCACGAGCGTGACGTCCTGCTGCGGCTTGAAGTCGTCGCCGAGGCCTTCGATGTCGTACGTCTCTTCGCCGGTGATGCCGAGCGACTGGACGCTGTCCGCGCCCTTGAACTGCAGCGGCAGCACGCCCATGCCGACCAGGTTCGAGCGGTGGATGCGCTCGAAGCTGCGCGCGATCACGGCCTTCACGCCGAGCAACTGCGTGCCCTTCGCGGCCCAGTCGCGCGACGAGCCCGTGCCGTACTCCTCGCCCGCGAACACGACGGTCGGCGTGCCGGCGTCGACGTACTTCATCGCTGCGTCGTAGATCGACAGCTGTTCGCCGCTCGGCTGGTGGATCGTCAGGCCGCCCTCGACGCGCGTGCCGTCGGCCTTCGCCGGGATCATCAGGTTCTTGATCCGGACGTTCGCGAACGTGCCGCGCATCATCACGTCGTGGTTGCCGCGGCGCGAGCCGTAGCTGTTGAAGTCGGCCTTCTGCACGCCGTTTTCCTTCAGCCACTTGCCGGCCGGCGAATCTTCCTTGATCGAGCCTGCCGGGCTGATGTGGTCGGTCGTGACCGAGTCGCCGAAGATGCCGAGCGCACGCGCGCCCTTGACCGTCGGAATCGATGCAGCCGGCTCCATCGAGAAGTCGTTGCCGAAGAACGGCGGCTCGGCGATGTAGGTCGACTTCGGCCAGTCGTAGACTTCGCCCGATTCGCCCTCGATCTTGCTCCAGAGGTCGCCCTTCTTGGTCAGCTTCGAGTAGTTGTCCTCGAACTTCTTCGGATCGAGCGCGAACTTGAGCAGCGCGTGGATTTCGTCGCTCGTCGGCCAGATGTCGCCGAGGTAGATGTCGCGGCCGCCCTTGCCCTTGCCGACCGGCTCGGTCATCAGGTCGCGCGTGATGTTGCCGGCGATCGCGTACGCGACGACGAGCGGCGGCGACGCGAGGAAGTTCGCGCGGATGTTCGGGTGAATGCGCGCTTCGAAGTTACGGTTGCCCGACAGCACGGCCGCCGCGACGATGTCGTTCTTCGTGATCGCTTCGTTCAGTTCCGGCGTCAGGTCGCCCGCGTTGCCGATACAGGTCGTGCAGCCATAGGCCGCGACTTCGAAGCCGAGCTTCGACAGGTAGGGCAGCAGGCCCGTCTTCGTCAGGTATTCGGTGACGATGCGCGATCCTGGCGCGAGCGAGGTCTTGATCTTCGGATCGACCGTGAGGCCGGCCTCGACCGCCTTCTTCGCGAGCAGGCCGGCAGCCAGCAGCACGCTCGGGTTCGACGTGTTCGTGCACGACGTGATCGCGGCGATCAGCACGTCGCCGTTCTTCACGTCGACGCCGTTGCTCGTCGTGTACTGCGTGTTCAGGTCTTCCGCCTTCTTCGCGAAGCCGTTCTCCGCGACCGGCTTCGAGAACAGGTCGGTGAACGTCGACTTGACGTTGCCGATCTCGATGCGGTCCTGCGGGCGCTTCGGGCCGGCCAGCGACGGGGCAACCGTCGCCAGGTCGAGCGTCACCGTCTTCGTGTAGTCGATGTCGCCGGCCTTCGGGATGCCGAACAGGTTCTGCGCCTTGAAGTAGTTTTCGAACGCGGCGATCTCGGCCTTCGTGCGGCCCGTGCCTTCGAAGTACTCGATCGTCTTTTCGTCGACCGGGAAGAAGCCCATCGTCGCGCCGTATTCCGGCGCCATGTTGCCGATCGTCGCGCGGTCCGGCAGCGACAGCGACTGCGTGCCTTCGCCGAAGAATTCGACGAACTTGCCGACGACCTTCTCCTTGCGCAGCATTTCGGTGATCGTCAGCACCAGGTCGGTGGCCGTCACGCCTTCGCGCAGCCTGCCCTTGAGCTCGACGCCGACCACGTCCGGCGTCAGGAAATACACCGGCTGGCCGAGCATGCCGGCTTCCGCCTCGATGCCGCCCACGCCCCAGCCGACCACGCCGATGCCGTTGATCATCGTCGTGTGGCTGTCCGTGCCGACGAGGGTGTCCGGGTAGTACACGGTATCGGCGCCGTCGGTCTTCTTGTGGACGCCGCGCGCGAGATATTCGAGGTTCACCTGGTGCACGATGCCGACGCCCGGCGGCACGACCTTGAACGTGTCGAACGCCTGCATGCCCCACTTCATGAACTGGTAGCGCTCGTTGTTGCGCTGGAATTCCAGCTTCATGTTCAGGTCGAGCGCGTCCTTCTGGCGGAAGTAGTCGATCTGGACCGAGTGATCGACGACGAGATCGACCGGCACCAGCGGCTCGATCTTCTTCGGGTTCTTGCCCGTGCGCTCGGCGACGCCGCGCATGGCCGCGATGTCGGCCAGCAGCGGCACGCCCGTGAAGTCCTGCAGCACGACGCGCGACACGACGAACGGAATCTCGTCGACACGTTTCGCGGTCGGCTTCCAGTTCGCGAGCTGCTCGATGTGCTCTTCGGTGATCTTCTTGCCGTCGTAGTTGCGCAGCACGGACTCGAGCACGATGCGGATCGACACCGGCAGGCGCTCGATCTTCGTCTTCAGTTCCTTGCCGAGTTGCGGCAGCGAGTAGAACTTGCCTTTGCCGGAACCGCTGTCGAATTCCTTGAGGGTCTTGTGGAGATTGTGGGCCATGGTGATTTTCCTGGGTTTGAGGCTAGGAAACAACGTGTCCTGTGGGGGCTATATCACATACAAGTCGACGTACTCATCGACCGGCATCGCGTCGAGCTTTGCCTGGTCCAGCGACACGTCGAGAATCGCTTGTTGCTGCTTGGCCGGGAAGCGGCGGGCGAGGTTGGTGCGGAATTTGTCGACCAGCAGCGGGATGCCGTCCGCACGGCGCCGCCGATGGCCGAGCGGGTACTCGACCGCCACTTCGGCAAGCTTCGATCCGTCCGTGAACTCGATCGTCAGCGCATTTGCGATCGATCGCTTGTCCGGATCGTGATAATCCTTCGTGAACTGCGGATCCTCGACGCACACGGTCTTCGCACGCAGCGCGTCGATGCGCGGGTCGGCCGCGGCCGCGTCTTCGTAGTCGGCCGCGGTCAGCCGGCCGAACAGCAGCGGCACGGCGACCATGTACTGGATGCAGTGGTCGCGGTCGGCCGGATTGGCGAGCGGGCCTTGCTTGTCGATGATGCGGATGGCGGCCGCATGCGTGCGGATCGTGATCCGCGCGATGTCGTCGGTCGTGCGGCCCGCCGCGGCGAGCTGCGCGTGCAGTTGCAGCGCGGCCTCGGCGGCCGTCTGCGCATGGAATTCGGCGGGAAACGCAATCTTGAACAGCACGTTTTCCATCACGTACGTGCCGTACGGGCGCTGGAAGCGGAACGGCTTGCCGTCGAACAGCACGTCGTAGAAGCCCCAGGTCTTGGCGGTGAGCGCCGACGGATAGCCCATTTCACCCGTTTTCGCGATCAGCGCGAGGCGCACCGCGCGGGACGTGGCGTCGCCGGCCGCCCAGGATTTGCGCGAACCGGTGTTCGGCGCATGGCGGTAGGTACGCAGCGCGTGCCCGTCGACGAACGCATGGGAGACCGCGTTGATCAGCTCGTCGCGCGTGAGCCCGAGCAGCCGGCCGACGACGGCCGTCGACGCGACCTTCACGAGCAGCACGTGGTCGAGCCCGACCGCGTTGAACGCGTTCTCGAGCGCGAGGCAGCCCTGGATCTCGTGGGCCTGGATCATCGCGACCAGCACGTCGCGCATCGTGAGCGGCTTCCGGCCGGCCGCGCGGGCCGTGCGGGAGAGCCAGTCGGCCGTCGCCAGGATTCCGCCGAGGTTGTCGGACGGATGACCCCATTCGGCGGCGAGCCAGGTGTCGTTGAAGTCCAGCCAGCGGATCATCGCGCCGATGCCGAACGCGGCCTGGACGGGATCGAGCTGGAAGGACGTGCCGGGCACCTTCGCGCCGTTCGGTACGATCGTGCCGGGCACGACCGGGCCGAGCAGCTTGGTGCAGGCAGGGTAGGACAGCGCCTCGAGTCCGCATCCGAGCGTGTCGATCAGGCAATGACGCGCCGTCTCCAGCGCGAGCGCGCTGTCGATGCCGGGGTTCAGCACGTAGTCGACGATGTCGACGAGTACCGTATCCGGAGCAGGGCGGGCGTTGGAGACCGGGGCGGACATCGAGGGGCCGGGAGGAACGTACTTAGTTCGTTGCCGGCTTCAGTTCGTTCGCCTGCGTCGGCGCTGCGCCGCCTTGTGCCATTTCCGGCGTGACGCATTCGTCAGCGAGGCGCTCGCCGCCGTTTGCGTCGGAGAACAGCATCGCCTTGCTCGGGATCACGACCAGCTTGAAGCCGGCTGCCGGATCGTAGAACGTGTCGGCGCCCGTCGTCGTGGCCTGACGCGGCAGCTTGTAGTTCTTCTTCGCCCAGTGAACCGTGACGACCTGGTCGCGCTTCATGTCGCCGGCGAGGTCGAACGACAGACCTTCCTTGCAGGACCACTTGACCGCGCCGTCCGGTACCGGATCGACCTTGGCGGCCGCGCGTGCCTGCGCCTTCTTGCTGCGCGGGATGATGCGCTTGGCCGGCGCCGGGCGCTTGGCCGTGGCCTTCTTCGCGGTCGTGGTGGCCGTACCCTGGGCAAACGCGCTCGGAGCCGACACCAGCATCGTGGCGGACAAGGCGCCGATGGCGGTAGCGATCAGGAGTTTCTTCATGGAGTCAGAACCTTTCGATAATCAGTTGACAAGGGCCGGCAATCGAAACCGCCGGCCGGTTTGAAACTGCACGCGCCCCGAAAGCGCGCAGCGGCCGCTATTTTCACCTATTTGGCCGCGCATACATCAGGTTTTCGGGCTCCGTTACGTTTTTTGTCGTTTCGCAAACGTCTATCCGGTTCGCGAAACCGCGAATGCATGAAACTCGTGTATCGGCCGGCGGCGCACACTCAACGCGCGGCGCCTGCGGCGGCCGGCCCGAACAGCGGCGCGGCCTCGTCCGGTACGGGCTGGCCGGTGGCCCGCGCGCGGCGCAGCACCGACCAGTAATAACGATAACTCGCGCGATCGTGCAGCGTATCACCGTGGCGCGTCGGGCCCCAGTCGGTGGCCTGCGCGGCCAGCAGGATCTCGGCGGCCAGCGTGACTTCGTCGGTGCGCGGTGCGAACGCGTCGACGATCGGGCGGATCTGCGCGGGGTGGATGCTCCACATCCGCGTGAATGCGAATTCGTCGCGCGCGCGGCGTGCGTCGCCGGCGACGACGCCCATGTCGCGCACCTCGGTCGTCACGTTGTGCGACGGCGTCTTGCCGTGCGCGTGACAGGCCGAGGCGATTTCCAGCTTCGCGCGGCGTACGAGCGGATGGTCGAACTGGCCGGGCGAGCGCATCGCGGAATCGGGGATCGCGCCGTGGTGCGCGGAGACGAAATCCATCAGCCCGAAGCTCAGCGTGCCGACCGTCGGCAGCGCGGCGAGGGCGGCCGCCTGCGCGAGCGCGCCGTGCGTCTCGACCAGCACGTCGACCGCGATCGGCTGCGCGATGCCGAGCTCGCGGCGCGTGCCTTCGATGAACGCGGTCATTTCGGCCGCGTCGGCGGCGTTCGCGACCTTCGGCAGCGTGATGTAGGCGGGTACGCGGGATGCGCGCAGCACGATGCGCACGTCGTCGCGCCAGTGCGGGTGGGAAAAGTCGTGGATGCGGACGCCGACGCGGCCGAAGCGGTTCTCGGCGCTGCCGAGCAGATCGGCGACGAGCGCCGCGTGCGCGGCTTCCTGGCCGACGGCCGCGCCATCCTCGCAGTCGAACGTGACGTCGAACACGGGGCCCAGTTCGGCCTGTAGTGCGAGCGACTTGCGCATCAGCTTCTCGCTGCCCGCGTAGTGATCGCAGCAGGGCAGGATCGCGGGCGGTGACGCCCCGTCGTACAGCACTTGTGCAGGAGTGAGCGCGGCCATCTCGTCTACGTCAGGGAAGCGGGTCAACGTGGAGAAAATCGGATTCGGGCAGGTTCTGGGCCGGCGCGCGGCGGGCGCGGGCGGCAAAACGTGCGCGGATCGGATCGATCGGCAGGGCCGGCGGCGTGCCGGCCCGTGCCGAAGCCGGGCGCCCCGAAGGCCGCCCGGCGCGATGCGTGAGGCTTAATTCTTCAGCAGGTGGGCGACGCCGTCGCGCTCTTCGAGCAGCTCGGCCAGCGTGCCGTCCATCTTCTCGCGCGAGAACGCGTCGATTTCCAGGCCTTCGACACGCTTGTACTCGCCGTTTTCGCAGGTGACCGGCACGCCGTAGATGATGTCTTCGGGGATGCCGTACGAGCCGTCCGACGGGATGCCCATCGTGACCCACTTGCCGTTCGTGCCGAGCACCCAGTCACGGACGTGGTCGATCGCCGCGTTGGCTGCCGACGCGGCCGACGACAGGCCGCGCGCTTCGATGATCGCGGCGCCGCGCTTGCCGACGGTCGGGATGAACGTGTCGCGGTTCCACACGTCGTCGTTGATCAGCTTCAGCAGCGATTCGCCTTCGGCGGTCGCGAAGCGGAAGTCGGGGTACATCGTCGGCGAGTGGTTGCCCCACACGGCGAGCTTCTCGATCGACGCGACCGGCTTGCCCGACTTGGCGGCGAGCTGCGACAGCGCGCGGTTGTGGTCGAGGCGCAGCATGGCCGTGAAGTTCTTCTTCGGCAGATCCGGCGCCGACTTCATCGCGATGTACGCGTTCGTGTTCGCCGGGTTGCCGACGACCAGCACCTTCACGTCGCGGCTGGCGACTTCGTTCAGCGCAGCGCCCTGAACCGTGAAGATCTCGGCGTTCGCCGACAGCAGGTCCTTGCGCTCCATGCCCTTCGAGCGCGGACGTGCACCGACCAGCAGCGCGACGTCTGCATCCTTGAATGCCACCTTCGGATCGTCGGTGATCACGACGCCCGCGAGCAGCGGGAACGCGCAGTCGTCGAGTTCCATCACGACGCCTTTGACGGCGGCTTGGGCTTGCGGGAGGTCGAGCAGTTGCAGGATGACCGGCTGATCCTTGCCGAGCAGGTCGCCGTTCGCGATGCGGAACAGCAGGGAGTAAGCGATTTGACCTGCGGCGCCGGTGACGGCAACGCGCTTTGCGGGCTTAGCCATTGAAAATCTCCAGGACGGGTGAAGCGTTGGACGCGAGCGAAAACGCCATTCTATGCGCGTTGTGCGTAGCGTTGCATTGAAGCAGGGCGGAGGACTCGCGATGGCGGACGCGGTGAACCTGGAGACGGCCGAGGCACGTAGCCGGGGACGCGCTGTTGCACCCGCGAACCCTTGCTCGACCGGGAGTGTAGGAGCCGTCACGCGCAAAGTCAAACGGTATCATATGTCTTATATAAGACAGATGTTTTGCGGAAATTGAGTGGACGAAAAAGTGCGGTTTGTGATGAAATGCGCGCCATGACATCGAACCAGGCGAACACCGCGAATCAGACCGGCGCAGGCGGCCCAGGGCAGCCGGGCGCGGGCGATCCCGCAGCCTCGCCCGCGGCGTCCGCGTCGCCGACGTTCAGCCCGTTATACCAGCAGATCAAGTCACTGATCACGCAAAGTCTCGAATCCGGCGAATGGAAGCCCGGTGAGATCATCCCCAGCGAAGTGGAGCTCGCGGCCCGCTACAAGGTCAGCCAGGGCACCGTGCGCAAGGCGATCGACGAGCTGGCCGCCGAGAACCTCGTGGTCCGGCGGCAGGGCAAGGGCACTTTTGTTGCAACGCACAACGAGGATCGCGCGCAATTCCGCTTCCTGCGTCTGCTGGCCGACGACGGCGCCGAGCACCCGCACGTGAGCCGTCTGCTCGAATGCCGGCGCCTGCGCGCGCCGGCCGAGATCGCGCGGCAGCTCGACCTGAAGCCCGCCGATCCGGTCGTGCAGGTGCGCCGCCTGCTGGAATTCGACGGCGAAGTGACGGTGCTCGACGAGATCTGGCTGCCGGGCGCGATGTTCCGCGGGCTCACGTTCGAGCGGTTGAGCGAGTACAAGGGGCCGCTCTACGCGATGTTCGAGACGGAGTTCGGTACGCGGATGATCCGCGCGACGGAGAAGATCCGCGCGGTGGCGGCGGATCCGGCGGTGGCCGACCTGCTGCACGTGCCGGCGGGCTTCCCGCTGCTGTCGGTCGAGCGCGTGTCCTATACGTACGGGGACCGGCCGGTGGAGGTGCGTCGCGGCTGGTATGTCACAACCGGGTACTACTATCAGAATGACTTGAGCTGACGACGTTCGGCTCAGCCGCGTGCATTCGCGTTTCCCACGCTCGCGAAGCACGTTTCGGGCCGCCTTTGTTCTTGTTCGCGCAATTATCCAGAGCAGACTTTCGCTGCAGCGCGATATAAAAAGGCGCTAAAATCGCGGATTAGTGTGACAACATAGTAGGGGTCTAGCATGACTGACGCAGTAAGAAAGCCGAGGCCGGAATACCGGAACATCGGAATCGGCGACATCACGTTGAAATATCGCATGCCGCTGGCGGCGACATTGTCGATTCTCCATCGTATCAGCGGCGCGCTGCTGTTCCTGTTCCTGCCGTTCCTGCTGTTCCTCTTCGACCAGAGCCTCACCTCCGAGCTCAGCTTCGAAGTCTTCAAGGCTTTCCTCTCCAACATCGTCGTCAAGCTGATCGTCCTCGCGTTGTCGTGGGCCTTCTTCCACCATTTCTGCGCCGGCATTCGCCACCTGCTGATGGACGTCAACCACGACGCCGTCTCGAAGGAAGGCGGCAAGCGGACGGCCGTCGTCGTCTTTGTCGTCTCGATCGCGCTGACGATCGCCATGGCACTCAAACTGTTCGGAGCATTCTAAGAAAATGGCAGCCAATAACCGAATCGGCTCGAAGCGCCTCGTCGTCGGCGCACACTACGGCCTGCGCGACTGGCTCGCGCAGCGCGTCACCGCCACGATCATGGCGGTCTACACGGTCATTCTGCTCGTCCTCTTCTTCGGCGCGCACGATTTCTCGTACGAAGGCTGGGCATCGATCTTCGCCGCGCAATGGATGAAGCTCGCGACCTTCGTGATGCTGCTCTCCCTCTTCTACCACGCATGGGTCGGCGTGCGCGACATCTGGATGGACTACGTGAAGCCCGTCGGTGTGCGCCTGCTGCTGCAATCGCTGACCATCGTCTGGCTGCTCGCATGTGCGGGCTATGCCGCGCAGATTCTCTGGAGAGTGTAAAGAATGGCTGCAATCAAAACTTCCCTCCCGCGCCGCAAGTTCGACGTCGTGATCGTCGGCGCAGGCGGCTCCGGCTTGCGCGCAGCGCTGCAACTGTCGCGCGCGGGCCTGTCGGTCGGCGTGCTGTCGAAGGTGTTCCCGACGCGTTCGCACACGGTCGCCGCGCAAGGCGGCATCGGTGCGTCGCTCGGCAACATGAGCGAAGACAACTGGCACTTCCACTTCTACGACACGATCAAGGGCTCCGACTGGCTCGGCGACCAGGACGCGATCGAATTCATGTGCCGTGAAGCGCCGAACGTCGTGTACGAGCTCGAGCACTTCGGCATGCCGTTCGACCGCAACGCGGACGGCACGATCTACCAGCGCCCGTTCGGCGGCCACACCGCGAACTACGGCGAGAAGCCGGTCCAGCGCGCTTGCGCGGCCGCCGACCGTACCGGTCACGCGCTGCTGCACACGCTGTACCAGCAGAACGTCGAGGCGAAGACGCAGTTCTTCGTCGAATGGATGGCGCTCGACCTGATCCGCGACGCGGACGGCGACGTGCTCGGCGTGACGGCGCTCGAAATGGAGACGGGCGACGTCTACATCATGGAAGGCAAGACGACGCTGTTCGCGACGGGCGGCGCAGGTCGGATCTTCGCGGCATCGACGAACGCGTTCATCAACACCGGCGACGGCCTCGGCATGGCCGCGCGCTCGGGCATCGCGCTGCAGGACATGGAGTTCTGGCAGTTCCACCCGACCGGCGTGGCCGGCGCGGGCGTGCTGATCACCGAAGGCGTGCGCGGCGAGGGCGGCATCCTGCGCAACTCGAACGGCGAGCGCTTCATGGAGCGCTATGCGCCGACGCTGAAGGATCTGGCGCCGCGTGACTTCGTGTCGCGTTCGATGGACCAGGAAATCAAGGAAGGCCGCGGCGTCGGTCCGAACAAGGATCACGTGCTGCTCGACCTGTCGCACATCGGCGCCGAGACGATCATGAAGCGTCTGCCGTCGATCCGCGAAATCGCGCTGAAATTCGCGAACGTCGACTGCATCAAGGAACCGATCCCGGTCGTCCCGACGATCCACTACCAGATGGGCGGCATCCCGACCAACATCCACGGTCAGGTCGTCGGCACGTCGCGCGATCACAAGGAACCGGTCAACGGCTTCTACGCAGTGGGCGAATGCTCGTGCGTGTCCGTGCACGGCGCGAACCGCCTCGGCACGAACTCGCTGCTGGACCTCGTGGTGTTCGGCCGTGCGGCCGGCAACCACATCGTCGAGCACGTGAAGAACCAGAAGGAACACAAGCCGCTGCCGGCCGACGCAGGCGAATTCTCGCTGGCGCGCCTGGCGAAGCTCGACAAGTCGACGTCGGGCGAATACACGCAGGACGTCGCGAACGACATCCGCTCGACGATGCAGAAGCACGCAGGCGTGTTCCGCACGTCGGAACTGCTGAAGGAAGGCGTCGACCAGATGGCCGGCCTGAAGGCGCGCGTGGAAAACATCCACCTGAAGGACAAGTCGAAGGTGTTCAACACCGCGCGCGTCGAAGCGCTCGAGCTGGAGAACCTGATCGAAGTCGCCCGCGCGACGATGGTGTCGGCGGAAGCACGCAAGGAAAGCCGCGGCGCGCACGCGCACAGCGACTACGAACACCGCGACGACGAGAACTGGCTGCGCCACACGCTGTGGTACAGCGAAGGCGATCGCCTCGACTACAAGCCGGTACAAATGAAGCCGCTGACGGTCGAATCCGTGCCGCCGAAGCCGCGCACGTTCTAAGCCGAGTCAAAGGAATCCGAAATGGCAAAACGCATTTTTGAAGTCTACCGCTACGATCCGGACAAGGACGCGGCGCCGCGCATGCAGACGTACGAGCTCGAGATCCAGCATGAACGCATGCTGCTCGACGCACTGGTCAAGCTGAAGGCCCTGGACGAGACGCTGTCGTTCCGCCGTTCCTGCCGCGAAGGCGTGTGCGGCTCGGACGCGATGAACATCAACGGCAAGAACGGTCTCGCGTGCCTGACGAACCTGAACGACCTGCCGCAGAAGATCGTGCTGCGCCCGCTACCGGGCCTGCCCGTCGTGCGCGACCTGATCGTCGACATGACGCACTTCTTCAACCAGTACCACTCGATCAAGCCGTACCTGATCAACGACGCACCGCCGCCGGAGAAGGAACGCCTGCAGTCGCCGGAAGAGCGCGACGAGCTCGACGGCGTGTACGAGTGCATTCTGTGCGCGAGCTGCTCGACGTCGTGCCCGAGCTTCTGGTGGAACCCGGACAAGTTCGTCGGCCCGGCCGGCCTGCTGCAGGCTTACCGCTTCATCGCGGACAGCCGCGACACGGCCACCGGCGAGCGTCTCGACAATCTGGAAGACCCGTACCGTCTGTTCCGTTGCCACACGATCATGAACTGCGTCGACGTCTGCCCGAAGGGCCTGAACCCGACGAAGGCGATCGGCAAGATCAAGGAACTGATGGTTCGCCGCGCGGTTTAAGGTTGAGATGAGCGACGATTCGCATCAATCCGACCCGCACCGCCGTGCGCGCCTTCGCTGGCGCGCGCGGCGGGGTCTGCTGGAGAACGACATCGTGTTCGAGCGTTTCTTCGGCAGATACGAGCATGACCTCACCGATGCAGACGTAGGCGCGTTGTCGCGCCTGCTCGATCTGAGCGACAACGACCTGATGGACTTGCTCCTCGCGCGCAAGGAACCAGAAGGCGACCTAGACAGCCCGGATGTTCACCGGCTGTTGGAGATGCTGCGCAACGTGTAATCACGTTCCGCCCGTTATCGAATCCCGTTTCTTTATTTCGATTGAGGATGTGCCATGACTCCGTCTGATGTTAAAGCCACGCTATCGTTCAGCGACAACTCGCCGAGCGTCGAACTGCCGATCTACAAGGGCACGATGGGCCCGGACGTGATCGACATCCGCAAGCTGTACGGCCAGACCGGCAAGTTCACGTACGACCCGGGCTTCATGTCGACGGCTTCGTGCAATTCGGCGATCACGTACATCGACGGCGACAAGGGCGAACTGCTGTATCGCGGCTACCCGATCGACAACCTCGCGCAGAACGCTGACTTCCTCGAAAGCTGCTACCTGCTGCTGAAGGGCGAACTGCCGAACGCCGCGCAGAAGAAGGAATTCGTCGACACCGTCACGAAGCACACGATGGTGCACGAGCAGATGCACTTCTTCTTCCGCGGCTTCCGTCGCGACGCGCACCCGATGGCGGTGCTGGTGGCGGCCGTCGGCGCGCTGTCGGCGTTCTATCACGACTCGCTCGACATCAACGATCCGCGTCACCGCGAAGTGTCGGCAATCCGCATGATCGCGAAGCTGCCGACGCTCGTCGCGATGGCGTACAAGTTCAGCATCGGCCAGCCGTTCGTCTATCCGAAGAACGAACTGTCGTACAGCGCGAACTTCATGCACATGATGTTCTCGAACCCGTGCGAAGAGTACAAGGTCAACGACGTGCTGGTCCGCGCGCTCGACCGTATCCTGATTCTGCACGCCGATCACGAGCAGAACGCATCGACGTCGACGGTCCGCCTGGCCGGTTCGTCGGGCGCGAACCCGTTCGCGTGTATCGCGGCCGGTATCGCCTGTCTGTGGGGCCCGGCGCACGGCGGTGCGAACGAAGCCGCGCTGAACATGCTCGAGCAGATCGGTTCGCCGGACAACATTCCCGAATTCATCAAGCAGGTGAAGGACAAGAATTCGGGCGTGAAGCTGATGGGCTTCGGTCACCGCGTGTACAAGAACTACGACCCGCGTGCGAAGCTGATGCGCGAAACGTGCTACGAAGTGCTGAACGAACTGGGCCTGCACGACGACCCGCTGTTCAAGCTCGCGATGCAGCTCGAGAAGATCGCGCTGGAAGACGAATACTTCGTGTCGCGCAAGCTGTACCCGAACGTCGACTTCTACTCGGGCATCGTCCAGCGCGCGCTGGGTATCCCGACGTCGATGTTTACGTGTATCTTCGCGATGGCACGCACGGTCGGCTGGATCGCACAGTGGAACGAAATGATTGCCGATCCGGAACAGAAGATCGGCCGTCCGCGCCAGTTGTTCATCGGCGACACGCCGCGCGAAGCGAAGCCGCTCAACGCACGTTAAACCGTGTGCGACGCGAACGGCCGGCAGGCCGCTCGCGTCGGGCAATCGCAACGCCACGACACCCCGACGGGTCAGCCCGTCGGGGTGTTTTCATTTGCGCGGCCGACGTTGGCCCGATCCGGCGTGGCGCTCCAGCGACGGCGGCCGTGTGTCGAGTGCGGGCGCATCGTCGTCGGGTGCGTGGCCGTGCTGCTTGAAGAACTGCCGGTACGCGCCGGGCGTCGTGCCGCGCGCGGCGAGGAACTGGCGATTGAAGTTCGCGGCGTTCGGAATGCCGCAGCGCGCGGCCACCGTCGCGATCGGCCAGTCGGTGCCGACGAGATGGCGACAGGCGTGCGCGAGCCGCAGCCGTTGCACGTAGCGGCCGACACTTTCGCCGAGGTGCCGGACGAACAGCCGTTGCAGCGTGCGTTCGGACAGGTGCGCGACAGCGGCGAGTGCGTCGATGCGCAGCGGTTCGTGGAAATGCCGGTCGATCGCGTCGAGCACGCGATCGAGGCGTTCGGCTTCGGGCGCGGCCGGATCGGCCGGCGATGGCGCACCGTCGCGCTGGCCGTACGCGTGCGCGGTGGCGAGCGGTTCGCCGCCGGCTTCCGCGAGATCGGCAAGCGTGTCGAGCGTGGCCGCGAGCCTCGCGCGCGGCGACGGATCGAGCAACAGCGGCAGGCGCGCGCGCATCGCGCGGGCCGTCTCCACGTCGAAGCGCAGGCCCGGCGCCGCGCGCCGCAGCAGCGAGCGCAGCGGCGCGTATTCGGCGCAGCAGTCGGCCAGCCGCCGCACCCAGTCGCCGTCGAACCAGACGACGAGCGCGACCTCGGGCGCGTCGCGATCGATGCGCGCGTTCGACGACCACGTATGCGGCAGGTTGGGCGGCACGAGCACGAGATCGTCGTCCGCGTAGCGCGCGACATGATCGCCGATGAAGCGCCGGCCGCGGCTGTTGAGCGTCAGCGTCAGCTCGTATTCGGGGTGGCGATGCCACTCGAACGGAATGCGCGCGAGCTGACGGTGATAGACGCGGATCGAACAGCCGGGTGCGAACGTCACGTGTTCGTATTGCGGTTTCATCGCGGCCTCCGGCAGGGGCGGGCAGCGCATCGTGGCATGATCGTGAGCGATCGTCACCACGGAGCGATGCCATGTTTTCACATGTTTGCGTGGGCGTCGGCGATACGGCGCGCGCCTACGACTTCTACGCGCCGCTGTTCGCTGAACTCGGCCTGCGCCTGAAATTCCGCGAACCGGACGGCTGGTCGGGCTGGATGCCGGCCGACGCCGAGCGGCCGCTGTTCTTCTTCGGCAAGCCGCTCGATGGCCGGCCGCCCGAACCGGGCAATGGCCACACGATCGCGTTCGATGCGCCGACCCGTGCCCACGTCGATCGCTGTCACGCGCTCGCGCTGCGACAGGGCGGCGTCTGCGAAGGGCCGCCGGGCCTGCGGCCGCACTATCACCGCGACTACTACGGCGCCTATTTCCGCGACCCGGACGGCAACAAGCTCTGCGTGGCCTGCCATCGTCGCGAGTGACGCACGATTGTCAGGATTGTATCGATCATTGGCCGGATAGTGGTGATGGCGACCCTGGGCCGACCGTACGCTGACAGCACATCACGACACGCTTCAGCGAGGAGACGACGATGCAACTGACGATTGACGATCTGCCGGCCGCGATCCGCGCGGCCAAACGGGCGCTGCGCGCCGATTTGCCCGGTTATGCGGCCACGTTCCGCGAGCTGGAAGGCGATATCGCACGGCAGGTCGACGCGATCCGCCGCGCGCACGCACATGGCCGCGACGTGATTCCGGCGGTGCCGTTCGCGGATATCGCTGACGGAAAGGTGGATCCGCGGGCGATTGCCGCGATTCGCACGCATGGCGCGGTCGTGATCCGCGGCGTGTTCGATGTCCGGCAGGCGCGCGACTGGAACGACGAAATCGGCGCGTATCTGGACGCGAACCGTTTCGCCGACCGGTTGCACGCGCGCGCGGAAGACCGCTATTTCGGCAACCTCGCGTCGGGCAAGCCGCAGATCTACGGCGTTTATTGGTCGAAGCCGCAGGTCGCCGCGCGCCAGTCGCCGGCACTCACGCAGGCGCGAGTGTTCCTGAATCGCCTGTGGCGGCATGCGGACGGCGCACGTACGCATTTCGATCCCGACCAGGTGCCCGCCTATGCGGACCGGATTCGCCGCCGGCCGCCCGGCTCGACGTCGCTCGGGCTGTCGCCGCATGTCGACGGCGGTTCCGTCGAGCGCTGGCTCGGCGCGAATTTTCGCCAGGTCTATCGTCACGTGCTGGCCGGCCGCTGGCGCGATTACGATCCGTTCGATGCGGCGTTCCGTCCCGACGTCGAGGAGATTCCGTCGCCGGCCGTATGCTCGATGTTTCGCACGTTCCAGGGCTGGACCGCGCTGACGCCGCAGGGGCCCGGCGACGGCACGCTGCAGCTGATCCCGATCGCGAACGCGATGGCCTATGTCGTGCTGCGTGCGCTGCAGGACGACGTCGCCGACGACGACCTGTGCGGCGCACGTCCCGGCCGCGCGCTGTCGATCCGGCCCGAATGGCATGCGCTGCTGCTCGACGCGCTGGTACCGATCCCGCACATGGCGCCGGGCGACGCGGTGTTCTGGCACGGCGATGTCGTGCATGCGGTCGAGGATGCGCATCGCGGCAGCGGCGACAGCAACGTGATGTACATCGCCGCCGCGCCCGGCTGCGCGAAAAACGATGCGTACCTGCAACGCCAGCGCTCCGCGTTCCTGCGTGGCGACAGTCCGCCCGATTTCCCGGCCGATCATTTCGAGGTCGAATTCGACGGGCGCGCGGGGGAGGGCGAGTTGACGGCGCTCGGCCGTGCGCAGATGGGATTCGAGCCCGGCGCGTAACGCGCGTGCGGCAGGCGAAACGGCCGTGCCCGACACGGCGAGCGGTCCGTCTGCCGAATCCGCTGCGTGGTGCGCGCAATTCGACGCAATCGGCTGCCGGTGCCGCCGAAATCGACACGAATTGCACAATTTGGCTTCCGATAATGGTCCGGACACCACGCCGCCCGCCCGTGCGCCGCACGGATGCGGTGCAGACCATGGAGGAGTCGATGCAATTCACGCAAGCGATCGTTCGCCGTCCCGCGCCGTCCTGCGGCGCGGGTCTCACCACCGCCGCGCTCGGCGCGCCCGACTACGACAAGACGCTCATGCAGTTCGACGCATACTGCGACGCGCTGCGCGGGCTCGGCGTCGAGCTGACCGAACTGCCGCCGCTGGATGCGTTTCCCGATTCGCATTTCGTCGAGGACGTCGCCGTCGTCACGCCGGAATTCGCAGTGATCACGCGCCCCGGCGCGCCCGCCCGGCGCGGCGAGACGGTTCATATCGAAGCGGCGCTCGCCGCCCATCGCGACCTGCTGCCGATGCAGTCCGGCCGCCTCGACGGCGGCGACGTGATGCTGGTCGGCAAGCGCTTCTTCATCGGCCTGACGAGCCGCACCGACGCGGAAGGCATCGCCGCGTTCGACGCGCTGGTGTCGCGCCATGGCTACTCGGTCGTCGCGGTGCCGGTCGGCGCCGGCCTGCACCTGAAATCGGTCGTCAACGCGCTCGGCGACGACACACTGCTCGTCACGGAAGCGCTCGCCGCGCATCCGGCGTTCGCCGGCTATCGGCGTATCGCGATTTCCGCGGCGGACGAATATGCCGGCAACACGCTGCGCGTGAACGGCACGCTGATCACGCCGGCCGGTTATCCGCGCGTGCATGACGCGATCGCGTCGCTCGGCATGCCGCTGCACGTGATCGACACGAGCGAGTTCCGCAAGATGGACGGCGGCCTGACCTGCCTGTCGCTGCGGTTCTAGCCGATTGGCGCGCGACCGCTTCGGCCGGATAATGTGGCCCCGCGCGGAACGGCAGACGTTCCACGCATGAGCCACGACCCGACCGGAGCGAACGCGGATGACCGACAAGAAGATGCAGCTCGACAAGATCGATCTCCGGATCCTCGACATCCTGCGTACCGACGGGCGAATTTCCTACCGCAAGCTGTCGGAACTCGTGAATCTCACGCCGCGCCCCTGCCAGGCGCGCGTGGAGCGGCTCGAGGCGCTCGGCGTGATCGAAGGGTACCGCGCGGTGATCAACGCGCCGCGCGCGACCAAGCCGATCGTCGTGATCGCGCAGATCGTACTGGCTGACCACGGACGTTCGCAGGTGCCGTTCGAGGAGGAAATGCGCGCGAATCCGGCCGTGCTCGATTGCTGGCTCGTCAGCGGCACGTTCGATTTTCTCGTGCGGCTCGCGTGCGAGGATCTCGACGAATACCGGCGAATCGCGAACGCGTGGCTGGAAAGCTCGCGATTCCGGATCGAGAAGATCGTGACGACGGCCGAACTGCAGGCGATCAAGCGCAGCGTCGTGTGAGGCGACCGGCCCGGCAGGGCCGTTTTCAACGCGAATGACCGAGTCGATCGATTTGCATTCCAAATCAAATCGGTTGGCCGGGTCACCATCAGGATGAACACTATGGATGCTATGCAAGCGGCAGCGGAGACGGCCGAGCCGTCCGGGGCGACGCTGAAACGCCGTCTGCAGGGCCGCCACATCGCGATGATCGCGATCGGCGGCTCGATCGGCACGGGGCTGTTCGTCGCATCGGGCGCGTCCGTCGCGCAGGCGGGGCCGGGCGGCGCGATCGCCGCGTATCTCGCGATCGGGATCATGGTCTACTTCGTCGTCACGGGGCTTGGCGAGATGGCCGCGCTGATGCCGGTATCGGGCTCGTTCGCGATCTACGGCGAGAAGTACGTCGACGAAGGGTTCGGCGTCGCGCTCGGCTGGACTTACTGGTACAGCTGGGCGGTGACGATCGCGATCGAGCTGGTCGCCGCGCAGATCGTGATGCGCTACTGGTTTCCGGCGGTGCCGGGCGTGTGGTGGGGTGCGGGGTTCCTCGTGCTGATCTTCCTGCTCAATACGCTGTCGGTGCGCGGCTTCGGCGAAGCGGAATACTGGTTCTCGCTGATCAAGGTCGTCACCGTGATCGCGTTCATCGCGGCCGGGCTGTCGATTGCGGCCGGCGTGCTCGGCAGCGGGCATACCGGCAGCGGGCATACCGGCGCCGGCCATCCGGTCGGCTGGCGCAACTTCACGACCGGCGACGCGCCGTTCGTCGGCGGCGTGCACGCGATGATGAGCGTCGCGCTGATCGCGGGTTTTTCGTTCCTCGGCACCGAGCTGGTCGGCATCACGGCCGGCGAATCGGAAAACCCGCGCACGACGATTCCGCGCGCGGTGAAGCAGATCTTCTGGCGGATCATGCTGTTCTACGTGCTCGCGATCTTCGTGATCGGCCTGCTCGTACCGTATACCGATCCGAACCTGCTGAAGAGCGACGTGACCGACATCGGCGTGAGCCCGTTTACGCTGGTGTTCAGCCACGCGGGGTTCCCGCTCGCCGCCGGCGCGATGAATCTGGTGATCCTGACGGCCGTGCTGTCGGCCGGCAATTCCGGCACCTACGCGGCGACGCGGATGCTGTACAACCTCGCATCGGAAGGGCGCGCGCCGGCCATGTTCGCGACGCTGTCGCCGGGCGGCGTGCCGCGCAACGCGCTGTACGCGACGATGGCCGTCGGCGGGCTGTGTTTCCTCACGTCGTTGACCAACAACCAGCGCATCTATCTGTGGTTGCTGAATACGGTCGGCATCACCGGCTTCATCGCGTGGCTCGGCATAGCGGTCTGCCATTACCGGTTTCGCAAGGGCTTCCTGAAGCAGGGCTATCGGCTCGATCAACTGCCGTATCGCGCGAAGTGGTTTCCGTTCGGGCCGCTGTTCGCGATCGCGGTCTGCATCGTGATTTCGCTCGGTCAGGATTACCAGGCGTTCTTCGCGGCGCGCATCGACTGGATGGAGGTGGTGTCGATCTATGTGTGGATTCCGCTGTTCGTCGCGATCTGGTGGGCGTATCGCCGCGTGCGCAAGAGCCGGCTCGTGCGCTACGAGGAGATGGACATCGGGCAGTGGCTCACGCGCTCGGTCGAGGCCGTCGACGCGGCGGCCGTGCAGCATGGGCAGCCGCACTGATCGCCCGCTGCGCGGCGCGGCGATGGAGCCGGCCGAATCGGATGGCCGGCTGCCGTTGAAACGCGTCGCGCCGCCCCGCGCGTTCAGCGCGGCTGCTGCAACTGCGCTTTCATGAAATCCACCCACGCGCGCACTTTCTGCGGCACGTGCCGCGCCGCGACGTACAACGCGTAGACGTTTTGCCGCGGAAAGCGGTATGCGGGCAGCGCGTCGACCAGCGCACCGCTTGCGAGATCGTCGCGCACGAGCCATTCGGGCAGCAGCGCGACGCCGCTGCCCTGGCGCGCCAGTTCGCACAGCACCGACGCGTTGTCGACGACGATGCGCGGTTTCGCGTGTGGCCGGAACGCATGCTCGTTGCCCGCGCGATCGGTGAGCGTCCATTCCGCGATTCGTTCGAGCCGGCTGTGGCCGAGCTGCGGCAGGCGCGCCAAAGCGTCCGGCGACGCCGGTTGCGGAACGCCGGCGCGTGCCGGCAGGTCGGGCGCCATCACGGGCAGCACGTCGTACGTGCCGAGGCAGACGCCGCGATACGGCAGCTCGCGAAAGTGCTCGTGGCGGCCGAGCCGGATCGCGACGTCGAAGCGGTCGCGCACGAGGTCTGCCTGTGACGTATGCGTTTCGAGCCGGACGCGCAACGCCGGATGCCGCGCGGTAAATGCATGCAGCGCCGGTGCGAGGATGCGTGCCGCATATTCGACCGTCGACGTCACGCGCAGGATGCCCTCCATCCCGCCATGTTCGCCGCGCACCTCGTCGATCGCGCCTTCGGCTTCGTCGAGCACGCGCAGGCAGCGTCGGTAGAACCGCTCGCCGGCATCGGTCAGCTCGACGCGCCGCGTGGTGCGCGTGAGCAGCGTCACGCCTAGCTCGGCTTCGAGCTGCTTGATGTTGAAGCTGACGGCCGCGCGTGCCTGGTTCAGCGTGATCGCGGCGGCCGTGAACGAGCCTGCCTCGACCACGGCGCGGAAGACGACGAAACGATCGAGGCTCACCATGGTCGGGGCGCGGTCCTGTCGGTGCATGGAATCGCCCGAAGGGTACCCGAATGTGCGGTCGCGTGCGATGCGTCGAGCATTGCGGCGTGGCCGTACATGATCCGATTGTCAAAATTTTTCGACCGGACCGGTCGAATCCGGCCGCTTACCGGCCCGGCTGTCGGCCTCTACACTGCGGCGTTTCGTGATGCCCCGGCCGCCGCCATGCCAGACCGCTCCAGAATCGCCGCCGTCTATCTGCTCGGATTCGCGATCGATCTCGCGAACATGTTCATGCTGAACGCCGCATATCCGGCGCTGCAGCGCGAGCTGCACGCATCGGTCGCGCAGCTTGCGTGGGTCGGCAACATGTACGTGCTCGGGCTGACCGTCGTGATTCCGTTCGGCACGTGGCTGGCGCGTCGCTGCGGCGAGCGGCGCGTGTTTGGCGCATCGTTGCTGCTGTTCGGGGGCGGCTGCGCGGGCGTCGGTGCGGCGCCGTCGATCGACGCGCTGCTCGTGTGGCGGCTGGTCCAGGGGCTGGGCGGCGGGCTGCTGATTCCGGTCGGCCAGACGATCGCCTATCGCGCGTATCCGCCGCACGCACACGCGCGCCTCACGTCGATCGTGATGATGGTCGCATTGCTCGTGCCGGCATTGTCGCCCGCGATCGGCGGCGCGATCGTCGATCGCGGATCGTGGCGTGCGATCTTCTTCGCCATGGTGCCGATTGCGGCTGCGACCGAGGCGCTCGCGCTGGCATGGCTGCCGCGCGACGGCGCACGCGAGCGGCCTCCGCGGCTCGACTGGCGCGGGCTCGGCCTGAGCGCGGCGGCGCTGGTCGCGCTGCTGCTGGGGCTTACCGCGGCGGGGCAGCCCGGCGGGACGGCATTTCCGTGCGCGATGCTGGCGGCCGCGGCGGCAGCCGGCATCGGTTATGTGCGACACGCGCGCCGTGCGACCTCCCCGCTGCTCGACCTGCGTCTGCTCGCGCAACCGTGGTTGCGGACCGGCGTGGTGGTTTATCTCTGCGTGCCGGGCGTCTTTACCGGCGTCAATCTCGTCGCGTCGCTGTATCTGCAGAACGCCCTCGCATTGAGCGCCGCGCATGTCGGCGCGCTGATGCTGCCGTGGGCGATCGCGGCGTTCTTCGCGATCGCGACGACACGCCGCTGTTTTCCGCGCCATGGCGCGAAGCCATTGTTCGCGTGCGGAATCGCGATCGATTGTGTCGGCATCGCGTTGCTCGCGACGCCGTGGGCGCGCGTCGAAGCCATGCGCGTCGCGGCGTTCGTCGCGATGGGATTCGGCGCCAGCCTGTGCACGAGTGCGTCTCAAAGCGCGGCATTCGCCGATGTGTCGCCCGATCGGATGGGCGATGCGAGCGCGCTCTGGAACATCAACCGCCAATTGAGCTTTTGTGTCGGCGTGGCCGTGCTCGGCAGTGCGCTGAATGCGTTGCTGGCGCTCGATGCAGGCCCGCCGTCGCCGGCCCCGTACCGCTGGTGCTTCGGGCTGGCGGTGCTGCTGACGTTGCTGCCGCTCGGCTGCGTCGTGCGGCTTCCCGCGCATCGCACGCCGGCCGTGCAAGCTGTTTCATCCCGCCCCTGAGAACCCGAGAACCCGAGAACCCGAGAACCCGAGAACCCGAGAACCCGAGAACCCGAGAACCCAAGAACCCAAGAACCCAAGAACCCAAGAACCCAAGAACCCAAGAACCCAAGAACCCAAGAACCTGAGAACCTGAGAACCCCATGAATCTGCCGAATCCGTTTTTCAATGAAGTCGTCGACACGCACGTCGATATCGAACGCTGGCTGTCGGGCCGCGCGGAGCCCGGGCGGCTCGCGATGCTGATGGCGCGCTTTTCGCCGGGATTTTCGATGATCACGACGTCCGGCACGGTGCTCGATTACGCGGGCGTCGATGCGCTGTTTTCGCGCGGGCACGGCGCGCGGCCCGGGCTCGTGATCGGCATCGACGAATTGCGCGCCCTTGCGGTGTGGTCCGACGGCGCGGTGATCGGCTATCGCGAGACGCAGACCGACATGGAAGGGCGGCGCACGGTGCGCCGCTCGACGGCGTTGTTCCGGCGCGAAGCGGACGGCGTGATCGTATGGCGCCACCTGCACGAGACGCCGGTCGCCGCGTAGACGGCGAGCTGCGCGCCCGCGGGGCCGTTACTTGTCGAGCTCGGGATAGTGCCGGAAGATCCCCATGTCGTTGAACGGGATGCGGCGCTCCGATTCCAGGTAGCGCGCGACGGGCGGGTGCTGCGCGACGCGATCGTGCAGCGCGACGAGCGCCGCGATCTTGCGCTCCGCGCGCTTCATCGCTTTCGGAAACGCATAGCGCAGGCCCTCGATCAACTGGAACATCGTCAGATCCGCATAGCTGAGCGCGTTACCCGCGATATAGCCGTTCTCGTGCGGATTCTGTTCGAGCACGCGATCGAAGTAGCCGAGGAATTTCGGCAGCCGGTTCTCGAGGAAATCGGCCGCGCGCTCGGCCGCTTCCGCTTTCTGGTCCTCGTAGTACAGGCCGCTGCCGATCGGATGGTGCGTGTCGTGGATCTCGGTGATGAAATCGGCGGCGGTCAGCTGGATCTGGTGGACCCACAGCCGGCCGGCTTCGTCGTCGGGCGCGAGCCCGAGCCGCGTGCCGAGAAACAGCAGGATGTTCGCGGTCTGCCCGACGACCACGTCGCCCGCCTTCAGGAACGGCGGCGCGAACGGCACGCATTCCGCTTTCGTGCTGTCCATCATGCGCATCATCGCCGACACGCCCATGCCGCGCCCCGATTCGCGCGCGACGTCGACATAGTCGGCTTCGGCCGCCTCGAGCGCGAGCCGCACGTATTCGCCGCGTCCCTGGATCTCGGGCCAGTAATAGAGTTCGTATCGCATGCTGTTCTCCTGTTCGTTGCACCGGATGCTGCCGGCTGCTTGACGGTGGGGCGGCCATGCGGCGCCCGCTGCGAATAGACAGTCTAGGAGATCGCCGGAAAAGTGCCGTGCGCGTCGTGCGTCATGCGCCGCGTTCGCCGCCTTCGGGGCCGTAGAACAACACCCATGTCGAGAAATCGTCGGAGAAGCCGGTGAAGCGATGCTCGGCGTGCGCGGGCACGAACAGCGCGTCGCCGATCACGACGTCGCATGCGCGTCCGTCGACGACGAAGCGCGACATGCCGGCGGCGATCACGTCGATCTCGTCGCGCGCATGCGGTTTCTGCTCGTCCTCGATGCGCGGCTCGTACCGCCCGACGTCGCGCGGGCCATGCCGAAACGGCGTCGTGAACAGCGTGCTTCGTCGAGCCGAGCAAGCGATTCGTTCAGCCCGAACGCCATCGTCGTGTGCTCCGGATCGGATCGTGGGAACGTGCGTTGCGCCGTCGTATCGCGAAATCCGGAGAGGGCCGTGCCGTGCGCGACGATGCCCGCGCATCGCGTGCTTGCCACCAGTGAAACGGCGGCTGCGTTCGCTCGCCACGGATGAAACGCACGCGTCCGTCGATGAAACGGCATGACGATCGTCAGCCTTCGATCGACAGGTTCACCGCCATTTAATAAACGCCCACTACGATCCAGCATCGTCGATCGACGGGGTGCCGCGATCCGCTCCGCGCGTCGATCCTGTCGCCCGTTTTCCAGCCGGGCGACGTGCCCGATGGTCATTTCCCTGAACCCGCGATTTGCAACGCCGCGACTTGCTGCCGGCGTCGTTCGCATCGTTTCCTGTCTCTTATGAATCTGAATGCGTCGGTTTCTTCACGAAGAAAATTTCTTGCTGCCGCACCCGCCGTTGCGGCAGCCCCGCTGCTGAGCGCATGCGGCGGCGACGACGTCACGTCGGCACCCGTGACCGATAGCGCGCTCGCCGCGCAGATGTCGGCGAAACTGAACGCCCAGCTCGGCGATGCGGCGACGGTCGATGCGATCGTGCCGGCGATCACCGATGTCGGCTTCACGTGGACGCTGCCGACGGTGCCGGCCGCACGGATCGGCGCGATCGTCGCGTACAGCTTCGGCAATCGTCCGAACGCGGCGAGCGGCAATACATCGAGCACCGGCGGCAACCAGTCGGCGCTGCCCGATCCGGGGCCGGTGAACGAAGCGCTCGCGGACGCCGTGTACCGCATCCGCCAGTTGAAACCCGTCAAGGTCTACGCGCAGTGGGAAATCGCGCGCTTTCTCGTATCGAAATACGGGCTGGGCGCCGACGTGCTGACGTCGATCGAGCCGGTGATCGCGAGCGACGGTTCGATCGTGTACCTGAGCACCGCGGGTGTCGCGGCCGTGGCCGTATCGCGCGCGGGCGGTGCGGCGGCGATGGGCACGGTCGCGGTGGTCGGCCATCGCGATCATGCGAAGCGCTGCATCCAGACCTCGCAGCAGGCGGGCATGCAGGCGGCGGCGGTTGCCGAGGTGCCGCTGCCGACGACGTACGACCCGCAGTCGGGCCAGCCGTGGACGCGCAACCGCAGCCTCTATCTCGTACACGACATGTATGCGCAGATGCTGACGCACGCGATGACCGCGACGATGCAGGCTTTCCCGAAGGGCTGATGCTCCCCGTTGTTTTTCATTCGAATCCCGTGACCATGACGAACCGCCGCCATTTCCTGGCCTCTACCTCATTGCTCGCCGCATCGTGTGCCGCCGCCGCACCCGCTTTCGCGAGCGACGCCCCCGTTTCCGATGCGGAACTGCAGCGCCAGATGCTCGGCAAGCTGACCGACGAACTGAACGATCGCGCGACCGCCGCCGACGAAACCGGTTACCTGCTCGACACGTTTTTCTCGTGGACGCCGCCGACCGTCGACGCCACCGCGATCGACACGATCGTCGCGTTCGCCTTCGGGAATCGCGCCGGGGCATCGGCCGCCGCGCCGGTGCCGGGGCCCGTGAACGAGGCGATCGCCGATGCCGTGTTCCAGCTTCGGCAGAAAGTCGCGGCGCCGATCTTCGCGCAGCAGGAAGTCGCGAGCGTGCTCGCGTCGAAGTACGGACTGACGGCCGGCGTGACGTCGATCGCGACGCCCGCCGCGGTCGCGGGCAGCCCGATACCGACGCCCGATGGCGTGGCCGCCGCGATCGTCAGGCGGGCCGGGTCGGCCGCGGCGCTCGGCAAGGTCGGCGTGGTCACCCATCGCGATCAGGCGTCGATTGCCGTGCGCGTATCGAACGCGGCGGGGATGCAGGCGGCGGTGCCGGCGGGACTGTCGCTGCCGGGCGTCTACGACGCATCGGCGCAGCAGGCGGCGATGCGGCGGCGCGATCTTTACCTGATGAGCAATGCCGGCATGCAGCTCGCGATGCTGCGGCTCGATCTGATCAATCGCGAATATCCGAACGGCTAGGCGAGGGCACGGATACGGGCGCCGCACGCGCGCTCGCCGCGCGCCGGCTCGTGCGTGCCCCGTTTTGGCTGGTAATGCCGATACAGGTATTGGCACTACCAGCCAAACCACTGTTTTTAATGGGTTTTTTCGCGTCCGGCCTGCGCCGTGGCGCGTTGTGCGTGGCATAATCGACCGCATCCGCAAGGCTTGTAGTCACAACGACCCCGCATACCCATGGCACAGACTCTCTACGACAAACTGTGGAACACCCACGTGGTCCACACCGAGGAAGACGGCACGACCCTGCTCTACATCGACCGTCAACTGCTGCATGAAGTCACGAGCCCGCAGGCATTCGAAGGGCTGAAGATCGCGCAGCGCCCGGTGTGGCGCATCAGCGCGAACCTGGCCGTGTCGGACCACAACGTGCCGACGACGGACCGCAGCCACGGCATCGCCGATCCCGTCTCTAAGCTGCAGGTCGACACGCTCGACGCGAACTGCGACGCGTTCGGCATCACGCAGTTCAAGATGAACGACGTGCGCCAGGGCATCGTCCACATCATCGGGCCGGAGCAGGGCGCGACGCTGCCGGGCATGACGATCGTGTGCGGCGATTCGCATACGTCGACGCACGGCGCGTTCGGCGCGCTCGCGCACGGCATCGGCACGTCGGAAGTCGAGCACGTGCTCGCGACGCAAACGCTCCTGCAGAAGAAGAGCAAGAACATGCTCGTGAAGGTCGAGGGTGCGCTGCCGCGCGGCTGTACCGCGAAGGACATCGTGCTCGCGATCATCGGCAAGATCGGCACCGCGGGCGGCACGGGCTATGCGATCGAATTCGGCGGCTCGACCATTCGCGCGCTGACGATGGAAGGCCGCATGACCGTCTGCAACATGGCGATCGAGGCCGGCGCGCGCGCGGGCATGGTCGCCGTCGACGATACGACGATCGATTACCTGAAGGGCCGTCCGTTCGTGCCGACCGGCGCGGAATGGGATCAGGCCGTCGAATACTGGCGCCAGTTCAAGTCGGACGAAGGCGCGCAGTTCGACCGCGTGGTCGAGCTGAATGCGGCCGAGATCGTCCCGCAGGTCACGTGGGGCACGTCGCCGGAAATGGTCACGTCGATCGACGGTCGCGTGCCCGATCCCGAGCGCGAAAAGGATCCGGTCAAGCGCGACGCGATGGAGCGTGCGCTGGCCTACATGGCGCTCGAGCCGAACACGCCGATCGAATCGATCAAGGTCGACAAGATCTTCATCGGCTCGTGCACGAACGCACGGATCGAGGACATCCGCGCGGCCGCGTACGTCGTGAAGAAGCTGAACCGCCGCGTCGCACCGAACGTGCGGCTCGCGATGGTCGTGCCGGGCTCGGGCCTCGTGAAGGCGCAGGCCGAGCGCGAAGGGCTCGACAAGGTGTTCACCGATGCGGGCTTCGAATGGCGCGAGCCGGGCTGCTCGATGTGCCTCGCGATGAACGCCGACCGGCTCGATCCGGGCGAGCGCTGCGCGTCGACGTCGAACCGCAACTTCGAAGGCCGGCAGGGCGCGGGCGGTCGCACGCACCTCGTGAGCCCCGCGATGGCGGCGGCCGCGGCGATCGAAGGTCACTTCGTCGACATTCGCCAGCTGGGGTAACGCGTGACGGCATCGAAGCTCATCGCGCGGCTGGTCGCCGCGCTGGCGCTCGCGGGGCTGGGCGTCGGTCTGGCCGGCTGCAATACCGTCCGAGGCTTCGGCGAGGACGTCCATGCCGCCGGCAACGCGCTGCAGCGCGCCGCGGACTGACGCCACCCGAGAATTTGTCGATGGGTGCCGGCCGCGTGCCGGCCCTTCAACCGGATAGACGGATCATGGAAAAATTCACTGTACATACCGGCGTCGTGGCGCCGCTCGATCGCGAGAACGTCGACACCGACGCGATCATCCCGAAGCAGTTCCTGAAGTCGATCAAGCGCACGGGCTTCGGTCCGAACGCGTTCGACGAATGGCGCTATCTCGATCACGGCGAGCCGGGCCAGGACAACTCGAAGCGTCCGCTGAACCCGGATTTCGTGCTGAACCAGCCGCGCTATCAGGGCGCATCGGTGCTGCTCGCCCGCAAGAACTTCGGCTGCGGCAGCTCGCGCGAGCACGCGCCGTGGGCGCTGCAGCAGTACGGCTTCCGCGCGATCATCGCGCCGAGCTTCGCGGACATCTTCTTCAACAACTGCTACAAGAACGGTCTGCTGCCGATCGTGCTGACCGAGCAGCAGGTCGATCACCTGTTCAACGAGACGGTCGCGTTCAACGGCTATCAACTGACGATCGACCTCGACGCGCAGGTCGTGCGCGCGGCCGACGGCCGCGAGTATCCGTTCGAGATCGCCGCGTTCCGCAAGTACTGCCTGCTGAACGGCTTCGACGACATCGGCCTCACGCTGCGCTACGCGGACAAGATCCGCCAGTTCGAAGCGGAGCGGCTCGTGAAGCAGCCGTGGCTCGACACCAAGCTGGTCGGCTGATCGCGCGTTGCGGGCGCGCCGCGCGTGCGCCCGCCCGCCTGCCTGCTTCCCCAATACCCTATCCAGTCAGGAATTTCGCATGAAGATTGCAGTGCTGCCGGGCGACGGCATCGGTCCGGAAATCGTCAATGAAGCGGTGAAGGTGCTGAACGCACTCGACGAGAAGTTCGAACTCGAACAGGCGCCGGTCGGCGGCGCGGGCTACGAGGCGAGCGGCCATCCGCTGCCCGACGCGACGCTGGCGCTCACGAAGCAGGCCGATGCGATCCTGTTCGGCGCGGTCGGCGACTGGAAGTACGACTCGCTGGAGCGCGCGCTGCGCCCCGAGCAGGCGATCCTCGGGCTGCGCAAGCACCTGGAGCTGTTCGCGAACTTCCGTCCGGCGATCTGCTATCCGCAGCTCGTCGATGCGTCGCCGCTGAAGCCCGAGCTCGTCGCGGGCCTCGACATCCTGATCGTGCGCGAACTGAACGGCGACATCTACTTCGGCCAGCCGCGCGGCGTGCGTGCGGCGCCGGACGGCCCGTTCGCCGGCGAGCGCGAGGGCTTCGACACGATGCGCTATTCGGAGCCGGAAGTGCGCCGCATCGCGCACGTCGCGTTCCAGGCCGCGCAAAAACGCGCGAAGAAGCTGCTGTCGGTCGACAAGTCGAACGTGCTGGAGACGTCGCAGTTCTGGCGCGACATCATGATCGACGTGTCGAAGGAGTACGCGGACGTCGAGCTGTCGCACATGTACGTCGACAACGCGGCGATGCAGCTTGCGAAGGCGCCGAAGCAGTTCGACGTGATCGTCACCGGCAACATGTTCGGCGACATCCTGTCGGATGAGGCATCGATGCTGACGGGCTCGATCGGCATGCTGCCGTCGGCGTCGCTCGACAAGCACAACAAGGGCCTGTACGAGCCGTCGCACGGTTCGGCGCCGGACATCGCGGGCAAGGGCATCGCGAACCCGCTCGCGACGATCCTGTCGGCCGCGATGCTGCTGCGCTACTCGCTGAATCGCGCGGAGCAGGCCGATCGCATCGAACGCGCGGTGAAAACGGTGCTCGAACAGGGTTACCGTACGGGCGACATCGCGACGCCGGGCTGCAAGCAGGTCGGCACGGCTGCGATGGGCGACGCGGTGGTCGCCGCGCTGTAAGCGGACGGAAATGCAGTCCGGCAATTAAGATGAAAAGGGCGCGAACGGGCCGTAAAAATCGGCCGGTTCGCGCGCGGTTGGCCGTTGTGCGGGCCACCGGCTTTGTGTAGACTCGAACGATGGCGCTGATTTCCCTGATCTCCCCGGTCCTGAAACTCCACGGCAACACTGCCCGTGCGGGTGCGCGCGCCATCGTCATCACGAAAACCACGAAAACGATCATTAAACGCTGATCGCCGTCGTGCCCGCCTGTTTCCCCGCGCGGTCACGCGGGGACGGAAATGGCGGGGAAGCTCCATTCAAAGCAAAGGGTTAGTCATGAACGTAGGTCTCGTAGGTTGGCGCGGCATGGTCGGCAGCGTCCTGATGCAGCGCATGCAGGAAGAGGGCGATTTCGACCTGATCGAACCGGTGTTCTTCAGCACCAGCAACACGGGCGGCAAGGCGCCGTCGTTCGCGAAAAACGAGACCACGCTCAAGGACGCGACCAACGTCGACGAGCTGAAGAAGTGCGACGTGATCATCACGTGCCAGGGCGGCGACTATACGAACGACGTGTTTCCGAAGCTGCGCGCGGCCGGCTGGAACGGCTACTGGATCGACGCGGCATCGTCGCTGCGGATGAAGGACGACGCGGTCATCATTCTCGATCCGGTCAACCTCGACGTGATCAAGGACGCGCTGGTCAAGGGCACGAAGAACTTCATCGGCGGCAACTGCACGGTCAGCCTGATGCTGATGGCGCTCGGCGGCCTGTTCCGCGAGAACCTCGTCGACTGGATGACGGCGATGACGTACCAGGCCGCGTCGGGCGCGGGCGCGCAGAACATGCGCGAGCTGCTGTCGCAGATGGGCACGCTGAACGGCGCGGTGCAGGAGCAGCTCGCCGATCCGGCTTCCGCGATTCTCGACATCGACCGCCGCGTGCTGGCCGCGATGAACAGCGATGCGATGCCGACGAGCCACTTCGGCGTGCCGCTCGCCGGTTCGCTGATTCCGTGGATCGACAAGGATCTCGGCAACGGGATGTCGAAGGAAGAGTGGAAGGGCGGCGCGGAAACCAACAAGATCCTCGGCAAGCCGGCGATGGGCGAGCCGGGTTCGATCCCGGTCGACGGCCTGTGCGTGCGGATCGGCGCGATGCGCTGCCACTCGCAGGCGCTGACGATCAAGCTGAAGAAGGACGTGCCGCTCGACGAGATCAACGGCATCCTCGCGTCGGCGAACGACTGGGTGAAGGTCGTGCCGAACGAGCGTGAAGCGTCGATGCGCGACCTGTCGCCGGCGAAGATCACCGGCACGCTGTCGGTGCCGGTCGGCCGCCTGCGCAAGCTCGCGATGGGCGGCGAATACCTGTCGGCGTTCACGGTCGGCGATCAGCTGCTGTGGGGTGCGGCCGAGCCGCTGCGCCGCATGCTGCGCATCCTGCTCGACAAGTAAGCCCGCACGCTGTCCGGCCCGCGGGCCGGGCTGCACGATACGACGCGCCGCGTCGGCCTCGAGATTCAGGGCCGGCGCGGCGCGTTTTTCATGCGCGGTTCAGCGCAGACTCAGCGTAGGTTCAGCAGCGTCTGATCGACGGCCTGCTGGGTCTTGATCGTCTGCGCATTCGCCTGATAATTGCGCTGCGCGGTGATCAGGTTCACGAGCTCGTTCGTGAGGTTGACGTTCGAGTTTTCCAGCGCGCTGCCCTGCAGCGTGCCGTGGTTCGTGCTGCCCGGCGCGGAGATCTGCGGCACGCCCGACGCGGCGGTTTCCGCATACTGGTTGCCGCCGATGTTCACGAGCCCGTTCGGGTTGTTGAAGTTCGCGAGCGCGATCAGGCCGAGCACTGCGCTCTGGCCGTTCGAGTAGTTGCCGGTCAGCGTGCCGTGGGCGCCGATCGAGAACGTCGTCAGCGTGCCGCTCGCGAAGCCGTCCTGCGCGAGATTGTTCACGCCGTCCTTGCCGCCATACTGCGTCGTGCCGCCCAGATCGAGCGTCAGGTTCTGCGGGTTGGCGCCGCCCGTCGTGTTCGGGATCGAGAACGCGAACTGGCCGAGGCTCGGCGTCGGCTGGCCGGTCGCGGCCGACGTCGTCGAGCTGATCCGGCCCGATGCGTCGAACGTGACGGTGCCGAGATGCGTCGGCGTCTGGCCCGGCACGCCCGCGTAGGCCTGCCACGTGCCGGCCGCGCGCTTCGCGAAGTACATCGCGACCTGTTGCGAGCCGCCGAGCGTGTCGTAGACCTGGATCGACGCGTTGTAGTTGTACGTCGTGTTGTCGGTCGCGTTGAACGGCGTCCTGGTCGGCACCTTGTCCTGCGCGTTCAGGTTGAACTGGCCGGTGATCCTGTTCGTCGCGCGCGGCGCGAGGTTGCCGGTCGGCGCTTGCAGCGGCACCGTTTGCGCTGTGTCGATCGCGCCGCCGGCGCCTGCCGCATAGCCCATCAGGTTGCGGCCGTGCGCGTCGACGATCGCACCGTTCTTGTCGCGGTGGAACGTGCCGTCGCGCGAATAAGTGATCGCGCCGTTGCTCGACATCTGGAAGAAGCCGTTGCCGTTGATCGCGACGTCGAGCGCCGACTTCGTCGAATCGATCGTCCCCTGGCCGAAATTCTGCTGCACCGACGCGAGCCGCGTGCCGATGCCGATCTGCGTGTTGACCGACGTCGCGACCGAATTCGCGTACATGTCGGCGAAATTCGCGCGCCCCTGTTTGAAGCCAACCGTGTTTGCGTTCGCGATGTTGTTGCCGATCACGTCGAGCTTGCTCGACGCGCCGGCCAACCCGCTCAAACCCTGCTGATAGCCCATGTTCGGTCCCCGTAACGAGCTGGTGAGTGAATGCAGTCGTGCGACTGCGCGATGGCCCTCCGGCACTTCACGGCAGCAGCCTGGCCGAGCGGGCTCCCGCCTTTCCGGCATGGGCAGGCGCGAGGCCGAAATGCGCCGATTCCTGTTTAGGGGCGATCGTATCGGCGGTAATTAATCGATCTGTGTAATTTTGTGTAATGAAATTGAATTCATGTGAAAGTGGTCGCTTTCATATGACCGATGGAGCATGAGGAAGGTGCTGAAAGCCTTGTGGGGTGGAGCTTCGGGAGTGTGGATTTTCATTTCTTCGATAAGAGCGGGAAATTGCCTTCTTATCGAAGAACTGGATGTAATTGGAGCGAGATTGATCGCCGGTCGCGATTTGTTTTGATTTTCGGCTGTCAATTCATTAACGGCGGCCGGGGCGGATTGCCGAGGGGACGTTGGCGTTTCTGTCGCCGCGATCTTGCGGCGTGCACGAGGTGAACACGCGGTGAACGCGCCAGAAAGCAGCCATTCGAACGGTGGGGCGATGCCGCTGCGAGATGGTTTTCGACTGCGCGCGCGCAGGTTGGCTTCGATCGATCGGATGCATGGGCTGACGCAGGTGGACCCGCGCGACACGAGCGCCTGCCCGCAGCCGTTGCATCTACGGGCGACGAATTCGGCCGGAACCCGATCGTGTGAAGTAAACTACGCGGTTACGACGCACAGACCCGCCGAAAGCGTCGCGTTCCGCGCGACGCTTTTGCATTTCTGCAGCCACTTTATTGACGCTTCCAACCGTGAATCCGAGCCGCGCCCGCGCGCGGCGATAGAGCCAACGATGTCCCGAATTTCCTTGTTTCCGCGTCAGTCCCGTCTGTCGCGCGCCGTGCGTGGCGCGCTGGCGATCCTGGTGCTCGGCGCAGCCGCATCGGCGTGGGCGGTCGGCACCGGCGAACTGCCGGCGTCCGCCGCCGGCGGCGCCGCTCCGCTTACCGTGACGGTCCAGCCGGGCCAGTCGCTGAACGACATCGCGAAAGCGGCCACGCAATCGCACGATCCGGCCGTGCTCGCGCGCGCGGGCCGTGCGCTGTTCGACGCCAATCCGCAGGCGTTCATGAAGCGCGACGCGAGCCGCCTGAAAGTCGGCGCGACGTTGACCTTGCCCCCGCTCGACGCCACCGGCGCGGCGCTCGTGCCGGCCGGCGCGTCCGCTGCGTCGGGTACGGCGGCCGCTTCCGCACCCGCCGCATCTGGCGGGGCGGCGAGCGCGCAGCACGGCGCATCCGCGCCGCATGCCGGCTCGGCCGTGCAGCCCGCGCCGATGGCGCCGGTCGTGCATGCAGCGCCGGTGAGCGGGGCGAGCGCCGCGGCGGCGGCGGGGGCGTCGGCTTCGAGCGGTGCTTCGGCTTCGAGCGGTGCTTCGGCTTCGAGCGGCGCGTCGGCTGTCGATGGCATGCAGCCGGCGGCGCCCACCGCAGGTGCAAGCGGCCCGCACGTATGGACCGGTGCGATCCAGTCGGCGCCGTCGTCCGCGAGCGAGGCCGCGGGGCCGTCGGCGCCGGGCAGCCCGGTCTTCGGCGTGCATGAACCGGCCGGCGCGGCGCCCGCCGTCGGTGCGTCGCAGCCGCGGCCGTCGAGCCTGCAGCAATTGCTGGCATTGAAGAATCGCGTGCTGATGGAGTTGCAGAAGCACGGCATCGGCAAACCGGCAACGACGACCGGCGTAGCGCCTGCGCCCGCTCCGGCACCCGCCGCGCCGCGTCCGGCCGCGAATGACGCCGGTGCGTCGGCCGCTGCATCGACGGCGGACGAGGTCGCGTCGGGTGTGGCAGCCAGTGCGCCGCAACCGGCATCGGCTTCGGTACAACCGGCCGCACCCGTCGCGACGCCTGCACGTCGTACCGAGCAGATGGACTGGCGCCCGGCCGCTGCGGCCGGCGCTGCCGTGATCGTGCTCGCGGCCGGCTTCGCGTGGCGCAAGCGCCGCAAGGGTCGTCGCGCGGACGATGCGGGGACGGCTGCGACGGCGGCCGCGGCAGGCGGTGCTGCGGTTGCAGAAGCGGAAGCCGCGCCGTCCGTCGAACGCGAACTGCCGATCACGCCCGAGATGCCGGTCGCACGCGATGCGGCGTCCGACATGAATCTCGCCGCAGCGGCCGCCGCTGCGGCGGAGACGGTCGAGCCACCCGTCGCGGACACATCGTCCGCGCCCGACCTGACGGCGCCGCGCGACGAATCGCCTGAATCGCTGCCTGCGCACGCTGCGGAGCCGGCCGCGAGCGCGGCGACCCCGGTTTCGACCGCGGCGTCGCACGACGCGGAACCGGCCGAAAAAGCCGCTGCCGCCGACGAGCCAGCCGAGCCGGCCGCCGCATCCGCTGCACCTTCGACGACCGAAGCGCAGCACGCGACGCTGATGCAGAACGCGATCAGCGCGCTCAATAGTCTCGACATGCCGTTGCCGCCGCGGGCGGCAGGCGAACCATCGGCGGCGGAGGAGGAACCGTCTGCGGGGGCGACGCAGATCGACGCCGATAAAATTGCAACTAACGGTCAATCCACTCAGCGCCCGGCGATGGGTTCGGGTGAAGCGGCACCGGAACATCCGGCCGACCAGGAAGACGAGTTGGACTGGGATCCGGATGCGGCGACGCCTGCCGGCCACGCGGGCAACCCGCCCGCGACGTCGTCTCTGCCGCCGCTCGGCGGCGCCCAGTTCGGCGCGCTGAAGCTCGACTTCGATCTCGACCTGCCGTCCACGCCGGGCGCTGCGCTGCCTGCGCTTACCCCCGACGAGCTCGCGCGCATCGCCCGCAACAAGCTGGACCTCGCGGCCGAATACGTCGAACTGGGCGACCTGTCGGGCGCGCGGACGCTGCTGCAGGAAGTGGTCGACGCGAACGACGCCGCGACGCGCGACGACGCACGCGCACTGCTCGCGAAACTGGCGGACGAGGCGTGATGCGGATCGCGCTTGGCATCCAGTACGACGGCGCGGCGTTCTGCGGCTGGCAGGCGCAGCCGCACGGCAAGACCGTGCAGGACCGGCTCGAACACGCGCTGGCCGAGTTCGCGCGGGTGCCGCTGCACACGACGGTTGCGGGGCGGACCGACACCGGCGTGCACGGGCTCGGGCAAGTCGTGCATTTCGACACCGACCTCGAGCGCGAAGCGTTCTCGTGGGTGCGCGGCACCAACGCGTTCCTGCCGCCGACCGTGTCGGTGCAATGGGCGAAGCCGATGCCGGACACGTTCCACGCGCGTTTCTCGGCGTTCGAGCGCACTTACTACTACGCGCTGTACGTGCATCCCGTGCGCTCGCCGATGCTGGCCGGCCGTGCGGGCTGGATCCACACGCCGCTCGACGACGACGCGATGCGCGCCGCCGCCGCGCACCTGATCGGCGAGCACGACTTTTCGTCGTTCCGGTCGTCGGAATGCCAGTCGAAGACGCCGGTCAAACACCTGTATCAGATCGACGTGCGGCGCGCGGGGCATTTCATCCATTTCCGCTTCCGCGCGAACGCGTTCCTGCATCACATGGTGCGCAACCTGATGGGCTGCCTCGTCGCGGTCGGACGCGGCCGCTACCCGGCCGACTGGCTGGCCGACGTGCTGGCCGGGCGCGACCGCAACCTCGCGGCGCCCACGTTCATGGCCGACGGGCTGTACCTTGCCCACGTCGGCTACCCGGCGGAATTCGCCGTCCCGCCCGCGCAGCTTGGCAGCGTGCCGTGGAGCAGCGTCTGGGCCGATCTGGACCCACTATCATGACGGATCACGACGTGCCTTCTTCGAATTCCGCCGCGGCGGGCCTGCCGCCGCGCACGCGCATCAAGCTGTGCGGGCTGTCGCGCCGCGAGGACGTGCTGCACGCGGCGGCGCTCGGCGCCGATGCGATCGGCCTGGTGTTCTACCCGAAGAGCCCGCGCGCCGTGACGATCGCGCAGGCGGCCGAGCTGGCGAGTCTCGCGCCGCCTTTCGTGTCCGTGGTCGGGCTGTTCGTGAATGCGACCGAAGCCGAGATCGAGGCCATCGTGCGCGACGTGCCGCTCACGGTGCTGCAGTTCCACGGCGACGAGACGCCGGCGCAGTGCGATGCGCTCGGCCGCGCGGCGCGCCTGCCGTGGTTGCGCGCGGTGCGCGTCGGCCCCTCGACGCAGCCGTCCGATTTGGTAGAATCGGCTCTTCATTATTCGAAAGCGCGCGGCCTCCTGTTCGACACCCTGGTGCCGGATTACGGCGGTAGCGGCAAGGTCTTCGATTGGTCTCTTATTCCCGCAGAGCTCGCGCGTCGGGCCGTTTTGAGTGGTGGCTTGAACGCGCAAAACGTCGGTGATGCGATCCGCCAGTTGCGTCCGTTCGCTGTCGATGTCTCGAGTGGCATCGAAGTGGAGGGCGCGAAGGGCGTGAAGGATCACGCCCGGATGGCGGCGTTCGTACGCGCGGTGCGCGAAGCGGACGCCGGATGAGGCAAGCCGGTGCGGCCCGACAAGCGCGGCGCACCGACCGATCGAGAGAGACACCATGTACAACCTTCCCGATGATCGCGGCCATTTCGGCCCGTATGGCGGCGTGTTCGTCGCCGAGACGCTGATTCACGCGCTGGACGAACTGCGCGCGGCGTATGAAAAGTTCCAGAACGATCCCGACTTCGTCGCCGAATTCGAGCGCGAGCTGAAGTATTTCGTCGGCCGTCCGTCGCCGATCTATCACGCGCAGCGCTGGAGCGAGATGCTCGGCGGCGCGCAGATCTACCTGAAGCGCGAAGACCTGAACCACACCGGTGCGCACAAGATCAACAACGTGATCGGCCAGGCGCTGCTCGCGAAGCGCATGGGCAAGAAGCGCGTGATCGCGGAAACCGGCGCCGGCCAGCACGGCGTCGCGACCGCGACGATCTGCGCGCGCTTCGGGATGGAGTGCGTGGTCTACATGGGCGCGGAGGACGTGCGCCGGCAGGCCGCGAACGTCTACCGGATGAAGCTGCTTGGAGCGACGGTCGTGCCGGTCGAATCGGGTTCGCGCACGCTGAAGGACGCGCTGAACGAAGCAATGCGCGACTGGGTCACGAACATCGAAAGCACGTTCTACATCATCGGCACGGTCGCGGGCCCGCATCCGTATCCGATGATGGTGCGCGACTTCCAGCGCGTGATCGGCGACGAGTGCAAGGTGCAGATGCCCGAGCTCGCGGGCCGGCAGCCGGACGCGGTGATCGCCTGCGTCGGTGGCGGGTCGAACGCGATGGGCATCTTCTATCCGTACATCGACGATCGATCGGTGCAACTGATCGGCGTCGAAGCGGCCGGCGACGGCATCGACACGGGTCATCACGCGGCATCGCTGATCGCCGGCAGCCCTGGCGTGCTGCACGGCAACCGCACGTATCTGCTGCAGGACGACAACGGCCAGATCATCGAGACGCATTCGGTGTCGGCGGGCCTCGACTATCCGGGCGTCGGCCCCGAACACGCATGGCTGAAGGACAGCGGCCGCGCGCAGTACGTGCCGATCACCGACGACGAGGCGCTGAAGGCATTCCACGACTGTTGCCGGATCGAGGGGATCATCCCCGCGCTCGAGTCGAGCCACGCGATCGCGTATGGCGTGAAGCTCGCGCCGACGTTGCCGAAGGACAAGATCCTGCTCGTCAACCTGTCGGGCCGCGGCGACAAGGACATGCACACGGTCGCCGAGCGATCGGGCATCGAGCTCTGACCCCGACCGATGCGTGACCTGATCGAAGAGCCGGGCGGCGGCGCCGCGAGCGAGGCGGAGGCGGCCCAGCCCGCCGCTGCCGTGCCGCGCGTGCTGCCGCACGGTATCGAACTGCACAACCGCGATTTCCTGACCGATGCCGCGCACCTGCCGGATGCGTCGATCGACCTGATCGTCGCCGATCCGCCGTACGGGCTCGGCAAGGACTACGGCAACGACTCGGACAAGCGTTCGGGCGACGATTTCCTCGCGTGGACGCGCGAGTGGCTCGAGCTCGCGATTCCGAAGCTGAAGCCGAGCGGGTCGATGTACATCTTCTGCACGTGGCAGTACGCGCCGGAAATCTTCAGTTTCCTGAAGACGCAGCTCACGATGGTCAACGAGATCATCTGGGACCGGCGCGTGCCGAGCATGGGCGGCACGACGCGCCGTTTCACGTCGGTGCACGACAACATCGGCTTTTTCGCGGTTTCCAAAGCGTATTACTTCGATCTCGATCCGGTCCGCATCCCGTACGACGCCGACACGAAGAAGGCCCGCTCGCGCAAGCTGTTCGAAGGCAGCAAGTGGCTGGAGATGGGCTACAACCCGAAGGACGTCTGGTCGGTCTCGCGCCTGCACCGGCAGCACGCGGAGCGCGTCGATCATCCGACCCAGAAGCCGCTGGAAATCATCGAGCGGATGGTGCTCGCAAGCTGCCCGCCGGGCGGCCGCGTGCTCGATCCGTTCATGGGCAGCGGCACGACCGCGGTGGCCTGCGCACGGCAGGGGCGCGACTTCGTCGGCTACGAGATCAACGAAAGCTATTGTGCGATCGCGCACGAGCGCGTGAGCGCGCTCGCCGCGCCGGCGTGCGCGTGAATCGCGCCGCCGCGTCGCCGAAACGCATCAAGGAAAATTGCCATGTCCCGTATTCAGCAGACCTTTGCCGCGCTCGCCGAACAAGGCCGTAAGGGCCTGATCCCGTTCATCACGGCCGGCGACCCCGATCCCGCGAAAACCGTCGAATTCATGCACGCGCTCGCTGCCGGCGGCGCGGACGTGATCGAACTCGGCGTGCCGTTCTCGGACCCGATGGCCGACGGCCCCGTGATCCAGCGCTCGTCGGAACGCGCGCTCGCGCGCGGCGTCACGCTCACGAGCGTGCTCGCCGACGTGAAGCGTTTTCGCGAAACCGACGCCAAAACCCCCGTCGTGCTGATGGGCTATGCGAACCCGATCGAACGGATGGGCGTCGATGCGTTCGCGGCGCAAGCGCATGCGGCCGGCGTCGACGGCGTGCTGGTGGTCGACTATCCGCCTGAAGAGGCGGGCGTGTTCGCGGAAAAGATGCGGGCCGCGCAGATCGATCCGATCTTCCTGCTCGCGCCCACGTCGACCGACGAGCGCATCGCCGACGTCGGCAAGATCGCGAGCGGCTACGTGTATTACGTGTCGCTCAAGGGCGTGACCGGCGCCGGAAATCTGGATGTTTCGAGCATTGCAGGTAAAATCCCGGCCATCAAGTCGCGCGTGCCGGTTCCGGTGGGCGTCGGCTTCGGTATCCGCGACGCCGAAACGGCGCGCGCGGTGGCCGAAGTGTCGGACGCCGTCGTGATCGGCAGCCGCCTGGTGCGGCTGCTCGAGAGCGCCGCGCCGGAAGGCGCCGCCGCCGCGCTGAAGGCGTTCATCGCCGAGCTGCGCGCCGCGCTGGACGGCGCCGCCAAGGCAGCGTGATAAACACAACACAGGAAGCGGGAACGAGCCGATCGGCCCGCCCCGCCACGGAACAGGAAACCATACGATGAGCTGGCTCGACAAACTGTTGCCGCCGAAGATCAAGCAGACCGACCCGAAAAGCCGCAAGGGCATTCCGGAAGGCCTGTGGGTCAAGTGCCCGTCCTGCGAGGCCGTTCTCTATCGCAACGACGTGGACGCGAACCTGCACGTGTGCCCGAAGTGCGATCACCACATGCGCATCGGCGCGCGCGAGCGTCTCGACGGGCTGCTCGATCCGGAAGGCCGCTACGAGATCGGCCAGGAAGTCGTGCCGGTCGACTCGCTGAAATTTAAGGACAGCCGCAAGTACCCCGATCGTCTGAAGGAAGCGATGGACGAAACCGGCGAGACCGACGCGATGGTCGTGATGGGCGGAGCGATCCACACGCTGCCGGTCGTGGCTGCCTGCTTCGAGTTTTCGTTCATGGGCGGCTCGATGGGTTCGGTCGTCGGCGAGCGCTTCGCGCGCGGCGCGCAGAACGCGCTGGAACAGCACGTGCCGTTCATCTGCTTCACCGCATCGGGCGGCGCACGGATGCAGGAAAGCCTGCTGTCGTTGATGCAGATGGCCAAGACCACCGCGATGCTGACGAAGCTCGCCGAAGCGAAGCTGCCGTTCATCTCGGTGCTGACCGATCCGACGATGGGCGGCGTGTCGGCAAGCTTCGCGTTCCTCGGCGACGTCGTGATCGCCGAGCCGAAGGCGCTGATCGGCTTCGCGGGCCCGCGCGTGATCGAGCAGACGGTTCGCGAGAAGCTGCCGGAAGGCTTCCAGCGCGCCGAATTCCTGCTGAAGACGGGCGCGATCGACATGATCGTCGACCGCCGCAAGATGCGCGACGAGATCGCGCAGCTGCTCGCACTGCTGCAGCGTCAGCCGGCCGACGCGCTGGCCTGAGCGCAGGGGCTGTGAACCGCGCGCGTCGCCCGGCTTCAGCGTCGGGCGGCGCGCTTCGTTTTTTGGCGTAGTGTGGCCGTACCGATTCAGATTTGATCCGATGAGCACTTTTCCCACTCTCGACGCGTGGCTTTCGCATCTCGAGCGCGCGCACCCGGTCGGCATCGACATGGGCCTCACCCGCATCGGGCAGGTCAAGGCGGCGCTGCAGCTCGAATTCGCGTGCCCCGTGATCACCGTCGGCGGCACGAACGGCAAGGGCTCGACCTGCGCATTCCTCGAGACGATTCTCGTGCGCGCGGGCTACAAGGTCGGTTGCCACACGTCGCCGCACCTGCTCGAATTCAACGAGCGCGCACGCGTGAACGGGCAGAACGTGACCGACGACGAACTGCTGCCGCACTTCGAGGCCGTCGAAGCCGCGCGCACGGCGCTGGCCGAGCCCGTGTCGCTCACGTATTTCGAATTCACGACGCTCGCGATCCTCCATCTGTTCGCGTCGCGCGGGCTCGACGCGGTGATTCTCGAAGTCGGCCTCGGCGGCCGGCTCGATGCGGTCAACATCATCGATACCGATTGCGCGATCGTCACGAGCATCGACATCGACCACACCGAATACCTCGGCGACACGCGCGAGAAGATCGCGTTCGAGAAGGCCGGGATCTTCCGCGCGGGCAAGCCGGCGATCTGCGGCGATCCGGCCGCGCCGCAGACGCTGATTGACCACGCCGAAGCGATCGGCGCCGATCTGTGGCTGGTCGGCCGCGATTTCCGCTACGAGGCGCAGGCGGGCGCCGAGCGCCAGCAATGGAGCTACCTCGGCCGGGAGAAGCGCTATCCGGCGCTCGCGTATCCGGCGCTGCGCGGCGCGAATCAGCTGATCAACGCATCGGCCGCGCTCGCCGCGCTCGAGGCGCTGCGCCCGGTGCTGCCGGTGTCCGCGCAGGACATCCGGCTCGGGCTGGCGAACGTCGAGCTGCCGGGGCGCTTCCAGGTGCTGCCCGGCAAACCGGCGATCGTGCTCGACGTCGCGCACAATCCGCATGCGTCGGCCGTGCTCGAGCAGAACCTGGGCAACATGGGCTTCTTCCCGTACACGTACGCGGTGTTCGGCGCGATGCACGACAAGGACATCGACGGCGTGCTGCAGCATCTGAAGGGCGAGATCGACCACTGGTGCGTGACCGATCTGCCGCTGCCGCGCGCGGCCTCCGCGGAGCAGCTCGAAGCCGCGCTGCGCAAGGCCGGCGTGGAGGAGGGGCCCGATTCGAGCGTGACGCGTTACGCGTCGCCCGCGGAAGCGTTTCGCGATGCACTAAAAAGAGCATCCGAGAATGATAGAATCGTGGTTTTCGGCAGTTTCCATACGGTTGCCGGCGTGCTGGCCTACCGTAAATCGCAGCAACACTGACTGACGGGCAGTTTCGGACTCAGCCATTCATGGGAATTTTCTCGTTCGGCAAAAAAGACGACGACGCGCCCCCGCGGCGCGGCGGTCGTACCGGGGCCTCCCGGAACGTGCGCACGGAGCGCACTGAACGCGTCGAGCGACGCTCGCGCCGCACCGAGCGTCCGGAATCGGACGCACTGCTCCTCGATCCGACCCTTCCAGAAAAGCAACGTGCGCGCCGTCGCCTCGTCGGCGCGATCGCGCTCGTCGTGGCCGCGGTGATCGTACTGCCGATGGTGCTCGATTCGCATCCGAAGCCGGTCACCGACGACATCGCGATCGACATCCCGAACCGGCCCGCGCACCAGGCGGTCGCGCCGCGCGACGACGATGTGTCCGACGTGCAGGCGGGTGTCGCGCACGACGAACCGCCGGCCTCCGACACGGCCGTTGCGGCCGCACCGGCACCCGCGCCGAAGGATGCCGCCAAGCCGGTCGCGAAACCCGATACGACCACCACCGCGAGCGTGACGCCGCCGAAGCCCGCGCCGAAGCCGGCTGCTCCCGCGGCGAAACCGGCCACGCCGAAGCCTGCGCCCGCAACCGTCGCGAATACCGACGCGGCGAGCCCGGACAGCGGCGACGCGTCGTCGCCGGCATCGCCGGCCGGTGCGCGCTTCGCGGTGCAGCTCGGTTCGTTCAAGGATGACGCGACGGCCCGTTCGTGGGCGGCCAAATTGAAATCGGCGGGTGTGCCCGCATATGTCGAGCATCGCAAGCAGGCAGACGGCAGCACGGCTACACTGTTGCGTGCCGGCCCGTTCGCGGATCGCTCGGCGGCCTCCGCCGCGATCGCGAAGGTCCGCGAAGCCGGTCTGACGCAGTAATGCCACGATGCTGACGGCTTTCGACTACGCTGTATTGGCGGTGATCGTGTTGTCGGCGCTGCGCGGCGCGTGGCGCGGCTTCGTGTCCGAGATTTTCGGGCTGATCGGCTGGATCGCGGCGATCGTGATCGCGAGCCGCTACGTCGGGCTGGTCGTGCCGTATATCCCGGCGAACTGGCCGGGCGGCGCGCTGACGCAGTGGGTGATCGCCTTCGCGTTGCTCGTGATCGGCGTCGTGCTGGTCGCCGGCGTGGCGAACGCGCTGCTGTCGCGGATCGCGCAGGCGAGTGGCCTGGGCGGCGTCGACCGCTCGCTGGGCATGATGTTCGGGCTGGTGCGCGGCTGCGTGCTGGTGGTGCTGCTGGTCGCGGCGGCCGGGCTGACCGAACTGCCCAAACAGGATTTCTGGCGCAATGCGCTATTGCGTCCTTTTGCCGAACAGGGCGTGCACGAGCTGAAGCAGCTCCTGCCCGACGGCATGGCCCAGTACGTACGCGTGTGACGACGCGGCCGGGCAGGACGGAACCGATTTTGTCATCTTGAAGGACATGCCATGTGCGGCATCGTAGGTGTTATCTCCCAATCCCCGGTCAATCAGCTGATCTATGACAGCCTGCTGCTGCTGCAGCATCGCGGTCAGGACGCAGCGGGCATTGCGACGGCGGACGGCAGCAATTTCCACATGTACAAGGCGAACGGCATGGTGCGCGACGTGTTCCGCACGCGCAACATGCGCAGCCTGCCCGGCACCTACGGCATCGGCCAGGTGCGCTACCCGACGGCCGGCTCGGCGTCGAGCGAGGCCGAGGCGCAACCGTTCTACGTGAACGCGCCGTTCGGGATCATCCTCGCGCACAACGGCAACCTGACGAACTGGCAGCAACTGAAGGACGAGATGTTCCGGATCGACCGCCGGCACATCAACACCAATTCCGACAGCGAAGTGCTGCTCAACGTGTTCGCGCACGAGCTGCAACTGTCGACCACGGGCCTCGAGCTCGATCCGGCGTCGGTGTTCAAGGCGGTGTCGGGCGTGCATCGCCGCCTGCAGGGTTCGTACGCGATCGTGTCGCTGATCGCCGGCTACGGCCTGCTCGCGTTCCGCGACCCGTTCGGCATCCGGCCGCTGTGCATCGGCAAGCTCGAGACCGAACACGGCACCGAATGGATGGTTGCGTCGGAATCGGTGGCGGTCGAAGGCATCGGTTTCGAATTCGTGCGCGACCTGGAGCCGGGCGAAGCGATCTTCATCGACAAGGCCGGCAACTTCCACAGCCAGCAGTGCGCGGAGAACCCGACGCTGAATCCGTGCATGTTCGAATACGTGTATCTCGCCCGTCCGGACTCGTGCCTCGACGGCGTGCCGGTCTACAACGTGCGCCTGCGCATGGGCGACTATCTCGCCGAGAAGATCAAGCGCGAGCTGCCGAACGTGCCGATCGACGTCGTGATGCCGATTCCCGATTCGTCGCGTCCGGCTGCGATGCAGGTCGCCGCGAAGCTTGGCGTCGAGTATCGCGAAGGCTTCTTCAAGAACCGCTACGTCGGCCGCACCTTCATCATGCCGGGCCAGGCCGTGCGCAAGAAGTCGGTGCGCCAGAAGCTCAACGCGATGAGCATCGAGTTCAAGGACAAGCACGTGCTGATCGTCGACGATTCGATCGTGCGCGGCACGACCTCGCACGAAATCGTGCAGATGGCGCGCGATGCGGGCGCGAAGTCGGTGATCTTCGCGTCGGCGGCGCCGCCCGTGAAGTTCCCGAACGTGTACGGCATCGACATGCCGACGCGTGGCGAGCTCGTCGCGCACGGCCGTACCGACGAGGAAGTCGCGAAGATCATCGGCGCCGACCACCTGATCTACCAGGACGTCGACGACCTGCGCCGCGCGGTGCGCGACATCAACCCGAAGCTGGAGCGCTTCGAGGCGTCGTGCTTCGACGGCAACTACATCACCGGCGACGTGACGCCCGAGTATCTCGATGCGATCGAGCGCGCGCGCCTCACGCCGGCGTCGCAGGCCGATCGCGACACGGCCGGCGACACCGAGCGTTCGCAGATGAACCTGCAACTGTCGGTCGAGTAACGCCGGCGCACGCTTTTATCGAGGCGTGATAGGATGTGGCCTTGCGTCGATTTGATATCAGCTTGCGGACGCGGGGCCACTTCCCAAAACAGCTAAAGCGAAGGCCGGCGGCAGCCGGCCCGAGTCGATCGCTGTCGTACCGCACCGAAGCCCGCTGATGCCGACGCATAGCGGGCTTTTTGTTTTTGGCCTCGGTTTTGACCGGGTCCGCGCCATATGCACGACCGTCGGCGCGGCCATCGAATACGGAAAACGGAACATGGACGACTCCCTCAACTTCGACACGCTTGCGGTGCGCGCGGGCACGCTGCGCAGCGACTTCAACGAACATTCGGAAGCGCTGTTCCTCACGTCGAGCTTCTGCTTCTCGAGCGCCGCCGACGCGGCCGAGCGCTTCGCGAATTCGGAAGACTATTTCACGTACTCGCGCTTCACGAATCCGACCGTCACCATGTTCCAGGAGCGTCTCGCCGCGCTCGAGGGCGGCGAGGCGTGCATCGCGACGGCGTCGGGCATGGCCGCGATCATGTCGGTCGTGATGTCCGCGCTGCAGGCGGGCGACCACCTCGTCAGCTCGCGCAGCCTGTTCGGCTCGACGCTCGGGATGTTCTCGCAGATCTTCAGCAAGTTCGGGATTACGACCACCTTCGTCGACCCGACCGACCTGAACGCGTGGCAGGAAGCCGTGCGGCCGGAAACGAAGATGTTCTTCCTCGAGACGCCGTCGAACCCGCTGACCGAGCTCGCCGACATCGAGGCGATCGGCAGGATCGCGAAGGCCGCGAACGCATTGTTCGTCGTCGACAACTGTTTCTGCAGCCCGGTGCTGCAGCAGCCGCTGAAGCTCGGCGCGGACGTCGTGATGCACTCGGCGACGAAATTCCTCGACGGGCAGGGCCGCGTGCTCGGCGGCGCGCTGGTCGGCTCGAAGGAATTCATCATGGGCAAGGTGTTCCCGTTCGTGCGCAGCGCCGGTCCGACGCTGTCGGCGTTCAACGCGTGGGTGCTGCTGAAGGGGATGGAGACGCTGTCGCTGCGCGTCGAGAAGCAATCGGCGAATGCGCTGGAGATCGCGCGCTGGCTCGACTCGCATCCGGCGGTGGCGCGGGTGTTCTATCCGGGGCTCGAATCGCATCCGCAGCATGAACTCGCGAAGCGCCAGCAGAAGGCGGGCGGCGCGATCGTGTCGTTCGAGCTGAAGGGCGATACGCCCGAGCAGCAGCGCGCGAACGCATGGCGCGTGATCGATGGCACCAGGCTGGTGTCGATCACCGGCAACCTCGGCGACACGCGCACGACGATCACGCATCCGGCCACCACGACGCACGGCCGCATCACGCCGGAAGCGCGCGCGGCGGCGGGAATCACCGAAGGGCTGATCCGCCTCGCGGTCGGCCTCGAGCACGCGGGCGACATTCGCAACGATCTGGCGCGCGGTCTGGACGGCTGAGTGCTACGGCCGAGGTTCGTTCGGCATCGATGAAACGGGCCGCTCGGGAAAGAGCGGCCCGTTGTCGTTTCGGCGCATGCCGTCGCGCGCGTGTTTTCTCGTTCAGCCAGCGGCGTGCCCGTGCGGTGCGGCACGCATCGCGTCCACCATCCATCGCAGCGTTTCGTCGAGCGGCGTGACAGGTAGTTCGCCTACCGCGCGCCGCAGCTTGTCGCGCGACCCGCTCAGGCTTTTCACTTCATTGTGCCGCACGAAGCGCGGATCGATCGTCACGTCGATCACGTAGCCGGCGATGCGCGACAGCATCGCCAGCACTTCCTTCAGCGAATACGCGCGCTCCGAGCAGACGTTGAACGTCTCGCCGGCCGGCGCGGCTTCGACCAGCTTCAGATAGGCGGCCGTCACGTCGCGCACGTCGGAGAAATCGCGGCTCACGTCGAGGTTGCCGAGCGAGATCCGCGGTGCGTTGGACGCATAGTGCGCGACGAGCTTCGGCAGCAGATACGCATCGCTCTGGCCGACGCCCGTGTAGTTGAACGGCCGCGCGATCACGATCGGCAGCCGGTCGGCCCATAGCTTCGCCGCATATTCCATCGCGAGCTTGCTGACCGCGTAGTCGTTCGCCGGGGCGGGCGCGACGGTTTCGTCGAGCACGCCGGCCGTCGAGTTGCCGTAGATGTTCGCGCTGCTTGCCAGCAGCACGGCCGACGGGCGGCGGTCGAGGCCGGCGAGCGCCGCCAGCAGATTGCGCGTGCCGACGATGTTGACCGCGTAGGTCTGCGACGGCTCGTCCTGGGCGACATGCGCGCGCGCGGCGAGATGCACGACCGCGTCGGGTCGCGCGTCGGCCGCAGCCGCGCGCATTGCATCGGCGTCGAGCAGGTCGACGGGCACCAGCGTGCAGTGTGCGAACGCCGGATCGGCGGGGCGGCGCGCGCCGGGCGCGACCGTGCCCCAGACGTCATAGCCGGCCGCCTGCAGGCGTTCGGCCATGTAGCGACCGGTGAAGCCCGTCAGGCCCGTGACGAACGCACGGCGCGACGGACGCCCGGTTTCAGAACGTGTCATGGTGTTGGTTCCGCGTCAAATCCGCTTCGACCATCATCTGGCAAAGTTGTTCGAGCGTCGTCCTGGGTGCCCAGCCGAGTTTGCTTTTCGCCTTGTCCGCGCAGCCGATCAGCAGATCGACTTCGGCCGGGCGGTAGAACTTCGGGTTCACTTCGACGAGCACGTTGCCGGTCGATGCGTCGAGGCCGCGCTCCTGCTCGCCCTTGCCGGTCCATTCGATCTGGTAGCCGGCCGCCGCGAACGCCATTCGCACGAAGTCGCGCACGGTTTCGGTCCGGTTGGTCGCCAGCACGTAGGTGTCGGGCTCGTCGGCCTGCAGCATTCGCCACATGCCTTCGACGTATTCGAGCGCGAAGCCCCAGTCGCGTTTCGCGTCGAGATTGCCCAGTTCGAGGCGGCTCGCCTTGCCCAGCTTGATCTTCGCGATCGTGTCGGTGATCTTGCGCGTGACGAATTCCCGGCCGCGCAGCGGCGATTCGTGGTTGAACAGGATCCCGCTGCTGCCGAACAGGCCGTACGATTCGCGGTAGTTCACGGTCATCCAGTGCGCGTACAGTTTCGCGACGCCGTACGGGCTGCGCGGATAGAACGCCGTGGTTTCCGTTTGCGGAATGGCCTGCACCTTGCCGAACATCTCGGACGTCGACGCCTGGTAGAAGCGCGTCTTCGGGCTCACGACGCGAATCGCCTCGAGCAGGTTCAGCGGGCCGATGCCGGTCACTTCGGCGGTCGTCGCCGGCTGGTCGAACGACACGCCGACGAAGCTTTGCGCGGCGAGGTTGTAGAGCTCGTCCGGCTGCGTGCGTTCGAGCAGGCGCAGGCTCGAACCGGCGTCGGTCAGGTCGTGTTCGACGAGCGTCAGATTCGGATGCGTGTCGACGCCAAGCTCGGCGATGCGCCAGAAATTCACCGAGCTGGTGCGGCGATAGGTGCCGGTGACTTCGTAGCCCTTGTCGAGCAGCAGTTTGGTCAGGTACGCACCGTCTTGCCCCGAAATTCCGGTGATGATGGCCTTTTTACGAGTTTGGCTCATGGCGTTGTCCTGGTAGAAGCGATGGATGATGAAATTCAGGCGGTCGTGCCGGCGGCAGCCGGCAACGCACGGCGCGCAGGCCCGCGCGTCAGGCGCCGTTCGAAGCCGTACCAGCTCAGGGTTGCGTAAGCGAGCGTGATCGCGAGCGCGAGCGCGGCCGTGACGAAGCGGTTCAGGTGCAGCGGCCACAGCGCATACAGCACGCTCAGGTGGATCAGGTAGACGGTGTAGCTGACGGTGCCGACGTAGACGAGCAACGGGTTCGTCAGCACGCGCTGCACGAGGCCGCGGCCGCGCAGCGCGATCACGACGATCGACGTGCACAGCAGCAGCGAGATGCTGTAGAGCGCCGCATTCGACATCGGCGTGTTCGCGGCGCGAAAGCGCGGGAACGACAGGTGCAGCCAGCCGAGAATCGCCAGCGACACGAGCGCGCCGACGATCGCGAGCGGATAGAACGGCTCCAGCGCGCGCCGGTCGCGGCGCAGCACGATCGCGAGCAATGCGCCGGCCGCGAGCAGGTCCATCCGGAACGGCGTCAGGTAGTAGATCGGCCAGAACGAATCGAACCACGGCGTCGCGATCGCGCGCAGCACCGGCGCCGCGACGATCAGCGCGGCGGCGACCCACAGCAGCGCGCGCTCCGAGCACCAGAGCACGACGAACGGCCAGAAGATGTAGAACTGCTCCTCGACCGCGAGCGACCACAGCACGTTCAGGCTGTCATGGCCGATGCTGCCGAGCGACAGCCCGATATTGGTCGAGAAGAACGCGAACCACGGCCAGTGCGGCAGCCAGCTCGCGCCGAACAGCAGCGTCGACACCGCCAGCAGCAGCACGTACGGCGGCAGGATGCGGCGCACGCGGCGTGCATAGAAGTGGCTGAAGTACGACTGCCCGCGCGCCTTGCGATCGAGCAGGATGCCGGTGATCAGCAGGCCGCTCAGCACGAAGAACAGATCGACGCCCATCCACAGCGGCGCCTTCAGCGCGTGCTGCAGGAACACGGCGCCGACCGCGATCGCGCGCAGCCCGTCGAGCTGGACGATGCGGCCGTGTTGCGGCGGGGCGAGGTCGGCGGTGCGCGACAGGGCCGTCATCGCGCGGCTCCTTCACGACCCGCATCCGATGCGTGTACGTATTGCATGCCTTTAAATGGAATATGAAATCGAAATCGATTCTAGGGAAAAGAAATCGGTAAAAAAACGCGCGACATTTATCTGCCGATCAACATCCAAATGCCGGTTATTACGATCGCGAGATGAAAGGTTGGCGGCCGGGCGGGCGCGACAGGCGGTGCAGAGCGGAATTTTCTACACGGCGGCGGCCGAAGGGCGGTCGTTATTGCCGTTTTCGGACGCCATTTACACGCTGTTCCGGTTCGATATTTCAGGCAGAAACATCCCCAAATATTTCCAAATTTCTTGTGATTATTTTTGCTTGTAACCTGCATCGCGACGTTTGAAACCCATTTAGCGACAGGGCGCGGCCGCGGGCGATCCGTGGCGGCGCCGGTCGCTGTTGTATCGAGTCTGGAGAAGCGCATTGCGACGTCTGATTCTGGTTGGCATGACGGTATGCGCGGCACTGCTGACGAGCGCCGTGCCGGCCGAAACGGTGTTGCCCGCGACGACGTCGTGGATCGGCAACACGTTCGGCTATGGCGACGGCGCATGGACGCAGATCGACATCCGCGCGATCGCGGTGACGCCCGAGGGCAAGGTGTATACGAATGCGCCGTGGGACGAGAGCGGTGCCGAGGCGAGCGTCTATCAGGACGGGAAGATGCTCGGCTTCGCCGGCGGCACGCACGGCTGGGGCAATCTCGGCGGCAACGCGATCGCCGTCAACAGCAAATATGCGTACGTCGCGATCGGCGTCGGCAACGAGCGCGGCCATCTGCAGTCGCCCGGCATCTGGCCGGACAAGGGCAAGCAATGGTTCGGCATCTCGCGGCGCACGATCGGCGACATGAAGCAGCCGGCACCGTTTCGCGCGTCGCCGCAAGTCGCGCCGGGCGGGCGTGCCGACGCCGGCCGCGCGCGGATGGCTGCGAGCTTCATGGTGATGAACGAGGTGCCGGCGCCCGCGCGCTCGGAAGTGGGCGACGCGAAGGCGGAAGTGGGCGGCCTCGCGGCCGACGACAAGACATTGTTCGCGACCAATCCGTCGCGCGACGCGGTGGAGGTGTATGACGCGGAGACGATGCAGCGGAAGGGCACGTGGAGCGCGCACGAGCCGGGCCGCATCGCGCTCGCGGGCGACGGCACGCTGTGGCTGCTGACCGATACGCTGGGCGGGCCCGCGCATCTGGTGCACGTGCGGGCCGACGGCAGCAAGCTCGACGATGCGCCGGCGTTGCCGGAAGGCACCGACGCGGTGGACGTCGCGGTCGATGCGAAAGGGCGCGTGCTGGTCGCGGACAACGGGCCGCGCCAGCAGATCCTGATCTTCTCGAAAGGCGGCAAGGGCTATGCGCAGTCGGGCACGCTCGGCGAGCGCGGCGGCATCTTCGCGGGCCCGGTGCCGGGCCGGCCCGGGCCGCAGCGCTTCAACGGGCTGACGGGCGTCGGCGTCGACCGTGCCGGCAACATCTATGTGTCGATGAACGGGATCGGGCCGCGCCACGACACGATCGGCGCGGGGCTCGGCGCGGTGCTGGAAAGCTACACGCCGGACGGCAAGCTGCGCTGGCAGGTGCAGGGGCTGCTGTTCGTCGATGGCGCATGGCTCGACCCCGCGCGGCCGAACAGCGTGTACACGGGCAACAAGCGCTTCGAGCTCGACCTGTCGAAGCCGCCGGGCCAGGACTGGAAATACGTCGGCTTCCTGTCGAACCGCTTCAAGTATCCGGACGATCCGGTGTTCCACACGGACCAGTATCCGGGCATGCCGATCGCGCGGCGCGTCGACGGCCGTACGTTCCTGTACCTGACCGACATGTACGCCGATCACCTGAAGATCTACCGCTTCGACGCGAAGCGCGACGGCGAGGTGGCGATCCCGTCCGGCCTGATCGCGGGCCGCGCGAGGCCGGTCGACAAGGTGCCGAACAAACCGCCGGGCGGCGACTGGCTGTGGCGCGACGCGAACGGCAACGGCCGGATCGACGCCGACGAGTTCGAGATCAACACGACCGGCAAGGCGAAGGCGGGCGGCTGGGGCTGGTGGGTCGACACGAAGGGCGACATCTGGCGCACGAGCGACGTGCGCGGCATCCACCGCTTCCAGTACGGCGGTGTCGACAAGGCCGGCAACCCGATCTATTCGTACGACAAGGTCACGACCTACCCGATGCCGCAGCCGTTCACGCAGCTGCGCCGTGCGATCTACGAGCCGCAGACCGACACGCTGTACGCGACCGGCTACACGGCCGACGCGCCGCCGCAGCCGGGCATCAACAAGGAAGTGGGGCGCGTGCTGATCCGCTTCGACAAGTGGTCGACAGGCTCGCCGGTCGTGCGCTACCAGGTGGCGCTGCCGTGGAAGCTCGATGCGAAGCCGATCTTCGACCTGATCGGGATCACGGTCGAGGGCCGCTACATCTTCACCGTGGAGCCGGTCGGCAAGATCCACGTGTACGACAAGGACACCGGCAAGGAAGTGGGCGTGATGAGCCCGGGCGCGGAGGTCGGCAAGGCGTCCGGCTGGGTCGACGTGCCGTTCGGCATCAGCGCATTCCGGCGCGAGAACGGCGAGTACCTGGTGTTCGTCGAGGAAGACGCGCGCGGCAAGGTGCTGATGTATCGCTGGAAACCGTGACGGGCGGCGCGCCGCCCACGACGTCGTCGCCGTCACACAAGGCACAAGCATGGACAAAGGCATACTCAAGAACGTTTCGATCAATTTCATCGGGCTGATCCTGCCGACCTTCGTGTCGCTGGTGACGGTGCCCGCCTATATCCATGCGCTCGGCGTCGAACGCTACGGCGTCGTCAGCCTCGTGTGGACGCTGATCGGCTATTTCGGGATCCTCGATCTCGGGATGAGCATGGCCGCACAGAACCACATCTCGAAGGCGCTCGCGAGCGGCAACGCCGACGAAAGCGCGCGGGTGTTCTGGAGCGCGTTCTGGCTGAATCTCGGCACCGGCATCGCGGGCGGGCTGCTGATCTACTTCGGCGCGTTCGTCTACACCGCGTATTTCACGAAGGTGTCGGCCGCGATGCAGCACGAGGTGTATCTGGCGCTGCCGTGGCTCGCGCTCGCGATTCCGCTCGCGAACGTGTCGTGGGTGTTCGCCGGCGCGATCAACGGCGCCGAACGGTTCGGCGTGTTCAACACGAACCAGACGATCGGCACGTTCCTGTTCCAGCTGCTGCCGCTCGGCGCCGCGTGGTGGATCGCGCCGAACCTGCAGACGGTGCTCGCCGCGGCCGTTGTCGCGCGGCTGATCGCCGCGGCGATGCTCGGTCACGCGAGCATCAAGGTGCTCGGGATCCGGCGCATCGACCCGCCGCAGTGGGGCACCGCGAAAGGGCTGTTCAACTTCGGCGGCTGGATGCTGATCGCGAGCATGACGAGCATGATCGCCGACACGCTCGATCGCGTGATGCTCGGCGCCGGCATGGGCGCGAAGTTCGTCACCTACTACACGGTGCCGCAGAACCTCGTCACGCGCCTGAACATGCTGCCGAACGCGCTGGTGCGCACGCTGTTCCCGCGCCTGTCGGCAGTCGGCCGCGATCATGCCGACACGCTCGCGCGCCAGTCGCTCGAATTCCTGAACGGCGTGTTCACGCCGGTCGGCATCGTCGCGATCTTCGCGCTCGCGCCGTTCCTCACGCTGTGGGTGGGCGCCGATCTCGCCGCGCATTCGGCGCCGGTGGGCCGCGTGCTGGTGATCAGCGTCTGGCTCGTCGGTCAGGCGAGCGTCACGCGCATCCTGATCCAGTCGCAGGTCAATCCGGCCCGCGCGGCATTCGCCGGGCTCGTCGAGATGCCGTTCTTCGTCGGCGGCCTGTGGCTCGGCATTCATCACTTCGGGCTGATCGGTGCGGCGGTGGTCGTCGCGGCGCGCGCGCTCGTCGATTACGGCGTGCTGCTGTACCTGTCGGCGATCCGGATGCGCGCGATCGTGCTCGACATGCTGGCCCATCTCGCCTTCCTGCTCGCCAGCCTGTTTCTGGCGCAGGCGTGGTCGGGGCTCGGCGAGTCGATCGGCATGTGCGCGGTCGTGCTGGTGCTGAACGTCGCGTGGTCGCTCACGATGACCCCGGGGCTGCGCGCGCTCGTGCGCGACCTGTTTGTCCGTCTCAATGCGAGGAAAACCATATGAATCGCGATCTGGCGGAACACGCCGTCCTGAATCTCGCCACGGCCGATGCCGCCGTGGCCCACGCGGGCGATGCCGCCGCGCTGCACCGCGCGGTGCCGGCCGAGCGCGCCGGCGCGCGGCAGCCGGCGCGCGCGCTGCGCGTGGCGATCGTCCACGACTGGCTCGTGACCTATGCGGGCGCCGAGCGCGTGCTCGAACAGATCGTCGCGTGCTTTCCCGACGCGGACCTGTTCAGCCTCGTCGATTTCCTCGACGACCGCGCGTTCGTGCGCGGCAAGCGGGTGACGACGTCGTTCATCCAGAAACTGCCGTTCGCACGCACCAAGTACCGCAGCTACCTGCCGCTGATGCCGCTCGCGATCGAGCAGCTCGACGTGTCCGAGTACGACCTCGTGATCTCGAGCAGCCACGCGGTCGCGAAGGGCGTGCTGACCGGGCCGGACCAGGTGCACATCAGCTACGTGCATTCGCCGATCCGCTATGCGTGGGACCTGCAGCATCAGTATCTGGAGCAGTCGAACCTCACGCACGGGCCGAAATCGCTGCTCGCGCGGATGATCCTGCACTACATCCGCAACTGGGATACGCGTACCGCGAACGCGGTGGACGGCTTCGTCGCGAACTCCGCGTTCATCGCCCGGCGCATCAAGAAGGTCTATCACCGCGACGCGGCGGTGATCTTCCCGCCGGTCGACGTCGACGCGTTCTCGCTGAACGCGGTGAAGGAGGATTTCTACCTGACCGCGTCGCGGATGGTGCCGTACAAGAAGATCGACCTGATCGTCGAGGCGTTTTCGCGCACGCCCGAGCGCAAGCTCGTCGTCATCGGCGACGGCCCCGAGATGCAGAAGATTCGTGCGAAGGCTGGCCCGAACGTCGAGATCATGGGCTACCAGCCGTTCGCGGTGCTGCATGACCGGATGCGGCGCGCGAAGGCGTTCGTGTTCGCGGCCGAGGAGGATTTCGGAATCTCGGTCGTCGAGGCGCAGGCGTGCGGCACGCCGGTCATCGCATACGGCAAGGGCGGTGCGCTCGAAACGGTGCTCGACCCGCAATCGAACCTGAATCCGACCGGTCTCTTCTTCGACGAACAGACGGCGCACGCGATCGTCGCGGCCGTCGACGACTTCGAGCGCGCACCGCAGCGCTTCACGCCGGCCGCCTGCCGCGCGAACGCGGAGCGGTTTTCCGCCGATACGTTCCGGCGGCGCTTCCTCGACTACGTGGAGCAAGCGCTGCCCGGCTCGACCGCGCAGCGCGGCACGGCCGCACCGATGCCGGCCGCACGCGGCCCGGCGACGCTCGTGCTCGATCAGAGCGGCGTGCTCGGCGGCGCCGAGCTGTCGCTGCTCGAGATCATGAAGCACATGCGCGCGAACGCCGACGTGCTGCTGTTCGACGACGGCCCGTTCCGCGCGGCGCTCGACGAGATCGGCGCGCGCGTCGACGTGGTCGAGCAGGGCGCGCTCGCGGGCGTACGCAAGCAGGGCGGCGTGTCGTTCGGCGCGCTGAAGCAGCTCGTGCGGCTGGTCCGCGACGTCGCCCGGCGCGCGCGCCGCGCCGAGGTGATCTACGCGAACACGCAACGCGCGATGGTGGTCGCCGCGCTCGCCGGGCGGCTCGCGCGCAAGCCGGTGGTCTGGCACCTGCGCGACATCGTCAGCACCGACCATTTCGGCGGCAAGCAGCTACAGGCGATCAAGTACTGCGCGCGGCTCGGCGTCACGCGCGTGATCGCGAACTCCGACGCCTCCGCGCAGGCGTTCCGCGCGCTGACGGGCTTCACGCCGCAGCACGTCGACGTCGTGTTCAACGGCATTTCGGCCGAACCGTTCGATGCGCTGAAAGGCGTGAGCCAGGCCGCGCTGCGCGCGCGCCTCGGGTTGCCCGCGGACGCTTGGCTGGTCGGCTCGTTCAGCCGTCTCGCGCGCTGGAAGGGGCAGCACGTGCTGCTGGAGGCCGCCGAGCGGCATCCCGACATGCATGTGGTGCTGGTCGGCGCGCCGCTGTTCGGCGAGGACGAGTATGCGGCGCAACTGCACGAATACGTCGCGCAGCACGGGATGGACGAACGCGTGCATTTCCTCGGGTTCCAGCGCGACGTGGCCGCATGCATGACGGCGGTCGACGTCGTCGCGCACACGTCGATCACGCCGGAGCCGTTCGGGCGCGTGATCGTCGAGGGGATGCTCGCGCGGCGGCCGGTCGTCGCGGCCCGCGCGGGCGGCGTCGTCGAGATCATCGAGGACGGCGACAACGGGCTGCTCTGCGAGCCGGGCAACGCGGCCGCGCTGGCCGATGCGCTGGCGGCGCTCAAGCGCGACGGCGCGCTGCGCGAGCGGCTCGTCGCGAGCGGGCGTGCGACCGCGGTGCGCCGGTTCGGCACCGAAACCTACGTGGAGCGGGTCGAGAAGATCCTCGCGGATACCGCCAAGGCGGCCAAGGCCGCGAACGCGAAGAAGTAGCGGTCGGTGCGAGCCGGCGGGAAACGGGCCCCCATGCGGCGTTGCGCTGCGCGGGGGCTTTGCTTTTCGGCGGGCGACGCGTGCGGTTGCGGCGGAGAGGCGGGTTTGCGCCCCCGGGGCCGAGTCGGGCGCGGGCGTGGCCGGTCGTCATTCTGGAACGGAACCGGGCCGTCGGGAACGTGGGGCGATCAGGCGCTGCCGCCGCAGCCATGGATATCGCCAGGGAGCCGCCCACGCGGGCCGTAGCGCGGTCGGACGGACCAGGCAGCCCGGTTCCTCTCGACCTGGCCCGCAACCGCGTGACGGCCATGAAAGAGCCCCCGCGCGGCGAGATACCGCGCGGGGGCTCCGGACCGGACGGGGCGACCGAGCTGGCCGCCTCGGGTCAGGCGGCCTGTTCGGGCGACGACGCGACGACGCGGGCCGCGCGGGTCGGCTTGAAGCTGGCCGACCACATCATCGCCGGCCGTTCGAACATCCGGTAGAACAGGTACGCCACTGGAATCGCGACGGCCATGAACGCGAACGACGGCCAGATCGACAGTTGCAGTTCGGAGTGGAACAGCACCGAGCCGAGGCAGACGAACAGCGGCAGGTGGACCAGGTACAGCGAGTAGCTGAAGTCGCCGAACCAGCTGAGCACGCGCAGCGGCGGCGTCGGGCGCGGCGGGCGGGCGAGCGCGCGATACAGGAAGCACGCGAAGCCGGCCGACCACAGCTGGAACGCGCCGTACTGGCCGAAGTGGAATGCGCCGCAGCCGGCGGCCAGTAGCACGGCGGCCGCGACGTACCACGCGCGCGACGGCACGACGGCCGTGCCGCGAGACTGCTGCGCGCGCACGTCCGCGATCCATGCACCGATCGTCCAGGACAGCCAGTACGACGTGAAGAACTGCAGGTCGTGCCGTTCGAGCAGCCAGGCCGACGCGACGTTGACGAGCGCGACCGCGGCCACGACGGCCGGCATGCCGATGCGCCGGCGCAGCGCGAACAGCAGCGGGTAGATCGCGTAGAACTGCACTTCCAGCGACAGCGTCCACAACGCGCCGTTCGACCCGTACGTGTAGCCGGCGACGCCCTGCAGCGAGAACAGGTTCACGAGGAACGCGACGAGGCCGACGTCGCGGATCTTGTGGCTGACGGGCTCGATCTGCAGGCTGACCGCGTCGAGCGCGAGCGTGAACAGCAGCGCGGCGAGCAGCACCGGATAGATGCGCGCGAAGCGGCGCACCCAGAAGTTCGGCGCGTCGAGCCGGTACGCGGGGTTGGCCGCGAGCTTGAGTGCCGCATTGCGGTGGATGCAGTAGCCGCTGATCACGAAGAAGATCGGGACGCCGGCGGAGCCCCACGCAAACGGAAAGGTCAGGTAGCCGGCGATCGCGCCCGGGCTCAGTGCATGACCGTAAGCATGATGGAAGCTCTGCATGCCGACCCAGACGACCTGGCGGCAGTGGAAATAGGCGACGAGCAGCGCCGCGAAGCCGCGCATCGCGTCGATCACGTGTTCCTTGTGATCGGCGACGGGCGGCGCGGCCAGAGACGATCCGCTGAAAGCTTGCATGCGATTCGATTCCTTGCGACGGATGGACGGGAAGTTTCATCCAATCGTAATGCGCAAGAATTCGGTCAATGAATAAAAAAATCTCGCCCGGAAATTCCGGTATTTCGCATCATGGGTTTATTCAGGGATGAAGGAGGGCCGTCGAGGAGCTCCAATTATTTGCCGATTTTTTTCTGATAGTTTGAAGCTCCGGTTGATTGATGCAAGGAGCGGCAAGATGGACATGCATTGGATCGCGAGCGCTGCAGTACTGCTGGTCATGGCCGTGCTGTCGGCGTACCGCGAGGCGCTGAAGAACGAACCGATCCGCCCTGGCCTTGAGCGGGGCGGCGTGCCCTATATCGAGGAGTTCGAATCGTAAGAATTTGTATCCGGGAAATCGGTAATTTGTTTCTGCTTCGGCAATCGGTTCGGCAATATCGACCGAACTGAAACGATTATATTTTTTCCGAAATAATTGGGCGATCAGTCCATATCGAAAATGAGCGGAGTGGAATTGGCAGTACCGTCGATTCTCGATATGCCGTTCGGAACACAATCGCGCCGGGTCGCGGGTCGACGCGGCGCAGTCAACGCTATCAGGATGCGAACATGTTGAAAGTCACCAAGGCCGTGTTCCCCGTTGCCGGTCTCGGCACGCGGTTCCTCCCGGCAACGAAGGCGAGCCCGAAGGAAATGTTGCCCGTCGTCGACAAGCCGCTGATCCAGTACGCGGTCGAGGAAGCGATCAACGCCGGTATCACCGAGATGATCTTCGTGACCGGGCGCAGCAAGCGCGCGATCGAGGATCACTTCGACAAGTCGTACGAGATCGAGGCCGAACTCGAGGCGCGCGGCAAGGAAAAGCTGCTCGAACTCGTGCGCGGCATCAAGCCGAGCCACGTCAACTGCTTCTACGTGCGCCAGCCGGAAGCGCTCGGTCTCGGCCACGCGGTGCAATGCGCGGAGAAGCTCGTGCACGGCGAGCCGTTCGCGGTGATCCTCGCCGACGACCTGCTGCATGGCGAACAGCCGGTGCTCAAGCAGCTCGTCGACGTGTTCGACCACTATCACAGCTCGGTGATCGGGGTCGAGACGATCCCGCGCGAGGACAGCCGCTCGTACGGCGTCGTCGAAGGCCGGGAGTGGGAAGAGGACATCATCAAGCTGTCGGGCATCATCGAGAAGCCGGCGCCCGAGGATGCACCGTCGAATCTCGGCGTGGTCGGCCGCTACGTGTTCATGCCGACGATCTTCGATCACCTGCGCAAGCTCAAGCCGGGTGCAGGCGGCGAACTGCAGCTCACCGACGCCATCCAGTCGCTGCTCGCGAACGAGCAGGTGCTCGCGTATCGCTACTACGGCACGCGTTTCGACTGCGGCAGCAAGATCGGCTATCTGAAGGCTACCGTCGAGCTCGCGCTCCAGCATCCGGAAGTGAGCCGCGAATTCGAGGCGTACCTGCGTACCTGTTTGCCCGCGCTGGCTGCCGTCGCTTAAGCGGCCGCGCGCTCCGTCGTTTCAGGTGGTGGTTGTTCCGTTGGCCCCGGCCGCTCGCGCGCCGGGGCTTTTTTGTTTTTGCGGGCGCACGAGCCTGGTGCGCGACGTCTGCATGCGGTGCCGGGAATGTGCGGAGGGCGGCGTCGCGCGACGCGCGAAGTGTGTCGATGACGCGGGACGTCGCGCGTGAAACCGGTGCCGAAGTATTCGCCGCGTGACCGGATCGGCGGATAGGTTGCGCGGTATGCACGACGCTCGCGCGGGTGGCGCCCGACGACGCAACATCGGCTGCGATGCCATCGGCCGTCGGGCTTCGTTGCCGGTATCGCGGCGTTGCGATCCGGCGTCCGCCGAGTGCCGCGTTCGTGTGCCGCTCAACGCGGCGACGCGCTCGGCTGCGCGGCGAAGTGCCGGGCCAGCATCGCGGCGATGGGTTTCTTGAAGTCGAGCAGCCGCTTTTCGAGATAGCGCCAGGACAGGTGCGCGAGCAGCACGGCGAGCGCGAATTGCAGCATTTCCGGCAGCGCGTCGCGGACGATGTCCGGTATCGGCACGTGCGCGAACGACGCGGGCAGCACGCCGAAGCGCGCCGGAATCAGGTTGTGGAACAGGTAGAAGCCGTAGCTGATCGTGCCGAGATAGGCGAGCGGCGCCCAGTCGAGCAGCGCGACGACGGGATGCTCGGGCTCGCTGACGATCCACAGCATCAGCGCGCCGAGCGACACGGACAGGCCGAGATCCGCGAGCCCCGCGACCGCATCGGGCAACGCCGTGCAGGCGGGCAGCACGAGGAAGAACGCGACGCCGGCCGCGCCGAGCCAGGCGGGCGGCACGCGGCGCGTGGCGTCGGCGCGATCGGCGAGCGCCATCGCGCCGACGCCGCCGAGCGCGATCAACGCGAAATTCCACGGGGAAAACGCGTAGATCAGCACCGGCGACGCGTCCGACAGGTAGAGCGCGAGATGCGCGAGCGCGCACAGCGCGACGGCCGCGACGCCGAGCGCGACGTGTCGCGCGGCGGGCAGCGCGAGCAGCGCGAGCGGGGCGATCAGATAGAACTGCTGTTCAACGGCGAGGCTCCAGAAGTGCGACGTGGAGCCCGGCCAACCGTCCTTGACGACGCCGATCCAGTAATTCGACAGGAACGCCGCGTGCCACGCGAGCCCGAGGTTGACGCCGCGCTGGTAGAACAGCGCGTGCGCGATCGCGAGCGCCGCGAGCAGCAGGTAATACACGGGAAAGATCCGTAGCGCGCGCTTCGCCAGGAACAGCGCCAGCGCGTGGCGACGCGTCATGGTGCCGCGCTCGACCGCCTGGCGGTTGCGATGCAGCTCGCCGACGATCAGGAATCCGCTGATGAGGAAAAACGTCCACACGCCAAGCTTGCCGACGTCGACGGCAAGGACATGGCCCTTGTGGGACAGGAAAACGAGGATGACGGCGAGGGCTCGCAGGCCGTCGAGTCCTTTGACGTATCTGACTTCGCGCATGGAGGCATCCGGGCATTGAGCGAGCCCAGTATAGGTGCGCAAATATCGAACGTAATTCGCGTTCGGACGTATACGTGAAGGCGTTTTTTCACGCTCGAGCGTCGACGAAGTCGGTCGCGCGCAACAAAACCTGCGGGAAACCCCGTGAAAACGCATAAAAGTACTGCACGAAGCGTCAAGGCGCTTGTAGAATCCGGCGTTGAAGCGCGCGCGTTGCACGCTTCGTGTATCCAACGACCACACCTGGTAGGAGAAACATGGCGACTTCCGCAAAAAAGGTGGCCAAGAAGGCTGCCGCACCGGCCACCAAGAAAGTGGCTGCCAAAAAGGCTGCGCCCGCGAAGAAAGTAGTGGCCAAGAAGGCTGTCGCGAAGGCAGCACCGGCTGCTCCGACGCCGCTGAAGGACAAGTTCACGAAGGCATCGCTCGCAACGCACATCGCTGAGCGCGCAGCTGTCGAAGTGAAGGCGGTCAAGGCAGTGCTCGCCGCACTCGAGAACGTCGTGCTGGGCTCGGTTCACAAGAAGGGCGCAGGCGAGTTCACGCTGCCGGGTCTGCTGAAGATCACGGCACAAGTCGTGCCGGCGAAGAAGAAGCGCTTCGGCAAGGATCCGTTCACGGGCGAAGAGCGTTGGTTCCCGGCGAAGCCGGCCAGCGTGCGCGTGAAGGCACGTGCGCTGAAGAAGCTGAAGGACGCGGCAGCGTAATGCCGCGCAACGACTGCCGAATGCAAGTCGGCAGCCGTTGCGATGTCCCGCGATCCCCGTACGCGACAGCGTGCGGGGATTTTTATTGCGCCGCGCAAATCGCGCGGCAGCGAACGGCCGGCGTGGCAATGACGGGCGGCCCGACGCACGATGGGCCGATCGTATGCCGCACATTCGCATCCATATGCGCATCGCCGGGCGACGACCTTCTTGCGCGCGAGGCGCTGTTTCGTCGCGTTCCGTAGCGAGCGCGTCGCCAGGTTCGCCATCGTGACGGACCTCTTCCTTTACGACATCGCCGGCCGGGTCGCCGCCGCGCGCGCCGCGATCGAACGGCAGCCCGGTGCGATGCCGCAAGCGATCCACCCGTTCGGATCGACGCTCGACGGCGGCCTGAAATTGCGCGGCGACATCGATTTGCTGGCGACGGTCGCGGTGCGCCCGGACGAAGCGGCGCGCTGATGTCGGACCTGCTCGGCGCGTCGGCGTTGCCCGGTCGAGACGGTGTGCGTGCGCTGGAGATCACCGTCATCGCGCTCGGCGACGTGGTGCCGTGGCGTCATCGGGCGCGACGCGAACTGCAGTTAGGCGACTAGCTGCGCCGCGATCTGGAAGCCCGGCATCGTCGAGCCGCTGGTGGTCGATCACGATCGCCATCCTGCTGACGAAGGCGCGACAGCACGCGGCGTCACGCGAGCGCCGGCCGCCCCTGTCGTCAGCCCGCCGTGCCCGCAAAGGCGGCCTTCAGCGCGGCGTCGTCGAACTTGGTCATCTGCATCATCGCGGCGGCCACGCGCCCCGCCTTGACCGTGTCGCGGTCGGCCATCATCGGGATGAGCGCTTCCGGAACGATCTGCCACGACACGCCATAACGATCCCTCAGCCAGCCGCAGCCGTCGGCCGTGCCGCCGTTGTCGAGCAGGGCGCTCCAGTAGCGGTCGAGTTCCGCCTGGTCCGCGCAACTGACGAGCAGCGAGATCGCGTGGTTGAACGCCTCCGTGCTCGGGTGGCTCATCGCGAAGAATGGCTGCCCGAACAGCTCGAATTCGACCATCCGCGTGCCGTCGGTGCCGGGTACGGCCGTGACGCGCACGATGCGCGAGTCCGGAAAGATGCCGGCATAGAAGGCCGCTGCTTCTTCGGCTTGCGTCGAATACCAGAGAAAAGGCGTGATTTTCTGAATCGTCATGACGAGTCTCCTGTCTGTATGGGGCCGGGGCAAACCGTGTGCCGCCATCGATACGACGGACGACGCCCGCCGGAATCGACGCGCGGCGCGCACAAATTTCGCATCGGTCGAGCCGGGCGACGCCGGCTATGCGGATGGTAGTCGCTCAACCGAGAAACGGCGACCTCTCCTGACATCGGAAACGGTGTTGCGGATGCATTGCAGCCGCCAGGCGCCGCTGCCGGCGCGCCGACCTATGTCGGGCCTCGCCTTTGGCGCGGAGGTCCTGCGGGCGGTGTCGGCCGCGCCTGCAGGAGACGGACGAAAAAAAGCCAGCCGCGGCCGAAACCGGGGCTGGCTTTCCAGGTCGGCGACAAGGCGTCGGAGACGCCATGCACGCCGGATACTTCGTTTTTAGAACTTGTGACGCAGGCCGAGTGCGACGATTTCCTGCGAGCTCTTGCCGGCGATGCCGTACGAGCCGATCGACGCTTGCGCATCGCTGCCATCGGCGTTGTGGCCGCTTGCGTGCTGGTACGCGCCAACCAGGTAGATGTCCGTACGCTTCGACAGCGAGTAGTCCGCGCCGAGCGAAACCTGATGGTACTTGGCGTTGTTGTCGCCGCTACCCTTCGTGTAGATGTAGCCGAGGCCCAGCAGCAGCGGTGCCGATGCTTGATACGTGACGAACCCGCGACCGGTGTTGTACTTCTGGTTCGTGCCGAACGTCGAGGCGCCGTCAGCCTTGTACTGGGCGTTGCTGTAGCCGGCACCGACCGTCACCGGGCCGAACGCGTACTGGGCGGCCACTTGCGCGATGCCGATCGACGTCGACGACGTGAACGCGTTGTTGATGAAGCTGCTGCCCGGGCTGTCGAAGATCTCGTCCGACGTGCCTGCCCAGCCGGTGCGCTTGCCAGCCGTGAGCGCCGATGCGTTGTTCGCGTGGAAGTAACCTGCAGCCACGCCCAGCGGGCCGTTGTTGTAGGCTGCAGCTGCCGCCCACGTCTGACCCTTGCCCGTCGAGCCTGCGACGCCGCCGAGAGCGTACATGCCTTCGAACTGGAGGCCGGCGAACACCGGCGACGTGTACTTGATCGCGTTGCTGACGCGCAGGCTGTTGTCGTTGTTGTCGACGTCGCCCGGCGTGGCGAACACGCTGCCGAAGTAGTTGTCAGCCGTGACTGCCTGAACCAGGTCGACGAGCGGGTCGTACTGGCGACCCAGCGTCAGCGTACCGTACTGGTCGCTTTGCAGACCGACGAAAGCCTGGCGACCGAACATGCGCTGGCCTTGGCCCAGTGCACCCGATGCCGAGTTGAAGCCGTTTTCCAACTGGAAGATCGCCTTCAGGCCGCCACCGAGGTCTTCCGAACCCTTCAGGCCGAAGCGGCTGCCTTGCAGGTTGCCGCTACCCATCGACCACGAATTGTTACCTTGACCATCGTTGCCGTGAACATAGGTGATCGACGTGTCGATCACGCCGTACAGCGTCACGCTCGACTGAGCTTGAGCAGCGCCGGCCGCGCCCAGCAGGGCGAGCGAGAGGGTCGAGAGAGCAAGTTTCTTCATCGTTGAGTTTCTCCACGCAAGTGATTCATCGTTATTTGTTGCGGATTGGAGAATAGCTCAGTGCCATACACGCAAGAAAGCTTAAAAAATAAAGTGTCTCGAAAAGGTAACAGCGGGAAAAAGTCCATATATATCAAGCACATCAACGACTGTTCCTGTTTATGAAACAGTTGACAATTGCTGCGCCGCGATTGTTTCAGTAGTTGACGCACATGTCGGCAGACCCCCCGTTTCGGCCCGTTACAGCAGGAAAACGAGGGTGTGCAAACGTTTGCCGTTGCAGGTGCGTGCGCGTCGATGTGTCGAGATGGCGCCGACGCTGCATGAATGCGCGGCGAATGCCGGGATGGCAAAGGCGCGAGCGCGTGTGCGGGGCGCGCGAGACCGACGCACGGCCGTTTTCAGAGGGCGGGCAAATCAGTCGTCGCGCGGGCGATGCTCGGCTTGACCGGCTTGATGGGCGGCTTGAGCGGACGCGGCCGGCGCCGCAGGCTCGGCCGGCCGATGCGCGTCGCCGCGGGCTGCCGCGAATTCCGCGCCGAGCAGCAGCACGATCGCGGAGAAGTACAGCCACATCAGCAGGACCGCGAACGAACCGGCCGCGCCGAACGCACTCGCGGTGCCCGCATGCGCGAGATACAGCGCGAACAGCTTCTTGCCGCCGGAGAACAGGATCGCCGACACGATGCCGCCGATCGCGGCGTCGCGCCACGCGACGCGCGCATCGGGCAGGAATTTCATCAACGAAGCGAACGCGGCCGCGAGCACCGCGATGCCGACGAAGAACTGCACGAAGTTCGTGACGACCACGTACGGCGAATTGCCCAGCAGCCAGGTGCCGATGAAGGTGATCGCGGTGTCGAGCACGAGCGACACGATCAGCAGGAACGCGACGCCGAGCACGAGCCCGAACGAGATCAGCCGCACCCGCACCAGCCCGAGCATGCTCGACCAGCGGCTTTCGGTGGCCGGCCAGATCACGCTGAGCGCCGCGCTGAGCGACGCGAACGTGGCCGACGCGCCGATCGCGAGCGCGGCGAACGAGATCAGCGTGGCGAGGCCGCCGCGCTCGCCCGCGCGGTGCGCGTTCTGCACGATCGTCTGGATACTGGCCGCCGCGTCGTCGCCGATCAACTGGTGCGCCTGTTCGAACACCTGGCCGCGCGCGGCGTCGTCGCCGTAGAACCAGCCGGCCACCGCGATCACCATCACGAGGGTCGGCGCGAGCGAGAACGCGGAGAAAAACGCGATGCCCGCGGCCATCGCGGAGCAGCGGTCGGACGAGAAGCGCTTGAACGCGGTGAGGGCCCAGTTGGCCTGCTGCTGGGCGAGACGGGTGGCTTCGGAAGTGATCTGTCGTTTCATGACGGGTCGGTTGCGCGCGGAACGCGGATCATCGCAGAGTTGGTCGGACAAATCGGTATTGATCCGAGGATTCGATCATAGTTGCCTGAACTGTCTATAATTCCTTTCAGTTTCACCCCACCCCACAATAACGCCGAGACCGCCATGCTACAAATGTCCCGGCGCCAGTTCCTGAAGGTGACGGCCACGTCGCTTGCCGGATCGAGTCTTGCCCTGATGGGCTTTTCTCCGTCCGAAGCGCTGGCCGAGGTCCGACAGTACAAACTGGCGCGCACAGTCGAAACGCGCAACACCTGTCCTTACTGCTCAGTGGGTTGCGGCATCCTGATGTACAGCCTCGGCGACGGGGCGAAGAATGCGCAGCCGAGCATCATCCACATCGAAGGCGATCCCGACCACCCCGTCAATCGCGGCACGCTGTGCCCGAAGGGCGCGAGCCTGATCGACTTCATCCACAGCCCGAACCGCCTCACGCATCCCGAGTATCGGGCGCCCGGCTCGGACAAGTGGGAACCCATCTCGTGGAACGACGCGCTCGACCGCATCGCGAAGCTGATGAAGGCCGACCGCGACGCGAACTTCGTCGAGACGGCCGAAGACGGCGCGAAGGTCAACCGCTGGCTCACGACCGGCATGCTGGCCGCGTCGGCGGGCAGCAACGAGGTCGGCTACCTGACGCACAAGACCATCCGCAGTCTCGGGATGCTCGCATTCGACAATCAGGCGCGTGTCTGACATGGCCCGACGGTGGCAGGTCTTGCCCCGACGTTTGGCCGTGGAGCGATGACGAACCATTGGGTCGACATCAAGAACGCGGACGTGATTCTCGTGATGGGCGGCAATGCAGCCGAGGCCCATCCGTGCGGTTTCAAGTGGGTAACGGAGGCGAAGGCGCACCGCAAGGCGCGGCTGATCGTCGTCGACCCGCGCTTCACGCGTACGGCCTCGGTGGCCGATTACTACGCGCCGATCCGCACCGGCACCGACATCGTCTTCCTGGGCGGCGTCATCAATTATCTGCTGACGAACGACAAAATCCAGCATGAGTACGTGAAGAACTACACGGACTTCACGTTCATCGTGCGCGAGGATTTCGCGTTCAACGACGGCATCTATTCCGGCTACGACGCGGAGAAGCACGCGTACCCGGACAAATCGAGCTGGGATTACGAGCGTGGCGACGACGGTTTCGTGAAGGTCGACCCGACGCTGCAGCATCCGCGCTGCGTCTACAACCTGCTGAAGCAGCACTACGCGCGCTATACGCCGGACATGGTCCAGCAGACGTGCGGCACGCCGAAGGACAAGTTCCTGAAGGTGTGCGAGATGCTCGCGACCACGGCCGTTCCCGGCCGCGCCGGCACGGTGCTGTACGCGCTCGGCTGGACCCACCACTCGATCGGCGCGCAGATCATCCGCACCGGCGCGATGGTGCAGCTGCTGCTCGGCAACATCGGCATCGCCGGCGGCGGGATGAACGCGCTGCGCGGCCACTCGAACATCCAGGGGCTGACCGACCTCGGGCTGATGTCGAACCTGCTGCCGGGCTACATGACGCTGCCGATGCAGGCCGAGCAGGACTTCGACGCGTACATCAAGAAGCGCGTGCAGCTGCCGCTGCGGCCCAACCAGTTGAGCTACTGGAAGAACTACAAGGCATTCCACGTCAGCTTCATGAAGGCGTGGTGGGGCGACGCGGCCACCGCCGAGAACAACTGGGCCTACGACTACCTGCCGAAGCTGGACAAGCAGTACGACCTGCTGCAGGCGATCGAGCTGATGAATGCCGGCAAGATGAACGGCTACATCTGCCAGGGCTTCAATCCGCTCGCGGCGGCGCCGTCGAAGGTGAAGACGGCGGCAGGTCTCGCGAAGCTGAAGTGGCTCGTGATCATGGATCCGCTCGCGACCGAGACGTCCGAGTTCTGGAAACCTCACGGCGACTACAACGACGTCGATGCGTCGAAGATCCAGACCGAGGTGTTCCGCCTGCCGACCACCTGCTTCGCGGAGGAAGATGGCTCGCTCGTGAGTTCGAGCCGCGTGCTGCAGTGGCACTGGAAGGGCGCCGAGCCGCCGGGCGAAGCGAAGAGCGACCTCGAGATCATGTCGGGGCTGTTCCTGCGCATGCGCAAGATGTACCAGAAGGACGGCGGCAAGTACCCGGACCCGATCGTGAACCTGACCTGGCCGTACGCGAACCCGGAAAGCCCGACGCCGGAGGAGCTGGCGATGGAGTTCAACGGGAAAGCGCTCGCCGATCTGCCCGATCCGAAGGATCCGGCGAAGACGCTCGTGAAGAAGGGCGAGCAGCTCGCCGCGTTCGCGCAACTGAAGGACGACGGCACGACCGCGAGCGGCTGCTGGATCTTCTGCGGCGCGTGGACGCAGGCCGGCAACCAGATGGGGCGCCGCGACAACTCCGACCCGACCGGCATCGGTCAGACGCTGAACTGGGCGTGGGCATGGCCGGCGAACCGGCGGATTCTGTACAACCGCGCATCGTGCGACGTCGCCGGCAAGCCGTTCGACCCGACCCGCAAGCTGATCGGCTGGAACGGCAGCGCGTGGAAGGGCGTCGACGTGCCGGACTTCAAGGTCGACGAACCGCCCGAAAACGGGATGGGGCCGTTCATCATGAACCCGGAAGGCGTCGCGCGCTTCTTCGCCCGCGCGGGGATGAACGAAGGTCCGTTCCCCGAGCACTACGAGCCGTTCGAGACGCCGCTCGCCGCGAACCCGCTGCACCCGGGCAACCCGCTGGCGCTGAACAACCCGGCCGCCCGCGTGTTCCCGGACGACCGGGCATCGTTCGGCAAGGTGTCCGAGTTCCCGCACGTCGCGACGACGTACCGGCTGACCGAGCATTTCCACTACTGGACCAAGCATGCGCGGCTGAACTCGATCATCCAGCCCGAGCAATTCGTCGAGATCGGCGAAGACCTCGCGAAGGAAGTCGGCGTCGCGCATGGCGAGCGCGTGAAGGTGTCGTCCAAGCGCGGCTACATCGTCGCGGTCGCTCTCGTCACGAAGCGGATCAAGCCGCTGACGATCGACGGCAGGAAGGTCCAGACGGTCGGCGTCCCGTTGCACTGGGGCTTCAAGGGCCTGACGAAGCCCGGCTATCTCGCCAATACCCTGACTCCGTCCGTGGGCGACGGCAACTCCTATACACCGGAATTCAAGTCGTTCCTGGTGAAGGTCGAAAAGGCGTAAGGGGGAGAGATGGCATTGCAATCGCTGGATATCAAGCGGGTTTCGGCCACCACGACGCCACCGCCCACGGTGCGCGAACCGGTGACCGGGAGCGTCGCGAAGCTGATCGACGTATCGAAGTGCATCGGCTGCAAGGCATGCCAGACGGCGTGCATGGAGTGGAACGACCTGCGCGACGAAGTCGGCACCAACGTCGGCGTGTACGACAACCCGGCCGACCTGACCGAGCATTCGTGGACGGTCATGCGGTTCTCCGAATACGAGAACCCGGCGGGCGACCTCGAGTGGCTGATCCGCAAGGACGGCTGCATGCACTGCGAGGATCCGGGCTGTCTGAAGGCGTGTCCGTCGCCGGGCGCGATCGTGCAGTACAACAACGGGATCGTCGATTTCCACGAGGAGAACTGCATCGGTTGCGGCTACTGCGTGACCGGTTGCCCGTTCAACGTGCCGCGGATCTCGAAGAAGGATCATCGCGCGTACAAGTGCACGCTCTGTTCCGACCGCGTCGCGGTCGGCCAGGAACCGGCCTGCGTGAAGACCTGCCCGACGGGCGCGATCGTGTTCGGCACCAAGGAGGACATGAAGCAGCACGCGGCCGAGCGCATCGAGGACCTGAAGGAGCGCGGCTTCGAGCATGCGGGGCTGTACGACCCGCAGGGCGTCGGCGGCACGCACGTGATGTACGTGCTGCACCACGCGGACAAACCGTCGCTGTATCACGGATTGCCCGACAATCCGTCGATCAGCCCGATGGTGAAGCTGTGGAAAGGCATCGCGAAACCGCTCGCGGTCGCCGGCCTCGCGCTGACCGCGCTGGCCGGATTCTTCCACTACGTCCGCGTCGGTCCGAACGAGGTGAGCGACGAAGAGGAATCGGCCGCGCGCGACGAAGCGCGACGCATCAAGGAGGACGCGAAATGAACCACGACGACCCCAACCTGATCGTCCGCTACACGCCGAACGAGCGCACGAACCACTGGATCACCGCGATCACGTTCGTGCTGCTCGCGTTGTCCGGGCTCGCGCTGTTCCATCCGTCGATGTTCTGGCTCACCGCGCTGTTCGGCGGCGGTCAGTGGACGCGGATCCTGCATCCGTTCGTCGGCCTCGTGATGTTCGTGTCGTTCGCGATCCTCGTCGTGCGCTTCTGGCACCACAATGCGCTCGACGCGGACGACCGGCAGTGGCTGAAGCAGATCGGCGACGTGCTGACCAACCAGGAAGACAAGCTGCCGCCGGTCGGGCGCTATAACGCCGGGCAGAAGCTGCTATTCTTCACGCTGGTGGCGTGCCTGCTGCTGCTCCTGCTGTCGGGAGTCGTGATCTGGCGGCGCTATTTCTCGTTCTACTTCCCGATCGGGATCATTCGCGCGGCCGCTGTCGTGCATGCCGTGGCGGCCTTCGTGCTGATCGCGAGCATCATCGTGCACATTTACGCGGCGTTGTGGGTGAAGGGTTCGATCGGCGCGATGGTGCGGGGCACCGTCACGCTGGGCTGGGCCCGCAAGCATCACCCGAAGTGGTTCCGTGAAAGCGTGAAGTAACGCAGCGGAGCGGGGCGGTACGCCGATTGCGGCGTATCGTTCCGCCAACCGCCGGAATCGCCCGAAAGCGCCGATTCGTCGGCGCTTCGTTTTTTGGAAGACATTTTCGTGACACAACGCATTCTGGAGCCGACCGAGATCTCGGCACTCGATCATTCGGCCATTCCGCGCTTTCGCCTGCCGGAGCGTGCGACCGCGTTCGCGGCGCGCGCCGCGCGGCTGCGCAAGCTTGCCGACCTGAACCCGATCAGCGGCTATCTGCGGCTGATGGCCACCGTCGCCGACGCGCAGCACGCGACGCTGCAGACGCTGGAGCTGCCGCTGCCGTCGAAGGAAGCGATCGCACGCGCGCAGGAACATTCGATGCCGCTCGTGCCGGCGCTCGACGGCCAGCGCGATTCGCGGTGGCGCGCCGTGCTGTATGAACTGCTCGATCGCGTCGAAAGCGCCGGGCTCGTCAATCCGCAGCTCGCGAAGCTGCTCGACCGGCTGCGCCTGACGGCGCCCGCCGAACTCGACGCGCAGGCCGATGCGATCCTCGCGCTGCGCTTCGCGGAGGTCGATCCGGCCACCGCGCCGTTCCTGATGGCCGCGCTGCAGGTCGCGTGGACCGATCTCGCGAGCCGCGTGACGCCGGCCGATGTCCCGTATCTCGACCAGCCGGGGCTGTGCCCGGTGTGCGGCACGCATCCGGTCGCGAGCGTCGTTCGGGTCGGCGGCCAGTACCAGGGCTACCGTTTCCTGCAGTGCGGGCTGTGCACGACCGAGTGGCACATGGTGCGCACCAAGTGCTCGCACTGCGATTCGACGAAGGGCATCGCGTATCACGGGATCGAAGGCGGCAGCGAAGCCATCAAGGCCGAATCGTGCGACGAGTGCAAGACCTATCGCAAGATCGGCTATCAGGAGAAGGACTACGAGTTCGAGCCGCTGGCGGACGATCTCGCAAGCCTCACGCTCGACCTGCTGATGAACGAGGCCGGCTACCAGCGCAGTTCGCCGAACCCGCTGCTGTGGCCCGACGTCTCGCGCGAGGCGGACTGACGGCACGGGGCCGTGGCGGCGCGCGAGCGCCGGCCCCGGCCGACTGCGGAGCATGAGACTGGAGCTACAACGACGTGACCGAACCGGGTGTGAATGAATTGAATGCCGTGCTGGCGCGCGTGCCGTCGGTCGAGCGCGTGCTGTCGTCGGCGCCGCTGCAGCCGCTCGTCGCGGACTATGGCCGCACGCGCGTGCTCAATGCCGTGCGCGCCGAACTGGAACGCTGGCGCACGGCGGCACAGCACGATCCCGCGGCGGCCGAGCCGCTCGACGAGCCGCGCATCGCCGCGGCCGTCGCGCACGCATTGGCCGCACAGAGCGCGGGCGCCGTGCGCCCCGTGTTCAACCTGACCGGCACCGTGCTGCATACGAACCTCGGGCGAGCGTTGCTGCCCGACGATGCGGTGCGTGCCGTGGTCGACGCCCTCACGCGGCCCGTCAACCTCGAGTTCGATCTCGCCACCGGCCGCCGCGGCGACCGCGACGACCTGATCGACGATCTGCTGTGCGAGCTGACGGGCGCGGAAGCCGCGACCATCGTCAACAACAATGCGGCGGCCGTGCTGCTGACGCTGTCGGCGCTTGCGACGAAGCGGGAAGTGGTCGTGTCGCGCGGCGAGCTGGTCGAGATCGGCGGCGCGTTTCGCATCCCCGACATCATGAGCCGTGCCGGCGCGAAGCTGCGCGAAGTCGGCACGACCAACCGCACGCATCTGCGCGACTACGCGGATGCGATCGGCTCGCGCACGGCGCTGCTGATGAAGGTGCATTGCAGCAACTACGCGATCAGCGGCTTCACGAAGGAGACGACGCTCGCCGAGCTCACGCCGCTCGCGCGCGAGCACGGGGTGCCGGTCGCCGTCGATCTCGGCAGCGGCACGCTGGCCGACCTGTCGCAATGGGACTTGCCGCACGAGACGACCGTGCAGGAAACCGTCGCTGCCGGCGCGAACGTCGTCACGTTCAGCGGCGACAAGCTGCTCGGTGGCCCGCAAGCCGGCCTGATCGTCGGCGATCGGGCGCTCATCGCGAAGATCAAGAAGCATCCGCTCAAACGTGCGCTGCGCGTCGGCAAGCTGACGCTCGCGGCACTCGAACCGGTGCTGCGCCTGTATCAGTCGCCTGAATTCCTGCGCGACAGGCTCACGACGCTGCGTCTGCTGACGCGCCCGCAGCGCGACATTGCCGAAGCCGCCGAACGCATGCGCCCGGTGTTGCAGGCGGCGCTCGGCAGCGGTTTCGACGTGACGGTCGAGCCGATGTTCAGCCAGATCGGCAGCGGTGCGCTGCCGGTCGATCAATTGCCGAGCGCCGGGCTCGTCGTTCGCGCCGCGGACGGCAAGCGCAGCGGCCGCGCGCTCGTGCAGCTCGAAAAACGCCTGCGCGAATGGCCACGCCCGGTGATCGGCCGCGTGGGCGACAACGCGCTGCGGCTCGATCTGCGCTGCCTCGAAGCGGCCGACGAAGCGGCGTTCGCCGCGCAATGCGTGCCGCTCGCGGGGCCGGCCGCATGATCGTCGGGACCGCTGGACACATCGACCACGGCAAGACAACGCTCGTGCGGGCGCTGACGGGCGTCGACACCGATCGGCTGAAGGAAGAGAAGGCGCGCGGCATCTCCATCGAGCTCGGCTACGCGTATACGCCGCTCGACAACGGCGACGTGCTCGGCCTGATCGACGTGCCGGGCCACGAGAAACTGATTCACACGATGGCGGCCGGTGCATGCGGCATCGACTTCGCACTCGTCGTGATTGCCGCCGACGACGGCGTGATGCCGCAGACGCGCGAGCATCTCGCGATCCTGCAACTGCTCGGCGTCACGCATGGCGCCGTCGCGCTGACGAAATGCGATCGCGTCGATGCCGCACGCGTTGCCGAGGCGCGCGACGAGATCGCCGCGTGGTTGCACGATTCGACGCTGGCCGGCGTGCCGATCTTCGAAACGCGTGCCACGGTGGCCGGCGATCCGGGCGTCGCCGCGTTGAAGCAGCATCTGGCCGACGCGGCGACCGCGTGGCGTGCGCGTCGCGACGACGGGCTGTTCCGGCTCGCGGTCGATCGCGTGTTTACGCTCGCCGGGCAAGGCACCGTCGTGACCGGTACCGCATTCGCGGGCCGCGTCGCGACGGGCGACACGCTCGCGATCGTGCGCACGGGCGACGCGGCCCGCGTGCGCAGCATCCATGCGCAGAACCGGCCGGTCGATGCCGGGCGCGCGGGCGAGCGCTGCGCGCTGAACCTGGCCGGCGTCGACAAGGCCGACGTCGAGCGCGGCGACACCGTCGCCGATGCGCGGCTCGTCGCGACGTCGCCGCGTCTGGACGTCGACCTGACGCTGCTCGCGGACGCGGGGCTGACGCTGACTCACTGGGCGCCGCTGCATGTGCATCTCGGCACGCTGCATCGCGTGGCCCATGTCGCGCTGCTCGACGGCGACACGCTCGCGGCCGGCCAGCGGATGCGCGTGCAACTGGTATTCGACGAGCCGGTGTTCGCGCTGCCGGGCGACCGTTTCATCGTCCGCAATCCGCAGGCGACGCGTACCGTCGGCGGCGGCCGGGTGCTCGATCCGTTCGGGCCGGCACGCAAGCGCCGCACGCCTGCGCGCCGCGCATGGCTCGATGCGCTCGCGGCGTGGCTCGACGAAGGACGCCTCGATGCGCTGCTCGCGCAGGCGCCGCTCGGCATTGCGCGCGCGACGCTCACGCATCTGACGGGATTCGCACCCGATGCGCTGGTGTTGCCCGACGATGCGCTGGCGATCGGACGACGCGATGCCGCGTCGAACGAAGGTGCGGTGATTTCGCATGCGCACTGGCGTGCGTTGCAGACGCGGGCGGTCGATACGCTGCGTGCGTACCACGAGCGCGTGCCCGACGAGCAGGGGCTCGACGCCGCACGCTTGCGGCGGATGGCTGCGCCGCTCGTCGGCGATGCCCTGTGGCGCGCGCTCGTCGATGCGCTGGCGGCGGGCGGCGAAGTCGCGCGCAGCGGGCCGTGGCTGCATCTGCCGTCGCATTCCGTGAGCCTCGAGCCGCGCGAGGAAGCGCTGGCGCAGCAACTGCTGCCGCTGATCCACGCGGGGCGCTTCGATCCGCCGTGGGTGCGCGACCTGGCCCGCGACACGGGTGCTGCCGAGGACGCGGTGCGCACGCTGCTGCGCAAGCTCGCACGGCGCGGCGACGTGCATCAGGTCGTGCGCGACCTGTTCTATCATGCGGACGTCGCACGCGAACTGGCGGAACTGGTCGCACATCTCGCACCGTCGCGCGGCGGCGGGCTCGATGCCGCGACGTTCCGCGATGCGACGGGGCTCGGTCGCAAGCGCGCGATCCAGATTCTCGAGTTCTTCGATCGGGTTGGGTATACTCGCTTCCGCCGCGATCTTCACTACCTGCGGCCTGACAGCGGTTGGGTGGGTATTCAGGCGTAGGCGCTCGTCGTTCTTTTCGGTTTTTTCCCTGCGGAAGGCATTCGTATCCGGTGGTACGGCCGGGCTTCAAACCCGGTTGGGGGTGTCAGACACTCCCGGGTCAGTTCGACTCTGGCTGCCTTCCGCCACAATGCTTTTAGCTGGCCGAGCCGCGTAGTGCACGGCTCGATTAGTTTCCGCAAATTTGCACATTTTCCGCAAAAGCATCATTTGGTTGGCTTCACCTTGTCCCCGCGCCGATTGCGTACGTAGTGCTCTGTCATGGTGACGGACGTGTGCCCGAGTTGCTTCTGGGCCTGCCGAATGTCGCCGGTGATGTCGGTCTTGTCGGTGCCTGCCTTGGCCCGCAGATCTCGCAACTGAAAGTCGCCATCCTTGACGCCGGCTGCCCGACGAGCATCCCGAAACCGCCGTTGCAGTGTATCGAGTGTCATGCGCTGTCCCATCTCGTTGACGACGAGGAATGTGCTCACGACTCGGTATCCGGCCTTCCGTGCTCGAATCCGGTCTAACACAGCCTTCAGCGCCCCGGAGACTTCCATGCGAAGCTTTTTCCCCGTCTTACCCTGATCGATGTGCATGTAGCCGTCGCGGATGTCTCGTTCATCGTGCAAGAGCGTATCTTGCGGACGCTGCCCGGTTAGATAGGCAAGGTCCATCGCGTCACGGGTTGGTTGGTCCGCCTTCTCGTAGACCTTCCTGAATAACTCATCTTCGACATACACATCGCGCCCAGATTCTTTGTTGACGCGCACTCCAAGGCACGGGTTAGGCGCCTTCGTCATGCCGATTTCGCGTGCGAAATTGAACATGTGACTGAGGACCTCAACATCGCGATTAGCCCGGACGTGGCCTGCATTGGGCGGCGCAGTACGGCCCTTGGACTGATACCATTCGACTGATTTCTTGTGGCGCCAGTGCATATATTGCTTGACGTGTGCCGGTTCAATCTCATCAAGAGGCGCGCCGTCAAAGAATTCTTTCAGCAATGCAATCTGCTCAATGTTGTCCTTCTGGCTGCGAGGTGACTTCAGAGGCAACATATCGCGGATATAGGCCGTGAACGCGTCATTGATCGTAGGAGCGAGCGAACGCGGCAATTCGGCCTGTTCGATCTCAGACCAGCGCCTAACTGCCAGAACGAAATCAGTGCCGAGTGGTTCTTCGCGTCTCGGCTTTCCCCCATGGTCGTAGTAGTAGTATGTGATCTTCCCCCGGTGACGAGCCCGCATGCCAGGCGGAAGGTTCTTGTTTCTTGTGGGCTTCCGTCCCATGATCTCACCCCAGTGCCATCACCTTCGGTTGCCATTTCGGCTTATCCGTCGAATCCTTTGCGTTTCGACCTTCTATTGCTGACCTGGCGATGATCGGGCGACCGCGGGCATTCGTCCAAAAGGGAATCCCTGACGCGCGCAGCCAATTGATCTGTAGCTGCTCCCTCGTCTTTCCCTTCCGGCCAGTCCGGATGCCGGACAATTCCGCCACTTCTTCGGGCGACAAGAATGTATCGCTCACGGTCCACTCCCTCCAGCTAATCTCTAGTATCCGTTGCAAGACTTCCATGTGACCTTTACTTGTATGGGCTGATCTTCTTGGCTAATGCGTAGACCGCCAACGCGGTTGGCAAAAGGATTGCCGTGGCGATTAGAAAAGGCCATCTGGCCATCCCGATTACCCCGCATATGGTTGCGGCAATGGAGATCGCGATGCCGATGTCGTACAGCATCATCGATCTGGCGTAACGTTTCTGGCGTTCCTCGTCGGCCGGCGCTGCTGACGCCATAGCGGGGGAGCGGGATAGCACTGCACGATAGGCATCTATCAGTGCGATGCGAGCCCTTGCTCGCTCGTCTTCCGTGCCATCCTTCTGTGCGCACTGATAGTTATCGATCAGTTCCAGAAAATCCGCGAGGTCTGCCCCTTCCGCACCTGTCTCATTGGCAGGGATCGGCGCCGACTCGGGAGGCGGATCATTTGCATAGACTTCGTGCGCCGCCTTCATGTTTTCATACAGATGCTTCGGCCATAACGGGTCGCTCTGGTCGACTACGAACGGCGCTTCTGCGGGCTGCTCGACAGGGAATGCGGCGAGCAGTGCGGTTCTGTAGGCGCGCCGCAGTTCGTTTCGAGCATGCGCCCGTTCTTTCAGCGGCCCGTCTTGCAATGCCTCCTGATACCCGTCCAGCAGGACATCGAATTCGGTCATGCGGCTCGTCAGCGCATCAGCGCGGCTCTGTTGTTGGTCGTTCATGGTCAGTCGTTCCAGTAGGACATTTCGCAATCGGCAGCATCGTCGCGAGCCAGCTCAAGCAAGACGCAATGGCCGATGCCGGCGCAATGGTCAATAAGGATATGAGCGAGGTTCAGCGTGGAAGCAGTTGATAAGGATCGACAGCCTGGGCGTCATTGGCTTGTATGGCCTACTGGTGCAGGCGAATGGATGCTTACCCATGATCCGGAATTTGCAAAACGGGCCAAAAAGTATGGTTGGGGATGCATCGAATTCGTTGAGGTAATGAATGACGCCTGAAGAAGAAGTCGTCCGCGGCGGTCGTGCTGCCGAACTGCTCGATTCCGCAATCTTCCAAGAAGCGAAGCAGCACGTCCTCGACACGCTGACTGCGCAGATGCGTAAGGTTCCGATGTCGGATCAAACGATGCACACACGGCTGATCATCGCGTTGCAGTGCTGGGATGCCTTCGAGCGCTTCTTCGAGCAGCTCAAGCAAACGGGCGAGATGGCCCAGATCCAGTTGGCGCAGGAAGAACAGAAGCGTAAGTGGTATCAGCTCAACCGATAACGAACCGCATCACCAACACAAGCCACCTTCGGGTGGCTTTTTTATTTGAGGCGAGCAAATGAGCGATGTTGTAGGGACTACCCAAGAACTGGGCGCCCCGGCCGGTCAGGAAGCGCAGTTTCAGAGCTTCTGGGACAACCCGGGCGCGACGGAAGCAGAGCGACCGCGCAATGAAGATGCGCAGGCTGCTCCTGTAGCCGACGAGCAGCAAGAACAGGCTGCCGATCCCAATGCTGTAGCCCAGCAGCAGCAAACGGAAGAAGCCGACGACACGCCGCAATACGCCAGCCTCACCGAACTACTGACGGCTCACAAGATCGATCCCGAGTCGGTCATGGGCCTGCACGTCACGACGAAGATCGATGGCGTCGAAACCCAGGTTCCGCTCTCGGATGGCCGCTCGCTTCTGCGATCGGCTTTGCTTTGCCAATGGTGGCGGCAATGGTCTTTGCGACCGAGTTCCGTCCCGGTCGCCCGCGCCCATCGCACCGATGAGTCGTCCGTTACTCGCGCTACCCACCGGCGGTGTGTTGGCGCAACATTGAGCAGAGGAGAAAAGTTGTCATGGAGCAGAGCGTAATTTGCACGTCGGCGGCCGATACATGCCCGCCGTTTGATGCCACCGAATTCTGGCGTGTGTTTCATCACGGTACTGCCACAGTGAACGGCGTGCGCCTGCATTTCGTGGAGGGTGGTCGCGGCGCGCCAGTGTTGCTCCTGCCCGGATGGCCGCAAAGCTGGTATGCATGGCGGTATGTCATGCCACTGCTTACCGCGGCGGGGCGACGCGTGATTGCCATCGATCCGCGAGGCATGGGAGATTCGGATCGTCCTGCCGCCGGGTACGACATGCGAACGGTGGCAGCCGAGATTCACGGGTTCGTCGAAGCGCTGGAACTGGTGTCCGATGGTCCGATCGACGTCGTGGGACATGATCTCGGCACCTGGATCGGCTATGCGTATGCCGCCGAGTGGCCGCAAGACGTGGGCCGTCTCGCAGTCTTCGACGCGGCGTTGCCCGGCATCTCGCCGCCCCCGTCAGCAGGCATTCCGACCGAAGAAGCCAATGTCAAGACGTGGCATTTCGCTTTCAACCGTCTAGAGGATCTGCCGGAAATCTTGCTGCAGGGCCGTGAGCGGGAATTCCTGGCCTGGCTGTTCCGCGTCAAAGCGCTTCGCGGATGGACCATTATGCCCACCGATCTCGAAGAGTATGTAAGAGTGAACGCCGCACCTGGCGCGACGCGCTCAGCGCTCTCCTATTACCGGCACATGCTCGGTGTCGAGGGGCTGGAACACAGCCGCCAGCGCGCCCGGACCAAGCTAGACATGCCGGTGCTCGCGTTTGGAGCGCAGACGGGCGTCGGATCGATGCTGTTCGACACCATGCGCCTCGTCGCTCGAGACGTTCATGGCGGCGTATTCAACAATTGCGGCCACTACATGCCGGAGGAGGCGCCACGTGTTGTCGCGAGTCAGATTCTCGCATTCGCGGCGGCGTGACGGAAGCGGAGGATTGGCAACGGAGACCGCAATTGGCATCGGTAGTGCACACAGCGCACAAACGAGTGATGTGATGAACTAACGATCGGACTTCCGCCACATTTTCTGGCTTGACTGCCTTGTTCGGTTTGTCACGGGCACCGCCTTCTTGCGAAGCAAAGGGGGAAGGTCTCTCCCCCATGTCGAACTAACAATTGATCCGGAGAATATCGCCTCGCAGAGGGTAATCGCTGCGTGCAATGCGACCTGGCGGACGCACCGGCGCAATAGGGCTTCCTCCATGGCATTGACAATCGAGAGTCTGCCGCCTTCCGCCACTCGCATTTCGTCGATTTCGCGCTCCTGACCTTCGGGGCGTCCATGCTCGTCCGTCGTCACGCTACTGCGCTTACCGTGGTCGGCCTGCTCGCGCTTGACCCGTACGTGCAGCGTTTGCGGTGTGCAGCCAGTCGTCGGCCCCATTCGATCGAAGTTCGCATCGACGGATGTTCGCTACACTGCTCGCGCATCGGCGTGCGGCGCGCCGCTGCTGGCGAAGGCTGGCGGCGGTTGCTGGTGTATGGAAACTGAAAGAAAAAATCAGCCGAACGGTTGATTGTGCGCGGTGATTTGGCTTTGAAGAATGGTCTTCACCCGACCTCATCGAGAAGGTCGTGGATTCAGGAGACAGTCGAAAATGAAGGGAGATGTCCAAAGCAAGCCAGCGCTCAGGAAAAACGCGCTCGGCATGTTGTCGATCGTATTTCTGGTCATTGCGACCAACGGCCCGTTGACCGCGCTTGTCGGCGTGATACCCGTGAGCATCAGTCTCGGCAACGGGATTGGCGTTCCCGGCACATTCGTATTCGCTGGCCTGATTTACCTGCTTTTCAGCGTCGGGTACGCCGCGATGAGCCGTTACGTGAAAAACGCCGGGGCGTTCTATGCCTACATTGCGACGGGCCTTGGCCGGCCTGCCGGCGTCGGCGGTGCGTTCCTCGCGCTGCTGGCCTACAACGCGATGCAGCTTGCTTGCTATGCGTTGGTCGGTTTCTTCATCAGTCAGTCGGCGGAAGCCCATTTTGCGGTGCACGTGCCATGGTGGATTTCGGCCGCAGCCGTGGTGCTCGTCGTGCATTACTTTGGCTACCGCAACGTCGAATTCAGCGGCAAGTTCCTTTGCATGCTCATGGGATGCGAAATCGCCATCATCGTGATCTTCGATGCCGCGGTTGCCATTCATGGAGGCCCCCAGGGCTTCTCGCCCAGTTCGTTCACACCGTCGACCGTGTTCACCGCAGGGTTCGGACCGTCCCTGGTGTTCGTCGTCGGCTCGTACATGGGCTTCGAGACCACGGCGATCTACTCCGAGGAGGCGCGGGACCCGGTGCGCAGTATCCCGCGCGCAACGTACATGGCGATCACCGTCATCATGTGCCTGTATGCCGTCTCGGTATGGATGATCATCACCGCCTACGGTCCTGCCGAGGCGATCGTGCAGGCCGGCAAGGATCCCGGCAACATGTGGTTCGCGATGACGGGGAAGCTGGTGGGCAACTGGGCGGCCGATGCAATGGGCGTGCTGATGATCACGAGCCTGCTCGCCGCATTGATCAGCTTTCATAATACGATTTCCCGTTACTTCTTCTCGCTTGCGCGAGAGGGTGTGATCTGGCCTGCCCTGGCGCGCACCCATGCGACTCAGCAAACGCCTTATGTTGCCAGCGCGGTGCAGACGGCTTGTGCGTTGGCGGTACTGACGGCTTGTGCCGTGAAGCATGTCGATCCGCTGTTGGGCGTACTCCCGTGGTCGAGCGTCGTGGCGTCGGTCGGCATCGTTGCGGTTCAGGGTTTCGCTTCATTGGCCGTGCTGGGATTTTTCTGGAAGAATAGCCGCGGCGTGTCGATCTGGCAGCGTCTCGTGGCGCCTGCGCTGGCGTCGCTGGGGCCGTTTTTCTGTCTGTGGCAGATATTTGCGCATATCGACCTGCTCAGCGGCAGCGACTCGATCGTCGCGCGTCTGGTGCCGTTCGCGACCCTGGCGGTTGCGGTCGTCGGTGCCGCGTTTGCGATGTGGCTCAGATCGGCTCGCCCGGCGCTGTACGCGAATCTGGGGCGTTTATTGAGCGAGGTGTAGTTGAAATGCACGAGTGCGAGTGGACGAATGCGGGGCGGCGGAATCAGTTCTCGGCGGATTCGCGCTTTGCGGAAGAGACCCTTCACTTCGTGGCGCGGACGACCGGGGTCAAGACGGTGGCGTTCTATCTCGTCGACGACAACACTGGTTACTGTAATTTCCAGCGCCACGAGGTGCCCGAGACGTTCCATCGCCAATACGAAACCGGCATGTGCAAGTACGACCCCTTCGAGATTCATCGGGTCGCCCTGTCGGATGTGCGCAGTGCGGTGCTGACGCAGCGCGTCGGTCACTGTCCGGAGGATCAGCACTATGTTCGATTCCTTCGCGCGCATGGTTATACGGACATCGTGGAGATGTTGTTTCGGAACGAGGGGCGCGTCGTCGGCGGCATGTCGCTGCTGCTTCACGATAGCGATGACGATGCGGCGATCCTGTCAGCAGTCGATGCGATGCAGCCGTACATCGAGTTCAATCTCTGCCGGGCGCGCAATCGCGGTACGCCGACTCTCAAGCGGGAGGCGGCGCAACGCTTCCTGTTGTCGTCGCGTGAAATCGATGTGGTCGATTTGATGATGCGGGGGACTACGAACAACGATATCGCATCGAGCCTCAATATCAGCGTGGCAACAGTCAAGACCCATGTACTGAAGATCTTCCATAAGGTCGGTGTGTCGAATCGCTCGACGCTCGTGTCGAAATTGTCCGAGTACGGTTTTCATTGATCTTCGCTGCCGGGGTCCGTGCGTCTCGGCAGCAATACGCTATTCATCAGTTTCCGCGCTCCGTCATTCCCCTACGTTCGTATCGGCATTCCGCTTCCGCGGCATTGTCCACGTCACTCCCCCTTAAGTGTTTACCCGTCCAGGTCACGAAATCAACCAAACGGTTGATGTCGGCGTAGTGGATCGGTGCAGGACAATCGATTCGGCGGGACGGTCATCCGTTCCGCCGAACCGGCGGCTAGCCGCGAGATAGTGCGGCTAATCGGGAAAGTCAGACAGGCGGGGCCGGCAAGAAGCTGTCGGCATGCGTCCCAAAAACTAAGGATAACTACTGATGAAAGCATGTCTATTCGATCTGGCATGTCGCGGAGGTCAGGGTGGTGCGATCGCGGTGGCAGCAATGCTTGCCTGCGGCAGTTCTCATGCACAAAGCAGCGTCACGCTATACGGTGTGATCGACACCGGCATCACGTACGTCAACAATCAGCAGCAATCGGTGGCGGGCGGTGTCGCCGGAAAGCGTGCGTGAAGCATGACGAGCGGAAACGTCGCGCCGACCACGCTGGGTTTCAAGGGTACCGAGAGCCTCGGTGGCGGATACAGTGCGATCTTCGACCTGAGGAACTATTTCCTCTCGAATAATGGTGCGCTGTTCGAGCAGAATGCCCTGTTCGACGCGACTGCCATCGTCGGAATCCAGTCGGATCGATGGGGTACGCTTACGTTAGGGCGGCAGTTCGATTCGTATACCGATGCGTTGGCGCCGTTTGCGGTCAGCAATACCTGGGCCGGGCCTGCCGGCGCACATTTCGGCGATATCGACAATCTCAATGCCGCCTTCAATGTCAACAATGCGGTGAAATACCTGAGCCCGAGCTTTTCGGGACTGTCGCTTGGCGGTACATTCAGCTTCGGCAACCAGGCGGGTGCATTTGCGACGAACCGCGCGTGGGCGTTGGCGATCAACTATTCGAACGGTCCGTTCTCGGCCGCGGCCGGCTATCTGTCGATGCGCAATCCGCTGACCGCCGGGCTGCGTGGAGATACGGTGTATATCGGTGAACTCAGTTGCGGACAAAGTCCGTCGAGTTACTGCGGGATGCACGACAGCGACGAACTGCGCACGTTCGGAGCAGGCGCCAGCTATGCGTTCGACAAGCTGACCCTGTCGACTGCGGTTACGCAGGCGAAGCTGCTGGGCAGCCGCTACCTGACGGCGATTGCAGGGCCGGTCAGCGATATCCGGTTCGACACGGCCGAGGCCAGCGCGCTCTACAACGTGACGCCGGCGCTGCAGGCAGGCGTCGCGTACAGCTATACGCTCGCGAAGATATCGGCCACCGATTCGCGGACCGATATTCACAAGGTGAGTGTGGGCGGCATCTACAGCCTGTCCAAGCGGACCGCACTGTACGCGACGGTGAACTATGAAAGGATGGCCGGTGACGGTTTGGGTATCGACCCGCTGACCGGCGCGATGCGAAACTACGCACAGTTGGCCTACGTGGGTAGCGCAAATGCGTCGTCGCAAGTGGCCGTATCGGTCGGAATCAAGCACACGTTCTGATCGTGGCACGAATGCAAAGGGCCGGCGTCTCGCAGCGCCGGCCCTTGAGTGCGAGATGCCGGGTGTTCTTCAGTGCCGGATCATGACCGACTTCAGTTCCGTGTAATCGTCGATGAAGGCCGCGCCGAATTCTCGGCCGATGCCCGATGCCTTGACGCCGCCGAAGGGCAGCGCAGGATCGAGGAACGTGTGCATGTTGACCCAAACGGTACCTGCTTCGATTCGGGGAATCAGGTTCATCGCCTTGCCGAGGTCGTTGGTCCACAGGCTTGCCGCCAACCCGTACGGTGTGTCGTTGAACAGGTCCACGAGTTCTGCCTCGTCGTCATAGGCCAGGAACGTCGCGATCGGGCCGAAGGTTTCCTCGCTGAGCATCTTCGCGCGGCGATCGTCGACGAGGACTGCGGTCGGCGTCACGAAGTAGCCGGTACGGTCGAGCGGTTGACGGCAGCGACGGCGTGATGGTTTCGCCGTGGATGCGCGTGGCGGCGCCGGCGTAGTGCTTGAGAAAGCCGATGGCTTGGTCGACTTCGAATGCGCGCGAAATCTGGATGATCTTCCCCGACTGCAGCGTTTCGATTTGCGCGAGCTCCTCGCGATGCTTCTCGAACAGGTCGGCCAGCCGAAGCAGGACATTCGCCCGCTCGGCCGGGGTAGTCCGTCCCCATGCACCTTCAAACGCGGCGCGGCTTGATGCCACCGCTGCATCGACGTCGTCGCGTGTCGCGTCGGCGACATCGGCGATTACCTGTTCGTTCGACGGGTTCACGACCGCAATGCGCTCGCCTCGACTTTCGACGGCGCGACCGTGGATGTAGTGGCCGTGAGGGCGGGAAAGAAAGGCCGTGACTTCCGGCAGGATTGAAATCGCTGTCATGGGAAATCCATCGAAAGAAATGGACGTTGAAGGATGCGAAGAACCGGCGTGTCGTCAGGCAAACAGCAGGAAATGCTTCGTGTAGCCGTCAGTCAGGACTTCCCAGATAGTCGATGTGCCCTTCGTAACGAACCAGGAGTCGCCGGCCTTGAAGTGCCGAGTCTCGCCCGTCGATTCATCGGTGATACGCACCTCGCCATGCATGATCGTCGCCTGCTCCGAGAACGGGTAGACGAGGCGGTATTTGCCCTTGCTGGTGCCGAAATAGCCTGCATTTACCGGGTCCGTGAAGGTACCGTAGGTACTGTGTGCGTACGCTTGTACGTCGCCTCCTTCGAGAATCTCGCCTCCGAGGGCCGTCAGGCTGCCGATCGAAGCGAGTTCGGCGATGGTTTTGCCTTGCTGGAGAGGAATCATGGACATGGTGTGCTCCTGAACGGGAAGTTTCGAGTGGCGCTCAACGGCGCCCGTGGAAATAGCCGGACGTCTGATGGGCAAGCTTGCCGAGACTGACCAGCAGCGCGCGGAAATGATCCTTGCCGGGGATCGAGGCATGGCTGATCGAGCTCAGCAGGCGATAGCGCTCGGAGCCGCCCATGATCCCTTCCGCCAGGATCTTGCAGAGCAGTTGGCTGGGCGTGACGCCGAAACCGGAGTAGCCCTGTACGTAGAAGACATTCGGGCGGTCGACGAGTGTGCCGAGTTGCGGAAAGAGTTTCAGGCTGCAGGGCAGCGGGCCGCCCCACGCCATGTCGATCCTGACGTCGTTCAGGTACGGGAAGATCTGCAGCATGCGAGCCCGGCAGAACGCATACAGGTCGCTGGGCATGTATTCGAGCAACTGGTGCGCGGTGCCGAACATCAGCCGGTTGTCGGTAGTGACACGGAAATAGTCGATGACCGGTCGAATATCGCTGTACGCACCACGGATCGGGCTGATTTGCTCGATCAGCGCGGCCGGCAGCGGTTCGGTAACCGAATTGAACGCCCAGACGTCGAGTGTCTTTCGATGCAGTTCGGGCTCGATGCGATTGTTGAAGCCATCCACTGCCCATACCAGTTGCTTAGCCCGAATGTTGCCCTTCGCCGTGCGGACATGGACGCGATCGCCATAGGTGACTTGCAGAGCGGGGCTGTGTTCGAAAATGCGCACGCCGTAGCGCTCCGATACGACCTGTGCCTCACCCAGCAGCAGGTTCAGCGAATGAACGTGACCGCAACCATTATGAAGGAGTGCTGCATGATAGACGTCCGAGCCGATGATTTGCTTCACTTCGCTGCCTTCGAGGTAGCGGATTTCGTGCGGTGATCCCAATGACGAAAATTCGGCTTGCCATTGCTGGAGGGTGCGGGCCTGACGCGCATTGAAGGCCAGATAACCATAACCGCTGCGAATGTCCGCCTGGATGTCGTACCTGGCGATACGCTCGCGCATGATCTGCGGCCCCAGTTCGTTGAGCGCGAAGATCGCCTTCAGGCCGTCTTCGCCTACGTCGCGCCGGATACCGTCGAGGTCGTGTCCGACGCCGACCATGACATGGCCGCCGTTGCGGCCGGAGCCGCCATATCCGAGATAGCGGGCTTCCAGCACGACCGTATTCGTGAGCCCGTGCTCGGCAAGTTCGAGCGCGGTATGGATACCCGAAAATCCGCCGCCGATGATGACCACGTCGGTTTCCAGATCGGCTTCCAGCGACGGGAAGCTCAAGTCGTACTTGGCGGTTGCCGTGTAGTAGGTCGCGGTTTCGTCTACATGCATGGTATGGATGTTTGTTTTACGTGAGCCGGCAGGTAGAGGTTCACTGATTCGCGAGGGTCTCCTTGAAGCAGGAATCGCTGCATCTGCCGTTCGATTGCACGATCGATCCCGCTACGGGAAACGGATATTGGGCGACGCGCGACTCACGGACGAGCGACGGGCGCTTCGAATCATGTTGTCGAACAGGATCGAGCCGATTCTAGGTAGCCGCGGCAATGGATTGAATCAACCAAAAGGATGATTTTTTCGACGAGAAGGGGGAGAAGGGTTCCGGCAGCTTACATGTTCGGGTAATTCGGCCCGCCGCCGCCTTCGGGCGTGACCCACACGATGTTCTGCGTCGGGTCCTTGATGT